>CAZSOA010000275.1:0-3942 GCA_964608305.1 uncultured Desulfofustis sp. | reverse complement strand
ACGACCGAACATCTTCATCGGCGGTGGATTGTACGCCCACCGATCTGGCTTTTTCAGCAAACACCGTGCGATCGCCGTTCCAGGTGGCGGCATCGGGCAGGGAACCGGCGAAGTCACTGCCGTGTTTTTCCTTGTAGGCACTCAAGAAGGCTTGGCGCAGATCGTCCCGGCGACGCAGCGCTTCTTCGATGCGGGCGACGAACTGATCGTCGTCCCAGGCCGCGTTGGTGATGGTGGTGAACAGGCTCTGGAGAACGAAGTCGTTATTGCTGCGATCAGGTTTGTCCAATGCTTTGAGTTGCTCGCCGTAGACTGCCATGCCCCGCAGCACATAGAGCAGCAGGTCCTGGAGATTGGCGGTTTCCTCGGGCTTGCCGCAGACGCCTTTGATCGTGCAGCCGGTGTTTTTGGCTGTCTCCTGACATTGAAAGCAAAACATGGTGTCCTCCTCTGGTTGAAAAATCGGTTTGGCTAATAAGGTGCCTGTGAAGCTGTCAAACGCTGCGGTTTCGGTGTGTTCTGCAGCTGCGTTCGACTGGGTGGCCGGACACGGTCGAACCCTTCTCGGCACGAAACCCCTCCGATCCAGGCTCTATCGAACATTGCAGTTTTAAAACGGGAAACGAGAAAACTGCCGACTGCTCCTCAATGATACTGAACAATTGTCTCATCTCATTTGACGTAAGTCAAGGCATCGGATTTTCTCGGCCGACAGGCGCTGCAGCGTCTGCCTGCGATGTCGGCGGCTCGCCTGCTTCTTCCACCGCGCGCGCCAGGCCCCAGTCGTCAAAAAGGACATACAGGGCCGGCAGCACCAGTAAAACGAGGATAGTCGAACTGAGCAGGCCGAACACCACCGAGATGACCACCGGTTTGATGGCTGCGGCCTGGGCGCTTTTTTCCAGCAGGATCGGCAGCAGACCGGCGATGGTGGTGCCGGTGCCGATCAGAATTGCTTTGAGCCGGTCACGGCTTGCCAGGCCGGCGGCGGCCGCAGCCGAACGACCGTGACGGCGGTGCTCCTTGATAAAATGGATCAGCAGGATAGCGTTATTCACGACAATACCGGCCAGCGATGCCGCACCGATCAGCGACGGCATCGACAGATAGTAACCCATGATCACGTGTCCCCAGATCGCCCCGATGAATGCCAGCGGGATGGCGAGCATGACAATCAACGGTTCCAGGTAACTGCGAAACTGAAAGGAAAGGATCAAAAAGATGCCGATCAGGCCGATGAGTAATCCCCGGCCAATGGAACTGCCGGTCTGCGCCGAACGGGCGGCCTGGCCCTCGAAGGTCACGGAGAGGTCCGGGTGGCGTTGCTGGAATTCATCCAGCCAGCCGGCCTGCAGGTCCTTGACCACGGCCAGGGCGCTGACCACGCGGGCATCGACGTCAGCCTTGACGACCACGGTACGATGGCCGTCGATGCGAGTAATCCTCGCCCAGCCGCGGGTTTCTTCGATTTTCACCAGTGCTTCGAGTGGCGCCTGGTGCCCGTTGGGGAGTTGTATCGTCTGCTTCATCAGGTCATCGCGGCTCTGTCTGTCCGCGGCATGGAGGCGTACCAGAATTTCAATATCGCTGTCGCCGATACGCTGGGTGTCGGTGATCTCACCGAGGAAGGCGGCCCGCAGCTGAGAGGCGATGTCTTCTGCGCTAAGGCCGAAGCCGTAAGCCCCTTCGCTGAGGGTGAAACGGTATTGCGGTTTACCGGGGCGAAGGTTGTCGATGACGTTATAGACACCTGCGTAGCCGGCGAGATGGGCCCCCAGTTCATGCGATGCCTGCTTGAGTGCGTCCAGATCGTGTCCCTGCAACCGGATTTCAATCGCAATCCCTGCCGGCCCGAAGCCGGGTTCTCGAATGATCAGGCTCTGCACACCCGGGAGATCGCCAATGGCTTCCCGCCAGGCTACGCTCAGCTCATCGAGGGTGACCCGACGTCGTTCCGCCGTCAGCAGATCGACAAGAACCGTGGCCACATGGGGGCCGTTTTCCTCGGCGCTGTCGTTTTGGTTGAACCGTACCTGGATTGCCTCGACCAGCGCTGCGCTCCCGGGTTGTTCCGGAGTGAAACGCTCATTGAGCCATTGCATGGCGTCCTCGACCCGGCGGGCGGCGGCTTCTGTTCGGGCCAGAGGCGTCCCCTGGGGCAGCAGGATGCGTGCTTCGAGGACATCGCCGTCGATAGCGGGCATGGCTTCACTGCCGATATGACCGCCGGCCATGAACCCGACTGAACCAAGCAGAATCGCCAGTATGCCGCCCAGCACTGGATAACGATAGCGGATAGCATAGTCTGCCAGCCGGCCGACAGACTCCCGGAAGCGGGAGAACCCGTGATCGAACCGGGCGCGGAATTGCGATTGGCGATTGTTCAGCCCGGTCTGCAGGCTGCCTTTGAGATGGTGCGGCAGGATCAGAAATGCTTCGATCAGGCTGGCCGCCAGCGCAGCGATCAATACCACCGGAAGCACCTCCAGTACGGCCCCGAGTTCTCCGGCAAGAAATGACAGCGGCGCGAAGACCGCAACCGTCGTCAGGAAAGACGACAGTACTCCCGGAAGAACCTGGCGCGTGCCTTCGATCACAGCGCTCAGTCGTGATGAGTGTCGCGCTGCATGAGCGGCGATGCTGTCGGTAATGACGATGGCGTCATCCATGACGATACCGATGGCCATGAGCAGTGCCACCAGGGTGATCATATTCAGCGACAGCCCGGTGGCGGCCATGACGATAAACGCGCCCATGAATGCTGCCGGCAGGCCAAGAACCGCCCAGAGCGCCAGCCGCGGCCGGAAAAACAGTGCCATGACACCGGCTACCAGAATTAATCCGGTCACCCCGTTCTTGATCAGCATCTGGAGACGATCGCGAACAATGCTGGTCATGTCCTGGGTGATTGTCAGCTGCATCAGGCCGCCGAGTCGTTCCCGCTCTGAGGCGACCACCACCACGATATCACGCATGACGGCAAGCGCGTCGCCGCGCAGATTTTTGCTTATCTCGAGAACCAGAGCCCGCTCGCCGTTGAACCAGACCTGTTCTTCCGCCTGTTCACCGACCTCCCGGATCGTCGCAATTTCGCCCAGGGTGAGATCGCCGCCCCGGCTGCCGGAAATGACCACCAGTTGTTTGAGATCATTGATCGAACGGCGCTGATCGGTGAATCGCAGCTGGATGTCCCGGTCCCGGGTCTCGAGAATGCCCAGCGGTACGTCGATGCTTTGCCGCGCTATCCTGGCGGCCAGGTCGCGGGCCGAAAGGCCGTAATCGGCCAACACGTCGCGGCCCACTTCAATCTGCCATTGGCGCTGTGACATGCCGCGAATCGTGATGGCGGCGACATCGGGAAGGGCCAGCAGACGATCTTCCAG
The DNA here is from genome assembly GCA_964608305.1 of uncultured Desulfofustis sp. Taxonomy (GTDB): domain Bacteria; phylum Desulfobacterota; class Desulfobulbia; order Desulfobulbales; family Desulfocapsaceae; genus Desulfofustis. The sequence continues at coordinate 559 of CAZSOA010000275.1, read as the reverse complement.
TAGCAGCGCATAATCTTCGAGGCCGCTGAGCGGCAGATCACCGCTGACGGCCACCGCCGCCACCTGATCGCTGCGGTGCAGCTCGCGGATGACCGGCCGTTCGGCTCGCGGCGGCAGATCGGTAAGGGCGTTGACCTCGGTCTCGATGTCGTTTCGAAAGCGAAGCCGATCGCCGCCGGCTTCCATCGTGGCGATGGCGCTGGCCAGGTTGTCCTGGGCGACACAGATAAACTCCGCCAGATAATCGACTCTCTTGATCGCTTCATCGAGCCGCCGGCAGACGGCGTCTTCGACATCATCGGCGGCGGCGCCACGGTACGGGAGCGTAACGCTCACCTCAACCGGGCGAAAATCGGGAAATGTTTCCCGTTTGAGTTGCGGAGCGGCGAACAGGCCGGTTGCGAGCAAGAGCACCAGCAGCAGATTGGCGGCCGTGGGGTGACCGGCAAACCAGCGGATCATCGTGATTCACCGAGTGCGGAGCGGCGCAGCTGCTCGGCCTGTGCCGGATCAGCAATGGGGATGACCGGAGTACCGGTCAAGGCCGGGGCCGGGTCGT
>CAZSOA010000274.1:0-3965 GCA_964608305.1 uncultured Desulfofustis sp. | reverse complement strand
CTTGAGCGGAGCCGCTCAGCAGTGCCCGGCTGCAAGGCACCTGGAGACCATCGCCTGAGCCGTCGGCATAATCCAAAAGTGCCCTGGTACCGATGTTGTTTCTCATCGCTCCGTCGTGATCACCTGACAATATTTCCCAAACAATGATCTGGGGTTGGTGGGTCTGCGCTTGAGTATGCTGATAAAAAAAGCTAGGCTGGAAAAAGCATGATCTCATGCAGCGACGGGCCGCTGCTAAGCGAGCGGTCGAACCAGCTGTTCACCGGATGGAAGATACGACAACAAATGATCTGCAATCGAGTTGGATAACGACAGGGGCCACGATGAACGGGATACAACGCTCAGGACAGATCAGCATAAGGCGTTTGGTTGGAAAAGCTTTTTGCCGCACACGTTTGCTGTACTGCTATGTGCCGATCCTGCTGCTGCCGGCCGTCATTTTTTCAGCGGAGTTGCCCGACAACGGCAAAGACCGCATCCGTACCGAACAAATGCTTGCCAGCATCCTGAAGAGCGCACCGACGGGCATCGGCCTGGTGGAAGGCCGCGTCCTTGTGGAAGTCAACGACTATATTCTTGAACTCACCGGTTACCGTCGGGAAGAACTCATCGGTCAAAGTGCGCGAATGCTCTATCCGTCAGCAGAGGATTTCGAGTTTGTCGGCCGGGAAAAGTACCGGCAGATTGCCGAAAAAGGCACCGGTTCCGTGGAAACCCGCTGGCGACGCAAGGACGGCAGCATCCGCGAGGTCATCCTCTCCTCCACCCCGCTGGATTTATCGGACCTCTCTGCAGGCGTCACGTTTACCGTGCTCGATATTACCGAGCGCAAACGTGCGGAGGAACGATTTGCCAAAGCGTTCGCTTCGAATCCGGGGCCGTTGGTGCTATCGGAGATCGATACCGGCCGGTTCATCGATGTTAATGACAGCTGGGTAAAAATGCTCGGGCATACCAGGGAGGAGCAACTCGGCCGGACCTCGAAGGAAGTCGGTATCTGGTCGGATCCCGGTGAGAGGGATCGGGTAATCGCCACGCTGAAGCGGCAGGGGTTTTTCCGCAACGAGCCGATTCATTTTAAGACCAAAGACGGCAAAGACCGGTACGCACACTGGTCCGGAGAGATTATCATGCTGGATGGCCGCGAAGTGCTGCTGTCCCTTTTGTCGGATGAAACCGAACGTCGGCAGGCGGAGGAACGATTCGTCAAGGCTTTTGCGTCCAACCCCGGGGCGCTGATCATTACCGAGGCCGAAAGTGGCAAGATTATCGATGCAAACACCCGCGCGCTGGACATGTTCGGGTACTCAGCGGATGAAATGATCGGCAAGACGACACTCGAGCTTGCTATCTGGCCGAACGATGACGAGCGGGAACAACGGGTGCGAAAGTTCGTCGACCAGGGGTTTCTTCGGGACGAACCGGCCCGGCTGCAGGCAAAAGACGGCCGGGAACTCTTCGTTCGCTGGTCGGCAGAGACCATCGACCTGGGCGGCAGGCCGGCAATCCTCTCGTTCGTCCTTGATGAGACGGCTTTCAAGAAAGCGGCAACAACGCTTGCAAACCGGACCCGCTGGTTCATCATCGGCCTGGCACTGCTATCGCTGGCGTTGATGGCGCTGGTCGCCCGGCAGATAGCCAGTCTTCGCGAACTCGAGGAAAAGACCAAGGAATTGCAAGCCAGCAAGGAAGACCTGCGTGTCACCTTCGCTTCCATCGGTGATGCGGTCATCAGCACCGACACCGACGGGCTTGTGCAACGGATGAATCCGGTTGCGGAACAATTGACCGGCTGGACCGGGGAGCAGGCGGTCGGCCGGCCGCTGCGAGAGGTTTTCCGGATTGTCAATGCTCAGGGGGAAGAAGCCGAAAGCCCGGTGGAACGGGTCATGGCCACCGGCGAAATCGTCGGCCTCGCCAACCATACCGTCCTGCTTTCCCGCGACGGCACGCGCTATCACATTGCCGATTCCGGCGCCCCCATCCGCACTGCGGACAGCACGATTATCGGCGTGGTGCTGGTCTTCCGTGATGTTACCGGCGAATATGCGTTGCAGGAGCGTCTCCGGCACAGCCAGAAGATGGATGCCATCGGCCAGTTGGCAGGCGGGATCGCCCATGACTTCAACAACATGCTCAGCGGTATCCTGGGAGGGACGGAACTGCTCAAAATGCGCCTGCCGCAGGACCAAGCCACGGCGAAATACCTCGGTATGATCGAACACTCCGTCCAACGCGCCGCTGATCTGACGGAAAAACTGCTCTCGTTTGCCCGCCGGCAACCGGTCACGGAAGTACCGGTCGATATTCACCGGTCGATCTCGGCGGCTGTCGATATTTTGGGCAATACCATCGACCGTCGGATACGAATCGAGTTTGACCCCGAGACATCTTCGCCGCTGGTGCTTGGCGATGCCACCATGTTGCAGAATGTCTTTTTAAACCTCGGCATCAACGCGTCACATGCCATGCCGGATGGCGGGCTGCTGCGCATCACGACACGGCTGATCGATCTCGGAGAAACGGACTGCCTTGCAGCAGGATCCAGCTTAACGCCCGGCCGCTATATCCAGATCGAGATTCGGGATACCGGCTGCGGCATCCCGGCGGAAAACCTGCAGCGGATCTTCGAACCATTTTTCACAACAAAGCCGCAGGGCATGGGCACCGGTCTCGGGCTGGCCGCCGCCCTGGGAACCATCCAGCAGCACCGGGGAACCATCACCGTGTACAGTGAACAGGGGGTCGGCACAACATTTCGCATTCTCTTGCCGCTGACCGGGCAGCAGGCAGAGCCGGAACCGGCACCAGCGTTGACCGCAGTGGTCGGCAGCGGCCTGATCTTGCTGGTCGATGATGAGGAGGTGATTCGTGACGGGGGCTCGGCCATCCTGAAGCAGGCCGGTTATCACGTGTTGACCGCCGAGGATGGTGCCGCGGCCCTGAACGTCTTCCGGGAGCACCGTCATGACATCGACCTCGTCATCCTTGACATGATCATGCCGAATATGAACGGTCGCGACTGCTTCTATGCCCTGCGCGCCATCAACCCTGCTCTGCCGGTTATTCTGTCATCCGGCTACAGCAGGGAGAACGACCTGCGCGATATGCAGGCCAACGGGCTGTCCGGGTTCATCCAGAAACCGTTTCAGGCAGCGGCGCTCACGCGGATGATCGCAGCGGTCCTGACCGGAGCTGAAGAAACGGGTGGGGATGAGTAGCCGGCCACCGCCCACCCGCTTCCTTTCGATTTAATAACCGAAAAATTGCTGCACCGAATAACCGAACAACAAAGACTCTTTATGTATTGAATAATAGATGAATAATTGCCGACACCACAAGACACAATGGCAAAATTCTCGATGGGAATGGTCGCATGGGGAGGTGTCTCATGAATGCCATGCTCACCAGTGGTGGCTATCCCTGGACGGTTCTACCGCCTGAAACTCGTACCGCCTATATGGAGGCCTTGGAAGAGGCGAGCGTTCGCGGGAACATTGGAGCATTTGCTGGATTTATTGCAAAACTTCCAAAAACCTTACCGGAACACTTCTCTATATTTTGTCTCGATCGCGTGGATTTCCTTGTCTGTCAACGTGTCAAACTCTTTTGCTCGGCCACGCTTTGAGAGCTTCCCTGCATTTTGAGATAAAAAACGGATGAGCAGGTCAACGAGCCTATCCGGCATATCGATATGGTTTTTTATAAACTGCTTGATCAGATCGTATTTCTTGAGATACTCAACCTCTTCAGGCAGGGTTTTAGATACGGTTTCCTCAACACATTCGTAGAAGAATTCAGCTTGTTTCGTCGCATCAAAAAAGCGGTACAGGTCCCGCGTATCGCTGAGCACTTCAACATTGTTCTTTTCTGTCGGTCGCCACTCAATCAAGTTGAGTCGGGGCTTTGAGTAGTGTTCCAGGACTTTACGATATTCATCAATACGTTGCAGAATGACGGCGGAT
>CAZSOA010000273.1:0-4125 GCA_964608305.1 uncultured Desulfofustis sp. | reverse complement strand
GTGTTGCCGGCATAGGTGCAGTAGGTCGAAAACGTCGTCAGCCAACTGCGATCCATGAGGATACGGGCATGGGGCACATCTTCGGGACGGTTTGGCCCTTCCGAGTGGAGGTTGGTGAAGAAGATGCCGGCCCGTTTGGCTTCCGCATCGAATTTGTCATAGCAGTTTCGGTAGAGTATTTCGGCAGAGTGCAAAACGTAGGCCGACGATGACATCTCGATGGCTGGCACCGCCGCTTCAGCTCCGACCGGGCCACGACTGTAGAAGCCGATCATCATGGTCATGCCGCGCATGATGCCGACCATATAGCGTCTGACATAATCGGTAGCGTCGGCGCGCAGCAGAGATTTTGCAAGTGAGCTGATCTTCTCTTCTTCATTGATGATATAAAAGGTCTGGTTGACCAGTCTGGCTTGATCCTGGGGTAAATCGAAATGAATGGTGTGGCCTTTTTTGGCGAGCGGCCGCTCTTCTTCCTTCGCCAGTGCATGTTCTCGGATCCATTGGACATCAGCAGCGCTGCCGGTGTCGATAAAGACGAAGTCGGGCTGACAGATGGCAATGGAGTTCGCGATTTTGATTCGTGCGTCCCCATTGGTTATGGGTGATAATTTCTGCCGGTTGGCGTCGTCCAATGCCTTTTCCAGAAACGTGTTGGCGTCGTTTTGTGAGGTGATCCCGCCGACTGCTGTCAGGATGTCAGAACCCTTGTTCAACTCGAGCATGGTTGATTCCCTTTTGCTATAGGTAAATATGTATAGTGGCCGGCACGTCAACGACCTCAAAAAAGCGTATTCGTCGCGCACTCGGCCAGATCGATAATTCATGCCGCAGAACCGGGTCGGGCAACTGACGACTGTGGCGTCGCCGAGGCCCGGATCACCTTTGGTATGGGCAGCAGACCGAATAATAAGAGTTTCTTATTTGCCAGTCAAGTACAGTTGATGGAGTCGTCTGCTCTCTTGCCGAGAAAAAGGCTGTCGCGGTGGAGGTGTATGACATCGCTGTTATTCCGCTCGTCTCACGGACATGGGTGAGCTCAAACGTGACCTGGCGGTTACCGGCTGCGACGAGAGCCTGTCCGGTTACCTGCAGTTGACATTCGTGCCTTATCGCCGCCTCTGCTGTTCGTGAACGTTTCCGACTGCGAACGAAAAGCAGGCAGAGATGAAGAAATTCGGTGTCCCGCGGGTTTTTCCGTTACCGACCCGAAACCGGCCGAAACGGCGTCCCCGACAAAGCGTTCGCACTCCAAACATATCGCCCTGTTGGCACTACTCATCCGTCTTCATGAGGTCCTTGCAGGTTCCGGGTTTTCTGCCGGAAGGCACCGGTGCCAGTGGTTTGTGCCCTGTCGATGAAATGGTTAAATATGACCAACGGTAGCATATGACCATTCCTCCCCCGTTACCGGTACCCGCCAGTCTCCTTCATTGTTGAATATTATTATTTAAATACAATCAGATAATCGGCACGGTGGGCAGTACGCCAGGCTGGTACGGGAAGTGCAGTATAAGAGATGGATAACAGGCTCCTGCATGGCTGTACCTGAACGACAGCATCACCGGAATCACCTGGGAAGGGTGACGCACCGGTGAGCCGAACGTACCCAAAGCAAAGGAGGAAGCACCATGTCTATCAAGCATCATCTCAGCAAAGAGCAAGCCCGCCAACTCAGCGAAGAGTTCGGCGTCGATTGGCACTGGAGTTATTCCGGCAGTGATCGCGATGCGGCATCTCTGCAGATGACAAAATTCAACCGGTATAGCCCGCGGGTAAAGGCGAAGGATATGCGGCAGCGCACATCGGCAACGTCTCGCTCTGTTTCCTGTTTCAAAAAGAAGCATCCGTCGGAAAACAATTCCTGAACCAGACGGAACTCATTCAATCAGAGGAGTATAGCCCCATGAACAAGCAACTGTATCCCCTGGTCCTGGCCGCCATGATAGTTTCTGTGCTGGCCTTTGCTTTCCCGCTCCTTGCCTCCGAAGCGGATGAGCTTATCGAGGCATCTGCAACGGAGTCGTTCGTGTTCAAAAACTATCTTCAGGACGATGACATCACGGTGCAGTCCAAAGATGGCCTGGTCACCCTGACCGGAACCGTCGCGACCGCAACCCACCGATCATTGGCTGGAGACACTGTCGCCGGTCTGCCCGGGGTCACGGCAGTCGACAACAAGCTGATACTGAGCGGTGAGACGCCAGCGGAAAAATCGGATGCATGGATTATCACCAAAGTGAAAACAACGCTGTTGTTTCATAGTAATGTCAGTGGTGCTGAAACCGAGGTCACCGCAGAAAATGGCATTGTCACCCTGCGCGGACAGGCTGCGAGCAACGCCCAGAAGGACCTGACGACCGAGTATGCCAGGGATGTGGAAGGCGTCAAAGACGTTGTCAATGAAATGACCGTGTCGCCAGGTGCTGAGGCGAAGGCCGAGGGGACCACGATGACCGAGAAGATGGGCGCCATTGGTGACAAGATAGACGATGCATCCATAACCGCCCTGGTTAAGACGACGTTGTTCTACCATCGCTCGACAAGCGGCCTCAACACCACCGTCAAAACGAAAGACGGCGTGGTCACACTGGGAGGAAAAGCCAGAACCGGCGCCGAAAAAGATCTCGCCGGCAAATATGCAAGTGACGTCCATGGTGTCAAGGCGATCAACAACAATATCGCCATCGAGTAGCAATACCACAAGGAAAGAAGGTGTCATTTCGGCTCCTTCACTGCCCACATCAAGAGGAATCATCATGTCAATCGGCACAATTTTACTGATCATTTTGATACTGGCACTGGTGGGAATCATCCCTATCTGGCCTCACAGTCGTTCCTGGGGGTATGGACCGAGCGGTGGAGTCGGCTTAATCGTACTGATTCTGCTAATCCTGGTTTTGCTCGGCAAAATCTAGGGTTGCTGAAGAATTGTTTCGTTGCACCCACGCAAGGGGCAGTCCAGGAGAGTAATGTTCTCGTTGCTCGACTGCGCGGGCGTGACAGAATAGTACGGGATACCACCGAATCAGCTCGCTTCATGGGCAAATCTCCAGGCCGGGAAGCAACCGACAATAGATATCACCATCTCCATGGTTTTGTGACCCGGCCATTACGCAAGGTCATCAGAGCGGCAACCGGAAAAACTGCCTGAAATAAGGCAGCGCGGTGTTGGACAAATGCATCGACTGGGCATTCGCGGCGGAGAAGCTGGGTTGATGCCATCAACAAGAGGGAACATGATGAAACTATGGCTCTCCGGGACGATCTTTCCGCTTCTCGCAGCGTTGGCTCTGATGTCTCAGGCTTCAGCAGCAAATCTGCAGGCCATGACAATAGGCCGGGTATATTCTGTTGAAGGGGACCTGCTTCGTTATGTCCCTGCGGACAGGGACTGGGTGGCCATTATCAATGATACGCCTTTCGGCGTTGAGGACGCTTTCTTCTCGGGTTACCAGGGGAGAGCGGAGATGTTTGTCCCCAACGGAACATGGCTCAGGGTTGGTTCCAGTACCCAGATTCAGTTCATCGCCCTCGATTCGGATCTGTCCGAAGTCGACGTGTCATCTGGGGTCGCCCGGTTCTATAACAAAGGCTCCGAAACGGTGATCAAGGCCACCAGCGTCTTTGGTTACGTCATTGCCTACCCGGGGACGGCCTTTGATTTCTACGTTGGTGAAAACTCGGTCGAGGTGGTTGCGGTGAAGGGGACGGTCAGTTTCATTCACACGGCTACGGATACCCGATACGACGTGGCGGCAGACTCCCCATCGATCCTTGCAAACGCTCGTCAGGTTGCGTCTGGCGACGGTGCAGTCGATGACGATTGGCACTGGTGGAATGCCAGCCGGGAAAATTTCTGGGCCGAAAAATCGAGACTGACAGGGCGCTCGGTCGAATTTCTTCCCGCCAGTCTCCGGGGCGAGTCTTACGTTCTGGAAGAGAATGGGAGATGGGAAAGCGTTCACTATGAAGGGGCAACGCGCTGGTTCTGGCGGCCTACTACCGTTGCCAGGGGGTGGTCGCCGTTCACCGCCGGCCGCTGGAGCGACTGGTATGGGGATCAGGTCTGGATTCCCGCAGAGCCTTTCGGGTATGTCACTCATCATTACGGCAACTGGATTT
>CAZSOA010000272.1:0-4141 GCA_964608305.1 uncultured Desulfofustis sp. | reverse complement strand
GGCGGCATGCTCAGGATGCTGCAACGACTCATCGGTGAGGGCATCAATCTCATCTGGCAACCGGGCAACGATGTCTGGCCGGTAAGCATGGATCCGTCCCAGATCGACCAGATCCTCGTCAACCTCTTCGTCAACTCCCGGGATGCCATTGCCGGCGGGATCGGCAGCATTACCGTCAAGACGCAGAACTGCTCCTTCACGAGAGACTACTGCACGGCCCACACCAATTTTCTGACCGGAGACTACGTCAAAATGACGGTGAGCGATACCGGGTGCGGCATGGACCGGGAAACCGTGTCCCATATCTTCGAGCCGTTCTTTTCAACCAAAGGGGTCGGTGAAGGCACCGGCCTCGGACTATCCACGGTGTATGGCGCGATCAAGCAAAACAACGGCTTTGTCAACGCCTCCAGCGAGCCCGGACAGGGAACCACGATCGCCGTCTATCTCCCGCGGTATCGCGGGCCGGACGGGCCGGTGCGACAGGAAGAAGGGGTCGAAACGAATGAACATGGTCAGGAAATCATCTTATTGGTTGAGGACGAACCGGCCATCCTGAAATTAACGACGACAATGCTCAGACGCCTTGGCTACACGGTACTGGCCGCCGATACCCCGGACCAAGCCATTGAGCTGGCCGGTGAACTCGACGGGGGGATAGATCTGCTGATCAGCGATGTGATCATGCCGAAGATGAATGGCCGGGACCTCTCGCAAACCCTGCAGACCAACCATCCAGGGATGAAGCTCCTGTTCATGTCCGGCTATACCGCCGATGTCATCACGAAACAGGGAATGTTGGAGGAAAACGTCCATTTCCTCAAAAAGCCGTTCTTCATGAAAGAATTGGCCGCCAAGGTGAGACAGGCGTTGGCTGGTGAGTCTTGAAAAAACCGTGCTCCTGAGGCCGGCTCGGCCGATCATCAGGGCATCAACGAGTATCCGGCGGTGTCGCCCCACAAACACACCGGACACATTGCAAGGAGAGGCCTATGACCGGCGTGGAAAAGCGAATCGACGCATCGCGTGAGTCAACAGGAACAGCCGGCTCGAAGCATGCTTTACGGGCCGGGGAAACGAGGCGGAAGCTGCGCCGGCAGGCAGAAAACGTCCTGCGAAAAAAATCGGATCAGCAGCAGATCGTCATCGACAAACTGACTCCCGACGACCTTCAGAAGACCTTTCACGAACTGCAGGTACACGCGATTGAACTGGAGCTGCAAAATGAGGAGCTGCAACGGACGCAGCTGGCGCTTGATCAGGCGCGATCGCGCTATTTTGACCTCTACGATCTGGCCCCGATCGGTTATTGCACCCTCGATGGCAAAGGGTTGCTCACCGAAGCCAATCGAACCGTGGCCACCCTGCTGGGTGTGACGCAGGCCGAACTGATCGGACGACCGATCTCCGCTTTTGTCCGTAAAGAAGACCAGGACATCTATTACCTGTTCAGCAAGCCGTTTATAAAAGCGCGTGCCTCGTTTCAGCAGGACCACGAACAGCCAGGTCTGCACCAGCCGGCTGAATCGACGGCCTGCGAATTGAGAATGAAAAGAAAGGACAAAACGGAATTCTGGGCACACCTGGAAATGAGCGCTGTCCATTGCGCCGATCAGGAACCGGAGTTGTGGGTAACCCTGAGCGACATCTCCGACCGCAAGCGGGCGGAAGGAAAACGAGCCGACTTCGAGGCGCAGGAAAAACAGATTCAAAAAGCGGAAAGCCTGCAGCGCATGGCCGGATCAATTGCCCACCTCTTCAACAACCAGCTCTATGTGGTGCTCGGCAATCTGGAGATGGCCCTTGAGGATCTGCGGGGAAACACCGCGGTCCGGTCAAAACTCGTCAATGCCATGCGTGCGGGGCACCGCTCGTCAGAGATAAGCGGGCTGATGCTGACCTATCTCGGCCACAATATCGGGACACCCGAAATCATCGACCTCTCCACGGTGTGCCAGGACAACCTTCCCCGAATACAAAATTTTATCCCCGATCGTATTACCATCGAAACCGACCTGTGCTTACCCGGCCCGGTTGTTCGCGCCAACACGAGCCAGATACAGCAGGTCCTGACCCAGTTGGTTACCAACGGCTGGGAAGCTATCGGCGATGGTGCCGGCCGGGTTATGGTAACCGTCAAGACCGTCGAGGCCTCCGAGATCCCCGAGTATCATGTCATGCCTGCCGAGCGGCGACCGGCCGCCGGGCCATTCGCCTGCCTGGAAGTGACGGACACCGGCTGCGGGATGAGCACCGAGGTGATGGATAAAATCTTCGACCCGTTTTTTTCCACCAAATTTACCGGCAGAGGGCTGGGGCTGGCAGTGGCGACCGGCCTGATACGGGCCTGGGGCGGCATGATCAGTGTCGAGAGCACGGTTGGCGAAGGGAGTATCTTCCGGGTTTTTCTCCCGCTGGTCACAGACAATGCTCTCCGACTCAAAGAGCAAACCAATAAAACCTGGGACTTCAAGACAACCAAGACCGTGCTGGTGGTCGATGATGATTACATCGTCCGCTCGCTGACCGTGTCCGTCCTCGAGCACCTCGGGCTTTCAGTTCATGCAGCAGCTGGAGGGAAAGAGGCCATCGCTCTTTTTCGCCGACATCAAGGCAGTATCGATTGCCTTATCACCGACCTGTGCATGCCGGGCATGGATGGGTGGGAAACCCTCTCGGCGCTGCGCAAAATCCAATCCGACCTGCCGGTCATCCTGTCCAGCGGCTACGATGAACCAAGGGCAATGAGCGGCTATCATCCCGAACGTATTCAAGCATTTTTGCACAAGCCGTATTCACTCGACGATTTGCGGGAGGTTCTCGTCAGGGTGCTCGGCGAACATTCGACCGAGTCGTCTCGTGATCAGACGTGATTGCCGACACCTCAAACTCGTCGCAGGGCAGGTTTATGAAGAAGTCCCAGAAAGAGGCAATCCTGATCTCCTATCTCAAGCAAAAAAATACCTATCAGAGGCTTGCGGAATTCATGGTCCGGATGATTCAGGACGATGCCGCGGCACCGAAGGAACATCTGCATGCCATCCACTACCGGGTCAAAAACGAATCCCGACTCATCGAGAAAATTGCAATGCTCAACGGCCGGGCCCCGGCCGGAGAAGAATTCATCACCGAAAAGAACTATCAGACCAGGATCAACGACCTCCTGGGTATCAGAATCATTTGCCTGCGGCTTTCCGATGTTGAAAAAATTGAAGAATATCTCATGTTCCTGCACGATGAGCAGATTCTGCGCTTTGTCACCGGGCCGGAACAAAAGCACTCCTTTATCCTGCCTAAAGTCAATGGGCAGTCGGGTCCGGAAGTAGTCTCCCCGAGAGATTCCGGTTACTCATCGATTCACTACGGCATCCGTTTGGGTGCCAATTCTGATGCGCCGCCGAAGCTGCAGGAGCTTCTCGTGGAAGTACAGTTGCGGACCATCCTGGAAGAAGCCTGGAGCGAGATCGACCATAAGTTCAGATACGTCCACAGCCGCAGCGGGACCATCCTCCCCGACTATATTCACAGCGGCTTCTTTCATTTGAGCGCTTTTCTCCAGGTAGCCGCTCTCCAGGCCGAATTCCTGTGTCACTCTGCAGAGGCCTGCAGCCAGACGACACCTCCCAGCGCTGATGATAACCGTACCAGCTCCGGTGATGCCGCCATGCAGCTGCCGCGCAATGGCAGAGAAGCTGCCCGCAGGAAAAGAGCGATAGCGGAGATCGAAACGGTTCTCAAAGAAATGCTCACGGTGCAGGTTACCCCGAGAACACTGATATACATCGAAAAACGTCTCGGAGAATTGCCTGTCGACCAATCCAAGAGCAGGACGTTGAAGGGGTTGCTGCTGAAAAAGCGGCTACAGGAGTTCAAGACAGTGTTTCAGGAAATTTGTGCGGCTCAACCTTTTATCAACACCAAAGAGCACAACATAGACGTAATAAATCTGGTCAATTTTGTGCTGTCTTACGAGCTCCAGGGCAAGCATGTTGCCCTGGAGGGGCTGCGGCTTGTCTTGTTGTGGCGCAAAGATCGCCGCTGAGCATTGCGTTCCCATGGATGGTTTTTCGTGCGACGTACCTTGGCTGATGCCGGCCTTTTCCGGGGGGACTCCATGAATAAGCGAATCACCTGGCTGTGT
>CAZSOA010000271.1:0-4147 GCA_964608305.1 uncultured Desulfofustis sp. | reverse complement strand
ATAAAACGCTGCTCGGCGGTTTCCAGGTAGACACCGGTACCTATGATCCAGTTCCAGGGTTTGAACACTTTTACATAGGAAAGTTTGGCCACCGGCTGGTCATGACCGGGTTTCGGCCAGAGGTAATCCACCGTCCCTTCGCCTTTGTCTCGACAGACGGCGACGAATTCCATGAAAAGCTGTTTACCATTGGGATCCTTGTACTCGGTGAGGTCTTTACCGTTGAGGGATGGGTTGGTGGGGTGCATGATCATGGTCGGCTGCATATCGTTGATCCACAGGTAATCACCGTCGTTATAACGCATGACGGCGATCAGTTCGGTGGCAAGACGCATCTTTTCCGCCTCGTCGATATCGGTGCGGGAGTGTATCTGCTCAACCGTGGCAAAAGCAATGTCGACAATGCTTTTCAACTGCTGTCGATAGGCAGCGGCAACCTTTTCGGGATCGTGGGCATAATCGTAATGTGACTGGATGACAGCATAGCTGCTCTGGATCAGATCCTTAAGCTTGCCCTGCTTTTCCTCCATCATCATCGAACGGACGAAGGCGGCCTCCTCGGTCCCCCGTCGTTGAAGGCCGGTTATGGAGAGTATCAGAGCGACAACGCCAAGCAGGATGAGCCCGGACAACGAGACAAGGACAATTTTTTGGCTGATGCGCATGGATGACCTCCTTTTAAAAAGAAGTTCAAAAGCACGGCGGAAGACCGGAGGTTATTCCACCCGAAAAGCCGGAGAAGGCACCGCCTGGACGGCCGATTACGAGAACAGATCGGTCATTTTTTCGCCTTGTGATGATCTACTGATTTTTGGATAATTATACCACAGCGCATGAATCGATTACAAACCATGCCATCTATTGTGACAGGGGGCGGCAACGCGATGCCCGAGAGGGGAGGGTGTCTGTTGTCGGGCTTGCCCGGATGTGAGGACGATGGGCCTGGCAGCCGTGCCGGCCGGTGTATCGCACGGTGCTGCGTGGGGCCTGCTATTGTTTGAGGTCTTCTTTGATGTACCGGTTGATATACCGCTGACCGTTCATGGTCGAAGAAGCCGTCCAGGCAATCAGCAACACGGCCAGTGCCCCGGTGAGCAGCAGGAATTGGGGGAAGAAAAGGCTGATCGGCACCAATACGGCGAGCGTGATTCCAATAAACTTCAGCGCCCGCTGCCGAGCCTGTTTGATGATTTCCCGCGCCGCTTCCGGCGTATCGATGCCGCTACGGCGCATCGCATCGCGCATTGTTTCATAGCCGAGCTGATGACGCCGTTCCATACGGCCAAAAGGGTCGTTCAATTTCATCGACGATATCCGTTTTTTTCGTTACCGATATTCTCCAGCCGGTGTGGCCGCAGCGGGATAATCAAGCCGATCGGCAGGTACCGATCAGGCATCCGGAGCTACCCTGCAGACCACCGCCGGCTCCCGTATATCCGGGTCGGCACGGTGGTTACGGGTGTGTCCGGTGATTACGTCAAAGCGGCGTGGAGATACGTTACCCCACCCCGCCGGATCTGGTCATGGATGTTTTTTGACACCCGGACCAAAAAGCGATCAGAGCCGTTGATCGATATTGCCGGGACCACCACAGTCGGGGGTATAACAGGACACATCCTTGAAATCGCATTCTTCGTTACAACTCGGGCAGACCTTCGGCGGCGTTGCCGCCTGCACGGTTCGGCCACATTTTCCGCATTTCCAATGAGGTTGTGGTGGTTGTGCTGTCGTCTTTCCCGGTGCCATAGAAGTGCTCCTTTTTTGAATTTGAGACGTGATAGCGCCGATCAGGGGAAGTCCCCTGCCATCGACATTACCGCGACAATAATCATCTTTTGCGACCCTTTCAGCGAAAATCGACACGGTCATCGGTCGGTTCACAAACGATCCCGTCCGAACCAGACCACATCCCGATAGGTTTCCGGCGATGTGTCACCCTCCGTGCTGATACACAGCACCCTCGATTCACTGGTGAGACCAAGTCGTTGACGCATAGTCTCAGCATTGTTGCTCTCCATGATCCACTGCAGCAGGCCGGTGGTAACGGCCCCGGACTCGCCGGAAATGATCTGCTGATCTCCTGCCAGCGGGGCCCCCAGGATGCGCATGCCGATGGCTGCGACATCATCGGAACAGGAACCATAGGCCAGCGGATAGTCACGCAGCAGCTCCCAGCTGAGCGGATTCGGCTCACCGCAGGCGAGACCGGCCATCAACGTCGCCAGATCACCGCTTACCGCATGCGGCTTGCCGTCGTTCTCCCGGGCCGACCGATAAAAACAATCTGCTGCCTCCGGTTCGACGATCAGAAAAACAGGCGCAGCGGCGCCCAGCACAGCGACGAAGAACCCGACTATCGCCCCGGCAAACGCGCCGACGCCCGCCTGAAGCAGGACATGGGTCGGCCCGGCAGCGCCCTGCGCCCGCAACTGCTCAAGAGTCTCATGGGCAAGCGTCGTGTAGCCCTGCATGATGGCGGTCGGAACCTTCGTATACCCGGGCCAGGCCGTGTCCTGAATCGTTATCCAGCCCTGTTCCCGGGCCCTGCCCGAGGCCATGCGCACGCAGTCGTCATAGTTCAGATCGGTGATCGTGCATTCGGCGCCATGCGCCCGAATCGCATCCCGTCGGGCCGCCTCGGACCCGGCCGGCATGTAGATGACCGCCCGCTGGCCGAATTGCTCGGCCGCCCAGGCCACCCCGCGGCCGTGATTGCCGTCGGTGGTCGAACAGAACGTGATCTCGCCGAGCGCGCGGCGCACCGCCGGGCCGTACAGATCGCCATAGCGCAGCTCATCGATCGAGCGGCCCAGCCGCTCGGCAAGCACCATGGCCACTGCATACGCCCCACCAAGCACCTTAAACGCGTTCAACCCGAAGCGATGCGATTCATCCTTGATAATCAATTCGCCAAGGCCGAAACGCTTCGCCAGATTGCACAGCCGCACGCACGGCGTCGGCCGGTAGCCGGGGATACTCCGGTGAAAGGCACGCACCCGTGCGGCAACCTCCCCATCCAGCCAGGAGACATCGGCGCCATGTGGCGGTTTTCGACGGTGCTCGTTGAAGATGATTTTAATTTGAGGCATTGCAAAAACAGTCCTCGCAATACATCTGATCGCAGAAACCACGTTTCTTCCTCTTACCACCTGGCGCCGACGACAAACAAGTGTAAAGCGCCCACTGGCCAATGCCACCACCCTCTTTCCTGTTTGCCTCCAGCTGCTGTTTTATTATTATGCACAAAACAGGCTTCCCGTCCCCCACCGGACACAACACCATGAGGATCACCATGAATATCGAGAAAATCTGGACCGTCTCCTTCTCCCCGACCCGCACCTCAAAAAAATCCATCGAGGCGCTGGCAAGCGGCATTGCCGGGATTCCCCGCGAAACCATCGACCTGACCTATCCGGGCGCAACCCCGCGCCATCGCTTCGGCCCACATGAGCTGGTCATCATCGGTGTGCCGGTGTACGCCGGCCGGGTCGCGCCGCTCGCCGTCAAGCGACTGGCGGCCATCACCGGCGACGGCACCCCGGCGGTAATTGCCGTCACCTACGGCAACCGGGCCTACGAAGACGCCCTTGTCGAATTGCGCGATATCGCAAGGCAGGCATCATTGCTGCCGGTAGCCGCCTGCGCCTTTATCGGTGAACACTCCTATTCAAGCCCGGCCACCCCGATTGCACCGGGCCGCCCCGACAACGAAGACCTCACGACCGCCGCCTCATTCGGCGCCCGGATCGCCGCCAAGCTCGAACCGCTCGCCTCCGTTGATGCAACCACCTGCCCGCAGATACCCGGCGCCATCCCCTACAAAGATGGCGTCGGCCTCCTGCCCTGCCCGGCCCTGCACGAAGATGCCTGCACCCGTTGCGCAGTCTGCCTCGACGCCTGCCCGACCGGCGCCATTTCCCTGGAAACAAGCATCTCCATCGACAAAGAACGCTGCATCCTCTGCTGCGCCTGCGTGAAAAGCTGCCCGGAAGACGCACTTTTTATTGCCGCTCAACCGCTCAACGACAAGCGCCGGGCGCTCTCCGAACAACTGGTGGAGAGAAAGGAGCCGGAACTATTCCTCTAGGTCAACCGGGATAACGAGGCCGCAGGAAGCGATGCGGCCTCGCATCGTTGCCGATCCGCC
>CAZSOA010000270.1:0-4204 GCA_964608305.1 uncultured Desulfofustis sp. | reverse complement strand
TCCGAGGATAAAATGTGATTGCGCAACGATGAGATTGGACGGAATGGCAATTTTTTAAGGTTCCCATAAGCTGCTTGTGATCGGTCGATGCTGTCTGCGGCGGCTGCGCTCACGTGAGGTCGCGGTGGCTGCGGTCATAGTCGGCCGAGGTCGCGGTCAGCGGCAGTTCGATAACAAACGTGGAACCGCATGGTTCATGATCCTGGATGCGGATATAGCCGTTATGATCGGTGACGATGGTCGAGACGATGGCTAGGCCGAGGCCGGTCCCCGACTTCTTCGTCGAAAAATACGGTTCAAACAGTTTCGTCCGGTTCTCTTTGGCGATACCGGGGCCGGTATCGGAGACCGTGAGCAGCGCGGTCTGGGCATCGTGGTTTACCCGCAGCTCCACGTCTATCGTGCCGCCGTCCGGCAGGACCGCAACAGCATTGTCGAGCAGATTGATCAGGCAGCGCTTGATCTGCTCGGCGTCGAACTCAAAGATCGGCAGATCCGGGTCGTGGCTGCAGGTGAACTCGATGCCCTTATGGGCCTCCTGGTAGAGGACCAGGGTATCTTTGGTCAGGGCGACCAGGTTCGCCGGCGCCTTGTTGATCTTCGGCATCCGGGCGAACTGGGAGAACTCGCTGACCAGCTGGCGCAGCGCCTCGACCTGGTTGATGATGGTATCGGTGCAACGGTCGAAGACCGACTCTTCACCGAGCAGTTCCGGGTAGCGCTTGCGCAGCCGCTGGGCGGACAGCTGAATCGGCGTCAGCGGGTTCTTGATCTCATGGGCGATGCGCCGGGCCACCTCCCGCCAGGCGGCCATGCGCTGCATCTTTTCGAGTTTGGTGAGGTTGTCGAAGACGAGCACGAAGCCGATCGGTACCCCGTCGTCGTTTTCCAGCCGGGTGAAATTAACGAGCAGTGACAGGGCCACCCGGTTGATGGTCACCTTCAGGTATTGCTCGATGGAGATTGTGTCGGTGGTGTAGAGCTCCTCGATGAACCGGTCGATGATCAGCGCATATTCCCGCGGCAGGGCCTTCCGGTAGGTCATGTTGATGAAGCGGCTGCTGTCGATCCGCAGCAGGTTCTCGGCGAACCGGTTGATCGTGGTGATGTGGCCGTTTTCGTCGAGCGAGATGACCCCGGCGGACACGTTCTGCAGGATGATCTCCGTGTAACGGCGTCGCTGCATCGATTCCCGGGAACTGAGCTCAAGCGCCTGATGGGTTTCCGCCAGCTGCTTGTTGCTGCTGTTGATGTTGGCGGTCATTGTATTAAATGAGGTCATCAGCTGGCCGATCTCGTCGTTGGGCGCGTTGTCCATGACGAAATCGAAATCGCCGGTGGACACGCGCTTGGTGGCGGCGACCAGCCGGTCCACCGGCTCGGTGATCGAGCGGGCGATGCGCATCCCGAACCAGATTGCCGCAAAGATGATGAGCAGCGTGACGATCAGCAGGATCAGCAGCAGCCAGAACTTGAACGGATCCTTGAGGTATTTGAGCTGGCGATACCCCTCGATGCCGCTGGAGATGGTGGTCAGGCGGTCGAGCTTCTCGCGCTCGATGAGCAGTGTGGTGACCAGTACAACCTGGCCCTCCGGCAGTTCACCAAGGCTGATCGGTCGGACATGGCGGACCAGGTCGCCGTTTTCCGTCTCCTGGATCAGGGTCTCTCCGACCTGTTCGGCACGGACCCGCTGCAGGGTACTCGCCGGGATCCTGGGCAGGACAAGGCCTTCGAGTTCACGGCTGACGATGCTCTGCTCGGAACCGGTGTCGCCCTGCAGCAAGGTCAAAGCGGTGGGGGTGGCGGCCGGGGTCAGGGTCAGCATCGCGTCGAGCAGCGCACCGGTGTCGCCGTCTGCGGTCTGCAACGCCAGCCGAACGGCGCGTTCGGCTATGGCATCACCGGTCAACCGGGCCTGCTCCTGAGGCTCCTGGATCAGGGTCTGGGCGAGGCCGAGAGATTCCTGCAGCGAGTCTTCGATGTTTGAGCTGAACCAGTAGTCGACGCTCGAAGAAATGAACTGCAGGGCGACGAAGAACAGCAGGATTGTCGGAATCAGCGACAGCGAGAGGAAGGACACCACCAGCTTGCTGCGGAGCCGGCTGCCCATGATATTCATCTTGCGCTCAAAGATCAGCTCGGCCAGGTAGCGCAGGATAAGAAACAGGACGATCAGGATGAGTACGACGTTGATATTGATCAGCGCGAAGATGACGATCGTGCTCGAGATCGGCAGCTCGATCGCTTTTTCAAACAAGGTCCCCTGCAGCCAGGTGAAAAACGGGATGAGGGCGAGACAGATGAAAATGATCCGCCGCACCAGACGTTTTTTCAGACGGCGCTGTTCCTCGGTCAGCACCGGCAGCCCCAGCGTTGTATCTGCGACGGGAAGCAGAGGATCCTGGGCGGGAGGTGGGCGTCCGGTCATGGTCGGCGTCTTAATACATAAATTCCACGGTGTACCAGTCGGTGTTGAGGTCCCACCAGGAGATGAACGGAACGACTGCATGCAGGCTGAGCGGCAGCGTCTTTTTATGCAGCTCCGCCTTGAGCCGTAACCGATATTTGGTATCTTCCACCAACTCAGCCAGTTCGATAATACGCAGACCGTTGATTTCATTAAGCAACGTCTGGGCTTCTTCAAGCGACGGGACAATTCGGCGGCGCTGGCCGCTCGCGTTGGTTTCAACCACGTAGACCTGTTTTAGCGTATCATAGGTCAGGGTGTGGGAAAAGGACTGCGAGGCCAGTTCCACATTGAACCAGTTCGGCCGGGTACGCTCCAGTTCGACGAAGAACGTGAAGCGGATCGGAATGCCGCTGTGCAGCCCTTCGATCATGTCTGGAGTGATGCTGTTGCGCAGTTCACCAAACAACAGCAGGTGCGTTTCCGAGGTCGTGACGATGATATCGCTGAAATGCGGGCCGGACGGTTGCGGCGAGACCGACAGCGCCGATGTGACGCCCGCTGCGATGAGCAAGCAGGCGGCGAGGATGAGCAGGAAAAAAACACGCATAACAATCAGTTATCCTTCGGAGCGATCAATCCGGAAAAGCGGTGACACGGGAACACAACTGGTTGAACGTATCGCTGTTGTAGTCGGGTTGTCAGTGCGACGGCGCCGGATGTCTGCCGGAAGGTCGCCGGGGCAGCCTGACTGGAGCAGCGGTGGGCCGCCGGCCCGGCGATAAGGGCGGGAGCACCTTCCCGGCCATGGTCCGACATTGGAGGGTACTCTACCTGAAAACAGCAGCCATGTCCATTGCTTGTTGGGCGGTTCGGCAGAGAGGTCGGGGTCACCTTCGAAACCGATCCATCGGTCGTCGGTGCAGATCGTTGCATTTTTGGCAATATCCCAGTATATACACTGGAAACGGTGCGACGACGAGCAACTGTCGGCGCCTGATCGAATCTCAGGAAGACTGCTGTTATGTCACCACGACCGAAAAAATTGAGGCGCTGCGAAGGGAATTTTTGCGGCCGGGCCTTCAAGCCCACCGGCACGCCGCTGCAGGAGTTGACCCAGATCAGCCTGCACCGTGACGAATTGGAAGCCCTTCGTTTATGCGACTGCGAGGGTCTCACCCAGGAAGAAGCCGGTCTGCGCATGGGGGTTTCCCGGGGAACGGTGCAACGCATCATTACCGGCGCCCGCAAGAAAACAGCGATCGCCTTGACGGAAGGGCAGGCACTTGTTTTCGTCGACAGTGAGAGCTGATCGACATGCCGTTCAGGTGGCCTCCCGCGTCTTGCGAAACTCGATGGCCGGCCATTTTTCCATGAAATATTTGAGCATCCACTCACTTTCCGCCAGGTAGGTGAGGAATCCTTCGGCATCATAGGCCAGCACATGCTGGTTGGCTCGCTCGAACTCGGCCATCTTTTTCTTATCCGAACAACTGACCCAGCGTGCGGCTCCATACTTCACCGGCTCGTAGACGGCGTCCACCGCATATTCGTTTTTTAACCGGGCCATGGTCACCTCAAACTGGAGCACGCCGACGGCGCCCATTACATAATCCGAGCCGATGAGCGGCCGAAAGACCTGGATGGCGCCCTCCTCGGCCAACTGGACAAGACCTTTTTGTAATTGCTTCAGGCGCAGCGGGTTCTTCAGCAGCACCCGACGGAAATGTTCCGGTGCAAAATTGGGGATGCCGGTGAATTTGAGCGGTTCCTTGATGCTGAAGGTGTCGCCGA
>CAZSOA010000269.1:0-4210 GCA_964608305.1 uncultured Desulfofustis sp. | reverse complement strand
CAGTCTGGGCCAAGGCAACGGCTGCCGCTGCCTGACTGGTTGGCTGAAAGAGGCAAATAACCGAAATGATGGCCAGCGTGGTCTTGATAAGCCGAGTATACATTGTTTATTCTTCTCCCTCTTTCTTTAAAACCATGGCAATCTTGTTGGTCAACGTCTGTCCGCCGCGGGTCCGTGCTGTCTCTTCGATGAGGACACGGTTGGGTGTGATTTCAACAACCTCTCCGCGCCTTCCAATTTTTGTACCCACTTTGATGATATATCCTTTTCCGGTGAAGTCCTGAACCATCGCGAAGCGGTCGGTTCCGGTAGCCATCAAGGCAACCAGGGTGAGCTGCGACGGTTCAAAGAGTTGCATGCCGGTGAGAACCTGGTTCTCTTCGACAATTTCATTGGGATCTTCATTGCGAGTCGAACGTTCGGTAAGAAACGGCAGGAATGGATCCGGTCGACCTTCGATTCGATACTGGAACGTCGAGGTTCGCTGTTTGATGTGCAACGGGTCTGCAGGGTCTGTTGAAACCGCTTCGGTTTGCGCTTCGTCTGGTGGCTGTGCCACTGACGAACCAGCAGACACAAACAGGAGCCCGCCCAGCAGCAATACGACACAGAATGGAGCATGAGAGCGAAAGATCATGGCGATAAACAGGGAGCTGAAGTTGTCTCGGAGCATCTGTACCATCTGTCTTATTTTTTCTTATCGTCAGATATTTTCTGATTCGTAAAGCGATACGTCATCAACTGACAATTCGAGTCGAGCAACATCTCTCCGGTGACCCGCTGCGGCGATCCCATTCTGATATTGGAAACACTGACAATGCGGTCAAGCTTGCTGATCTGATCGAAAAAATAACCGACCGAATGATACGGGCCACGGATGGTGATATCAACCGGGATCTCGTTATAATAGTCGCGTGGTGTCTCGGGCCGCGGGACAAATGAAAGAAAATCCAGACCGGCGTTTTGCCCGAGTGCGGAGATGTCCTTGAGCAGCGACGGGATTTCCTGCTCTTTCGGCAGCATTTGAGCGGCCTGTTCAAACTCTTCTTCGACTTGGGCAACCTGCGCGAGCAGGAGCGGTTTGTTGCGCTCTTTTTCCCGGAGGTTTTTGATGTCCTCGGCCAGTGCCGCGCTATCTCGTGTCAGCTTCTGGGTTGTTTCACCATTGGGCTGGTAGACAAGAAAATAGAACAACGCGATGGGCAGCAGCATCAGCAGCACTGCAATGCCGATCTTTATCTTATTGTCGAGCGGAATGTATTTCTTGTCCAGGAACGCTGCGAATTTCGAATCATTTTTTATCATGGGCTGAAACTATTCCTGAGATAATTACTGCTGATTGTTCTGATCCGAATCTGCTTGCTCGGCCGGAGTCGGGGTGCCGACGCTGCACACCAGCGAAAAGGACTTCAGGTCCTTGCCGCTCACCGTCGCCATCGAGCTGTTGCTCAGACTGACATTTTTTACAAACGGCGATTTGAATTTCAATTCGTCCATGAACTGGGCGATTGTTTCATTGTCGAGCGCGTACCCGGACAGACTGAGTTGCGCCCCGCTCTGGTTTAAAGCGGTCAACCACATCCGGTTATTGTCGATCAGGTTAGCCACTTCGTCGAGGACGTGTACCGTCAGGTACGAGTCGGTTTTGAGCTGGTTGATGATCCTGATTTTTTCGTTGAGATCGATTCTGCGCTGCTCAAGCTCCGCCAGTTCCTGGACCACTTTGTCAAATGAGCGTTTTTCAGCCTCGCGAGCGGTGATTTCGTCGTTCAGAGCGGAGATACGAGCGGCCTGAAGGGCGCCGACAAAGGCAAGCAGAACGAGAACGCCGCAGAAGACAACCAGGGCCGCGATGATCTGATTGCGGGCCTTGGCACGTTTCTTCAGCTGCCTGATGGGGAGGAGGTTGATTTTCAGCATGGTTCACCTGGCTCGAGAAACGCCTCAAACGACCGATGGTCTGATGGCAATACCTGAAGCGATGGCCATTTCCGGGCCAACACTCTTTAAATATGCAGGGTCGATCTTCTTGTCGTTGGCAATCATGTTGGCAAAGGGATTGAACAACTCAACGGCAAGACCGGTTTCCTGCTTCAGATAGTCGGTCAAACCGGCCACCTTTGCGCCGCCGCCACTGAGCACCAGCTTTTCCAGTGGTGCTTCCGGGTAATTCGAGTGATAGAGGTCGATGGCCTTTTTGATTTCAAGGACCCATTGGGTGCAGACCGTTGTGAAGATCTGCTGGATTTCTTCCTGCTTGTCGTCAGCAGGTACGAGACCTAATTTGATGGCCTCGGCCTCGTCAAACTCGAGGTCGAACTGATTCATGATCTGTTCGGTCAGCTGACGGCTGCCGACGACGATATCACGAGCAACCACGGAAATTCCGCCGGAGATGATATTGATATTCATCTTGGCGGCACCGATATCGACGAGGGCGACATTGCCGGTCTTCGGTGTGTTGTACTCGTAGGTGTTTTCCAGGGCGAATCCGTCAACGTCGACGACGGTAGCCTGGAGGCCGATACTGTCAAGCATGTTGAGGTAATCGTCGACGATCTCTTTCTTGGCGGCGACGAGCATTACATCGGTGCGCTCGTTCTCCGTGGTGCCGGTCTTCAGATCCTGAAAATCCAGATACACATCTTTGATGTCGAATGGGCTCTATTGCTCAGCCTCGCTCATGCTGTGTTCTTCGATCTGCTCATCATCCATGACCGCCAGGTTGACTTTTTTGACGATCACCGAGTAGCCGGATATCGAGAAACCGACTTTTTTCTTTTTGATTTTCAGATTCTTGAAAAGATTGGAAATGGCGGCTGCGACGATTTCGGGTTCGTTCAGCGTTCCGTCGTCCACGGCGCCTTCCGGCAGGGTTATCGAGCCAAGGCTGATGACGGCATACGCCTTGTCGGCACGTTTCAGTTGGCACACCTTGACCGCGTGCGAACCGATATCGACGCCGACCACGAGTTCTTCTGAAGATAAAAACGGCAGTTTCATGTCCGCAGGCGAGACGCTCAATTATAGGTTTAGAGTCAGGGAATAGCCAATAAACTGCAGACTTTCCAACCTAAATTACATTAAGGACATAATTTTTTTGGTTTGTCAAGCAAAAGGAAGCGAAAAAGTTGATCTTTTTCCTATTTTAAACAGGGGGTTATTGATCGCTATAACCATTTTGAAACTGGATTACCACAATATATGGTTGGTGTAAATACCCTTTACTCAGCATGTAGTATGTGTTGTAACTGCCTGGCGATAAAGAAAAAGCGCAGTTTGGTTTGCCGACTCGACTATCGTTGTTGTATAAAGACGAGTTTTCAAGTAGCCTTGCCGGGACGTCTGCCCCCTTGCAGACGTCGTCGGACAACAATCATTCCAGAGGAAGAACAGGTGAGTACGGAGCGGAAAAAGAAATCGGCCATCAGGGAGTATACCGAAGCGATAGCCATCGCCATTCTCCTGGCATTGTTTATCAGGACGTTTGTCGTTCAGGCCTTCAAAATTCCTTCGGGATCCATGCTCCCGACGCTGCAGATCGGCGATCATCTGCTCGTCAATAAGTTTATCTACGGTATCAGGGTTCCGTACGCCGGAACGGTACTGATTCCTATCAAGGAGCCGCAACGCGGTGACATTATCGTTTTCCGCTTTCCTCTCGATCGCTCGACCGATTATATTAAACGGGTAATCGGCCTGCCGGGCGACACCGTGGAGATCAGAGATAAGCGGGTCTTTATCAACGGCCGGCAAATCGACGACCCGTATGCTCATTTCACCTCGGTGACCGTGCTGCCTGCCGGCGCCAGCCCGAAGGATAATCTGGGGCCGATCGCCATCCCGCAGGACAAATTGTTCGTGCTCGGAGACAATCGGGACAACAGTTCGGACAGCAGATTCTGGGGATTTGTCGAAAGTCGCGATGTGCTCGGCAAGGCGATGATCATCTACTGGTCCTGGGATATCGATCGGCCGCTTTTATCATGGGATCGGTTGTCCTCGATCAGATGGGACCGGTTGGCCGACATCATTCGCTGATTGTCGGTATTACCGGGCAGTGCTGTTTGATGGAAGAACCGGACGTCGCCGGGAAAGCTCAGATTACTGCACGCTTGTCATCAATCCATAAGGGGGCCTTGAAAAATTCGATAGTTCGTTCAAGATCGAGGCGCGCAAGAGAATTTTACCGCAGGCATATACATGATAT
>CAZSOA010000268.1:2751-4221 GCA_964608305.1 uncultured Desulfofustis sp. | reverse complement strand
GGTTATGCCGGCGGCCGATCTCGTAGTCGTTCCGGTCGTGGGACGGGGTCACCTTCAAGGCCCCGGTGCCGAACTCCATCTGGACATGCTCGTCGCAGATCACCGGGATGGTTCGTCCGGTCAGCGGCAGTTCGACGTGCTTGCCGGCGGCACCGGCATAGCGCGAGTCTTCCGGGTGGACGGCCACACCGGTGTCGCCGAGCATGGTCTCCGGCCGGCTGGTGGCCACCACCAGGGCACCGCTGCCGTCGATAAACGGATAGCGTATATGGTAGAGTTTCCCCTGGCTCGGTTCGTGCTCGACCTCATCGTCGGCCAGCGCCGTCAGACAGCGGGGGCACCAGTTGACGATATAGTCACCCTTGTAGATCAGGCCCTCTTTGTAGAGCCGGACAAATACCTCGCGAACCGCCCGGGAGAGCCCCTCGTCCATCGTAAAGCGCTCACGGCTCCAGTCACAGGAACACCCGAGCCGCTTGAGCTGGTTGATGATGGTGCCGCCCTTCTCCTTCCGCCACTCCCAGACTCGCTCGATAAAAGCGTCCCGGCCGAGGTCGTGGCGATTTTTCCCTTCTGCGGCAAGCTGCCGCTCGACGACATTCTGGGTGGCGATACCGGCATGATCGGTGCCGGGGACCCAGAGGGTGTTGTCGCCGCACATCCGGTGATAGCGGGTCAGGATATCCTGCATGGTGTTGTTCAGGGCATGGCCGACATGGAGCACGCCGGTGACATTGGGTGGCGGGATAACAATGGAGAACGAAGGCTTGCCGGCATCCATCCGGGCGGCGAAACAATCCTGCTGCTGCCAGGTTATCAGCCATTTGCGTTCAACGTCAGTAAAATCGTAGCTTTTGCTCAGTTCTTTGGTGCCGGTAGTGTCCATGATCCGCGTCTTGGTTCGTTAGTGTTGCCGTTCGTTCTTCTTATTACACCACCGTCCGCAACCAGCGGGCGGAGGCCAAGATTACCTGCGGGCGACCGTTTCAGCAACCGTTTTCCGGCCATGGCGCGACAACACCTGCCGGAATCCGGAATGATGCGGGAGGAACGCTACCTGACGCTCCACGGTTTGGGCAGGAACAGGTATTCGTAAATACCGAGTGCGTACCGGTCGGTCATGCCGGCGATATAGTCACACACCCGTCGGTGAGCGGTCTTTTCATCGGGCCAGGAACAGGAATTCTCGTCGACCAGCCACTCGTCTCCCCGCAGCATCACCAACCCGTTTTCAAGGAAATAGCGATACAATTCCCGGATGATCCGCTGGGCCTTGACAAACTCCTGGTGCACCCAGTAGTGGCGGTAGACGTTCTCGTAGAGGAAGGAACGCAGCCGGGTGATCGCTTCAAGCATCGCGTCGCTGATGTGCAGATCGCCGTCATCGGCGGTCAACGTCTCGACGATGACATCGCGGACCATCCTGCCGATGCGTTGCGAGTGTTTCCGCCCGACGACCGCGACAATCTC
>CAZSOA010000268.1:0-2651 GCA_964608305.1 uncultured Desulfofustis sp. | reverse complement strand
ATGGCCTCGGTGAGCGGCTCGTTCAGACAGAGGGCCGCGGCAATGGTCCTTGCGATCTGCGAAACCTCGAGGACGTGGGTGAGCCGGGTGCGGTAATGATCGCCCATCGGCGCAAGAAACACCTGGGTCTTGTGCTTGAGACGGCGGAAGGTCTTGGAGTGAATGATGCGATCGCGATCGCGCTGGTAGGGCAAGCGGATATCGCACAACTCTTCTTCCTCGTCGATCCGCCGGCCGCGTGAAGCCGCGTTGCGCGCAGCAAAGGGCGACAGGACGAGGTCCTCGCGCTCCTCGAGCTGTTTCTTGATCGATCTGCCGATTACCGGAACAAAACTCATTGTCAGCAAGCCACATAACGGTTTGAAACTCCGTAGTTACCTTCGTCCCTTTACCATACCTGCGTTTTTGTGCAAGACTGAAGAGCAGCGACGATCCCGGGCCTATGTGACGGCAGCACCCGCGCATGGCGACTTCACGCACCTTCATGAGCCTGCAAAAGGGGTGCTTTCTCCTTGCCGCTTCATCCCTCTTGGTATACTGTTGCCGACAGACACCACTGACGGCAACGACTCCCGAGCCGTCATCCGACGGCCGACCGACCCCATCACGAAAGGAACCAATGGCAACTCAGGATGGTGCCAAACCATCGGGCCGCATCGTTGAGCCGACCCTGCATTTTGTCCGCCGACAGTTCGGCGGAGAAGACGGTCGGCAACCGCTGCTCGTACCGGAACTCGTTCGCCCCGGCCAGCTGCTCGCCGATTATGCCAACCCGCAACCCGCCGGCTCCGACGAACCTGCCCGCATGGCTTTACAGGCCGGTCATCACACCGACTTCACCACTGACCGCAGCGGGATCATTGCAACGGCCTTCGGTTACCCGAAGGTGGAACAACTCACCGGTGACGGCGGCACCGACCAACTGCTCATTTCGCTGATCCCGCTGATCAGGATTTCATTCGATCAGTTGCGGGCCGTGCTCGTCATCTACCCGACCATTCCCGGCCATGCCGGCCTGCTCACCGAAGACCTGCCGCAGATCCTCCAGGAAGCGGGAGTTCACCACGGCCTTGACGAAGCGGCGCTGGCCGAGGCCCGCCGGCTCATCAGAGCCGGTGAGCCGGAAATCGCCGAGGTGGCCATCGCCGAAGGTTCCCTGCCCGGTCCCGGCACGGACGCGACACTGGAATTCACCATGGAGATAGGCCCTCTACCGGGACGGATCCACAAAGACGGCAGCATCGATTTTCGCGAACGCCGCATCATGGTCGGCATCGAGCGGGGCCAGCTGATCGCCCGCAAGATTCCAGCCGTCCCCGGCAGCCCCGGCCGGAATGTGCTCGGCGAGGAGATCGAACCCAAGAGCGGGCGGGACATGACCATCTTTGTCCAGGGTGACGCCGTCTACCAGCCGACCACGCTGGAAGTACGCGCCCTGAAAAACGGGGTGTTGTCGGTGATCAACAACAACACCATCAGGGTCTCGGCACATCAGGTGGTACATGGGGATGTGGATTACCACACCGGCAATATCGAGAGCCACGGCTGTCTGACCGTCAACGGCTCGATCTATCCCGGTTTCACGGTTTACAGCGCCGGTGATCTGGTGATCGGCGGATCGGTAATGTCCGCTACCGTGGTCACCGATGCGAACGCGGTGATCAAGGGCGGGATAACCGGCAAATCATCGCAGATCAGAAGCGGCGGTGATCTTGACATCAAATTTATCGAGCAGGGAACGCTCGACGCCGGTGGGCTGGTCGTCATCCGCAGCCAGTCCTATTTCAGCCGGGTCACGTCCCGCGCCGATATCCGCTGCCATCCGGCCAGCAAAGTGATGGGTGGAACGCTTATCGCCGCCGGTCACCTGAGCCTTGGCAGTGTCGGCACGGAGAGCAGTGAGCCGGCGGTGCTTGGCGCCGGTATCGACCCGGAGCGGCTGGCATTGCTGGAGGCGACCCAACTGGAGTTGAAAGAGAAGCAGGACGAGTTGATTCACTGGTTGCAACTGCACGGCAGCGGTCGTTCACGCAAGGTGCGCGCCATGGAGAAAGCGATTGATGAAACCAAGCTGCGGTTGCTGACCCTCAACCTGATTCCGGGCACCGGGCTCTACTCGCGCGGAGGCAAGGGCAGCAGTCGCGACGAGATCGACGAGGTGAGCCCGCTCTATCACCAAGGGCTCGACATTGATCGGATTCGCATCGACGTCCACGGAACCGCCCACACCGGCAGCAAACTGCTCCTCGGCAACCGCTCGCTGATCCTGCCCCAACCGGTCAGCCGCCGGCAGTTCAAGCTGTCCGCTGACCTCAAACGAATCATTTCCTTCCCGCTACGCGGGTGATAACCGGCAAACAACCATCATGGAGCCATCGATGACCCAACAGCATGACGACGATCAGCCGGCCATGACCCGTGAGGAACGGAGCTGGGTGCTCTACGACGTGGCCAATTCGGCATTCGTGCTGATCATGGTCACCGCAATTATGCCCATTTTTTACAAAGATATCGCCGCACAGGGCATGCCCGACGCCGTCTCGACAGCCCATTGGGGGTTTGCCAACGCGGCCGCCTCACTCATTCTGGCAGTGCTCGCCCCGATTCTTGGCGCCCTGGCCGACCATCGTGGCCGCAAAAAGCACTTTTTC
>CAZSOA010000267.1:0-4242 GCA_964608305.1 uncultured Desulfofustis sp. | reverse complement strand
AAATAATTGCTTCGTCATAATGGTACTTGGCGAACAGCCGCTGCAAGTCGAGTGCTGCAGACGCCAATCGTTCGGTGGGGAAGGCGACGTCCTCGATAATAACCGTCGTTCCAGTCTGCCGGACTGCGCCGACCGCCGGAAACAGGCCTTTGCGGATCTTCCAGAGAGCCTGGTACTCAGAGGCAACGGCGGTAAAGGTGACCGGCATGACGGTGGAAAACGAGGCGAGGCCGGCACTGATCGCCGCAATCTGGCCCTCGAGGCGCTGCGGATCATCGGTCCTGGTCTCGACCAGCAACGCGGTGACGGTCGGCCCCAGTCCCTTCAGAAATGACGGCATGCCCGGCTGGTCTTCAACCGAGGCGAGGCTGGCCCGATCCATCAGTTCGGCTGCGGCCACCGGTTGCTGCCGCAATACCGGAATTGCCCGGCAGGCATCTTCCATATGTTCAAACAGGATCAGGGCTG
Organism: uncultured Desulfofustis sp.; assembly: GCA_964608305.1. Lineage (GTDB taxonomy): Bacteria > Desulfobacterota > Desulfobulbia > Desulfobulbales > Desulfocapsaceae > Desulfofustis. The sequence goes on along the minus strand of CAZSOA010000267.1, from coordinate 3,774 downwards.
TCGCCTTGTGGCGATGTTCCGCTACCGTCCGGAAGACGGCATCGGCGATAAACGCGAGCGTTCCTTCCGAGCCCACCATCAGGTGGGCCATGATCTCGAGCGGATCCTCGAAGTCGACGAGCGCGTTGATACTGTAACCGGTAGTGTTCTTGATCTTGTATTTGTGCCTGATTTTCTCGGTTAGAGCCGGATCTGCCAGGACCTGGTCATGCAGCGCAGCGAGTTCTGCGAGCAGGGCGGCGTGGCTGATTCTGAACTCGGCCACGCGTTTGTCATCGGTGGTGTCGACGATGGTACCGTCAACGAGGATCAGCCGGATACCGTCAAGCGTCTGATAACTATTCTGGGCGACACCACAGCACATCCCGCTGGCATTGTTGGCCAGTATTCCGCCGATCTTGGCGGAATCGATGGATGCCGGATCGGGGCCGATTTTTCGGTCGAATACCGCCAGTTGCCGGTTGGCAAAGCCGCCGATAATACCTGGCTGCACGCGGATTTTGTCGGCATTGCCGAAGATATGGCAATGGTTCCAGCCGCGGCCGAGTCGAACGAGGATGCTGTCGGAGATTGATTGGCCGGAGAGACTGGTTCCGGCAGCCCGAAACGTTACTGCAATCTTGTGGCGGCGTGCTTCTCGCAGGACCGCCTGAACCTCGGCTTCGTTTTCCACATCGACGATGATCTGCGGAACCATTCGGTAAAAACTGGCATCAGCGCCGATCGCGACCGTTCGCAACGGGTCGGTGATGAGTCGGTGTTTCGGAATGCTGCGGGCAAGCGCATGGTAAAAAGAACGGTATACGGAGGGGAGCTGCATCGATGAACTCCTGAAGTGCTGATGATAATGAATCTCAATAACCCTTATCTAGCATATTATGCACGCCGGTGAAAGGACAATCCGCCGCGAAGTCTGCGTTCGCTGTCGCCAAAGAACGTGCCGACATTCGTAGTCATGCTTTTTGTGTTTGGAACTATTAAGAAAATTCTTGAAATGTCCGAGGTGATACGGTAGAACGGGAGCCGGGCCGATGCCGGAGGGGCCAACCTATGGATTATTCTATTGATCATGCGCAGCGCACGGTGTCACCGACACGTGTTCGTTGCCGGCGTACGCAATGCGACCGAAGGGTTGGCGGTGAGCGGCGGGCCGCTCCGCAAGCCTGCGCGATCGGTGGCAAGCGCTCGTTCAAGGCCTGGGTACGCACGTTCACCAATCCTCGCAGCGGTGTCGATCGGCGAAAGGGTATTGATCGTCGCAAACCGCAATCCGATCGGACCACCGCTGATCCGTTCCTCCTTACCCCGGAAGAATTTGCCGTATTACTGAAAAACCCTGAAAAAGGCTGATCTACAACCGTTCCCGGTTCCGCTGGTCGGCGTACCGCTTTCAATTGAGTCCCGCTGCTGTTTTGACTATAGTACAGCGTCGTGGTGGTCTGTCGCCGTAATAGGAAAAACCATTGTTCTGGCAGCCGCGACCAGAGCCGTGCCGAGCCATGGGCAATAAACTGCGCTGGTGATAAGCGCTCTGGTTGTATTTTGAACCGTGACGAGGATACAGCGTGCAGATCCATCGTGATGAACGCTGCCGGGCGAGCCGGTCAACCGAACCGACGGCTGCTGTGGCGATTATCCGTTGTTTGGTTCCAACGGATACGGTATTGCTCGTGCGACGGGTGCGCAACAGCCGGGATCCCTGGTCAGGTCATTTTGCGTTTCCCGGTGGTCGGCGCGACAGGATGGATACGTCACTGTTCGCCACCTGCGTTCGTGAAGTTGCCGAAGAAACCGGTATTGATCTTGATGAGCGGATGCTGGCCGCTACCCTGCAGGCAACACCAGCCGGCAGACGGTCGCAATCTCCGGTCCTGGTGCAACCCTATCTGTTTGAGGTCGCCACCCAACCAGCAGTTCAGCCGGCGGCCCGGGAGATCGAGACCTATTACTGGCTGGAAACAGCTTCATTTCGCAGTCGGGAAAACCATATCGTTACCGAGGTGGTTCCCGGCCTGATCAGATCCGTCTTTCCACTCGACGATTATTACATCTGGGGATTTACCTATTCCATCCTGTGTGAGCTGTTTGGTGTCCGCTTGCCGGCCGGTCCCACGAGTTCCGGTTAAGCATCAACGACTCCTATGGTTTTCCGTTTTTACCGTCAAGGCAGCGGCGGATCACGTGAGCCAGCTTTTTGGGCGTAACCGGCTTCTGCAGGAAATGAATGCCGTCGGCGAGCACACCGTGCTGGACGATGGTGCTTTCCGTGTAGCCGGACATGAATAAAACCTGCAGGTTCGGATGAATCTGTCCAAGTATCTCGGCGACCTCGGGGCCGTTCATCTCCGGCATCACCACATCGGTGAGCAGGATATCGATCGTTCCCCGGAAACGCTGTGCGGTTTCGACGGCTACTTTGCCGTTTCCCGCTTCCAACACCGTATAGCCGAGATCGGTCAGGATGGTAACACACATGGCCCGAAGCGCATGGTCATCCTCAACGACCAGGATGGTTTCATCGCCAGCCGGTAACTGCTCCGATTCTTCTCCGGGATGGGGGTTCAGATCGGCAGGAGAACCGAGACAGCGCGGCAGCAGCAGGGTAAAGGCCGATCCGTGCCCGAATTCGCTGTTCACGGAAATAAAGCCTTTGTTCTGTTTTACGATGCCGTAGACGGTGGAAAGGCCAAAGCCGGTGCCGACACCCTTTGCTTTTGTCGTGAAAAATGGTTCAAAAATCCGGGTCATGGTTTCCGGATTCATGCCCGAGCCGGTGTCCCGACAGACCAATTCCACGTAATCCCCTTCGCTCACGAAGTATGGGCCGGATTGATAATGTTCGAGGACGGTGCGGTTGCATGCAGAAATGGTCACCATGCCGCTTGTGTCCATGGCATCGCGAGCATTGACCACGAGATTGAGCATAATCTGTTCGAACTGCGAGCGGTCCATTTTGACAAACCACAGGTCGTCGGCAATGCTTGTCTCCAGATGGATTTGCTCACCGAGTATGCGGGTGAACATCCGTTCCATGATGCGAAGCTCTTCTTTGAGGTTGAGCAGTTGCGGCTGAATGATCTGTTTCCGGCTGAACCCGAGGAGTTGTTGGGTCAGCCGAGCGGCTCGGTTGCCGGCCTCATTGATTTGTTCAATTTTGCTGCGAAACGGATTGTCCGGCGGCATCTCGAACAGGCAGATATCGGAATACCCGTTGATGATGCTGAGGATATTGTTGAAGTCGTGGGCGATGCCGCCTGCCAGCCGGCCGATTGCTTCCATTTTCTGGGACTGGTAAAGCTGGTGTTCCAAACGCTTGGCCTTGGTGCTGTCATGGACTTTGGCAACCAGCCCGGTGACTTTCTCCGCATCGTTGAATACCGGATAATAGGTGTACTCGATGAATTTTTCTCCCGAGCCGGGGAATATCCGCTGGCCGTCAAACTGCACGATGTTGCCGGCCAGGGCCTGGTCGAGATAGGGTTTCATGACCGTAAGAAACAGGTCGTCGCCGATCAGTTCCGGAACCTGCAGGCCGATCAGCTCTTCTCGAGATCGGGCGTAAGCGGCGCAATAGGCATCGTTGACGGCGAGATAGCGATAATCGGGACTGACAATCGCCATCATGTCATCAACCGTGGAAGCCATCACCTCATAGTGCCGCAGCCGTTCTTCGATGACGATCTGCTCGGTGATGTTTTCGGCGATGCCGAGAATGCCGAGCACCGCCCCCTGCTCATCGTGCAGCGGCATCTTGTCGGTTTTCAGCCAGATTCG
>CAZSOA010000266.1:0-4259 GCA_964608305.1 uncultured Desulfofustis sp. | reverse complement strand
GCTCGTCAATTGGAAGCGGTTGCTGGCGGAGTCGGAGGATGCCCGGGAAGAGATTTCCACCCGCTTCCGCTATATCATGGTTGACGAGTACCAGGACACCAACCCGATCCAAGCCGATATCGTCCGCTTGCTCGCCTATCGACACGATAACGTCATGGTGGTCGGTGATGATTCGCAGTCGATCTATTCGTTTCGCGGCGCCGATTTCTACAATATCATGCGCTTCCCGGAGGTCTTTCCCGGAACCAGGGTCATCAAGCTCGAACAGAATTACCGCTCATCGCAGCCGATCCTGACGCTGACCAACGATATTATCCGCAACGCCACTGAAAAATATACGAAAACGCTCTTCACCAGGATTGAGGGCACCCGCAAGCCGTTTGTCTATGCCGCTCGCGACGAACGGGCCGAGGCTGATTTCGTTGTCCGCAAGATCCTCGAACATCGCAGCGAAGGGGTCGATCTGTGTGATATCGCCGTCTTGTTCCGTTCCGGTTTCCATTCCTTCAAACTGGAGCTGGAGTTGGGCAGCCATGGGGTGGCGTTTGAGAAACGGGGCGGTCTGAAGCTGACCGAGTCGGCCCATATGAAAGATGTCCTGGCGGTGCTGCGATTGCTCACCAACCCGTTCGACACGCTCTCGTGGAACCGGTTGCTCCTGACCATTGAAAGGCTCGGCCCGAAAACCGCCCAGAAAATTACCGCCGAACTCGCCGCTGCCCCCGATCCGTTCACTGCTCTGGTCGGCTATCAACCGGGGCGAACCTGGCAGGGCGGCTACGAGCGCCTGGTCCGCTTGTTCAAGGAGCTGCTCGGAAGTCCGCCGATACCGGCGGAACTCTGCGAGATCGCATTGGGCTGGTACCAGCCGGTATTCGAACGGCTCTATGCCGATGATTACCCGAAGCGCCAAAAGGATCTGGAACAGCTACGGACGATCATCACCGGCTATGAGGATCTGCAGACATTTATCGACGACACGGCGCTTGACCCGCCCGAGGCTGATAATCAGGCGTATCGCCATGACCGGGACACCTTGATCCTGTCCACCATCCACTCCGCCAAGGGTCTTGAGTGGCAGGTGGTGTTCGTTATCGGCCTTGCCGACGGCCGTTTTCCGCATGCCTCGGCCTTTCCCGGCGAGCAGTGGGAGGAGGAGCGCCGGTTGCTCTACGTTGCGGCGACCCGGGCCCGGCAGCAGCTCTATCTGAGCTATCCCCGCGAATTGATGGGGGCCGACCGGCGTTTCTCCCGGGTCGGCATGTCGCCGTTTCTTGCCGAGCTGTCACCGGGCAGCTATGAGCGCCTCGAGCCGTATGGTGATGAAACGAACCGATTTTCCTTCTCATCGGCAGCTGCAGGAGACGCGCCGCTACCAGGCCGGTTGGCCGCCCGGAAAAAAGTGAAGCTGGCACTGCAAGACCTTTCTCCAGGCAGCCGGGTGTCCCATCCCTTTTTTGGTGCCGGCACGGTGCAGAAACACCATGCGCCCCGGTCGCTTGACGTGGCCTTCGACCGGCATGGCCTCAAGACCCTGCATCTCGATTACGCCACCCTGCAGATCATCGACGGCTGACCCTGCCGGCACCACCGCTCCGCAACCATGGACAACCACTCCCTGACCAACTACGAACAGGCCTGCCGGTATCTTGACGCCCTGCAGATGCACAAGATCAAGCTCGGTCTTGAGGCGATGCGGGCAACGCTTGCCGATCTTGGTTCCCCGGAGCTGTGCTGCCCGGCGGTTCACGTGGCCGGGACCAACGGCAAAGGCTCGGTCTGCTCGATGCTGCGGACCATGCTCAGCGGGGCCGGCTACCGCACCGGGCTGTATACGTCACCGCATCTCAGTTCCGTCCGGGAGCGGTTCCGCATCGACGACCGGTATATCAGTGAAGAAGAGTTCACCCGGCTGCTCGAGCGGGTCCGCCGCAGCCTCGGGACGCGCAAGATAACCTATTTCGAATGCACCACCGCGCTGGCCTTCTGCTGGTTCGCCGAGCAGGCCTGCGATATCGTCATCCTCGAAACCGGCATGGGTGGCCGGCTTGATGCCACCAACGTCATCACCCCGCTGGTAGCGGTGATCACCACCGTCAGCCGCGACCACGAGCAATACCTGGGCACCACGATCGAGCAGATAGCCTACGAAAAGGCGGGTATTGTCAAACCCGGCGTGCCGGTGATATCCGGAGTGACGGATGCGCCGGCTTGCTCCGTGATCGAGCAGGCCTGCCGACGGCATCGTGCACCGTTGGTGGTGTTCGACAGCGATTTTACCGCCGAGAGCGAAGATCCATCCACCTGGCGCTGGCAGGACCGCTTTGGTACCGTGATCACCGGGCTGCCGGCAACGCAGGGTGGGGATTGGCAGCGTGCCAACAGTGCCTGTGCCGTGGCTGCCGCCGTCGCCCTACGCAAAGGCTCCTATAACCTGAGCGATGAGACGATTCGCGTCGGCTTGCAGCGGTCATTCTGGCCGGGGCGAATGGAATATCTGGAGCGCACTGTTTCTCAGAAAGCCGGCGGCGCCGGTGCAGTCACGAGAAAATTTCTGCTGGACGGCGCCCACAATGAAGCCGGGGTCCGCAGCCTCAAAGCGGCGCTCCGGCAATTTGCCGGCCAGCGCCGACTGGCCATGGTCTGGGCTTCAATGGCCGACAAAGACTACCAGCCAATGCTCCGCGACATTGTCGGTTCAGTCGATGTCATCATCCTGACCCGCCCGGACAGCGAGCGAGCGGCGCACCCCGAAGATCTGGCCGCGGCCCTTGGCGACGTCGGTTGCACGCAGATCATCATCAGCAAGACCGTGGCCGAGGCGCTTGCTGCAGCGATCGCCCTCACCGGGCCGGACGACCTGATCGTCGCGGCCGGATCATTGTACCTGATCGGCGAATTCCGTCGGCTGCTCGTCGGCGAGGTGGTTGATCATGACTGATTATCGCTGGCTGGACGGCATCGATGAGGCCGAGATCAGACGCGAACGCGCCAAAGCGCGCGACTTGCGCAAGACCCGCTGGTGGCAGCAGAAGACCGCCGCCGGCATCTGCTACTACTGCGGCCAGACAGTCAAACACAAAGATTTGACCATGGATCACCGCATCCCGCTGGCGCGCGGCGGCCGCAGCACCAAGGACAACCTGGTGCCGTGCTGCAAGGACTGCAACAACAAAAAAAAGAACATGCTCTCGGTGGAGTGGGAGGAATACCTGGCCACCCTGCGCTGAAAAGCGTCGCGCCGGTGGCACCTTCCGGCTTAGCCGACAGCAGTGGGTGCATGAGCGGCTGTCAAACCAGGCAAGAAAATGGGCTGGCAATTGAACCGGTATTCTGGTAAAACATGCCTCGTCATCCGGGCGCCTGCAGAAACGACGGATATTTTCAACAGCGGCGCCGATCAAGACCCGATATGGGCGGGTAGCTCAGCTGGATAGAGTGTTGGCCTCCGAAGCCAAAGGTCGTGGGTTCGAATCCCGTCCCGCCCACCATTTTTCCCAACAACAACGGCATCTTGGGTTTATCCCGGGGTGCCGTTTTGGTATTACAGCCGTATTACACTTTGCAAGCGTCTGGAGAATGGAAAGAGAGGGGTAGGCCTTCGCGATCGGCAGAGGGGTGGGGGTGATTTCTGTATCTGCGGTCTGTTCGGTCTTCGTTCTCGTCGCTCGTTTGATCTGCTCCGGTGTTGCAAATTCCGTCGAACCAGGTTGTCTGAATAAGCGGGGTCCATTCCATGGTGTTGTTCTCCCACTCGATTTATGCTATTGGTCAAGACAGGGATCAAAGAGCCGGGATGACGATCCGGTTGGCCTAAAAGACGCCGCGTTGGCTCTTGATCTGCTCCACTGCCTTGATCACGCCGTTGATGAAGATTTTGAATTTGCTGTCTCTGAAATTGATTGCTTCCTGCGGGGTCGTGGTGGTGGTTATCTTGGATGGCCAGGGGTTTGGTGGTGATGGTCTGCAGGGCGGTGGTGGCTTTGGGGCCGAGATGTTTCCTGACGTGATTGCAGTATCGGCTGTTTCTGTCTTTTTAGGATTCATCGCCAGCAAGTGATAGTATGAGAAAGCAAGCACTCCTATTGACAATTACAATGATTTGAAGGATATTATCGGAATCGCGAAGAGTGCGATTTCTAGAAGAGAACAGCAAGATATCTGGCCAGTGGAATGGGCCGTAAAAATAACCTTACGGTACGGTCTCTTGACGGAATGGCTCCTAACCGGCAATGGGCCAAGAAGGTTAGACGAGGTTA
>CAZSOA010000265.1:0-4290 GCA_964608305.1 uncultured Desulfofustis sp. | reverse complement strand
ATTTCCGTTATGGCGACGTAAGCTTTTGCCACATTCTCAAGCTGGCTGTCGCTGTAATCAATTTTTTCTTCTTCCGTTACTGCCAACTCTTCTTCTTGAGCCGATGTAGGCTGCACAGCGATCAACAAGAGCGCCGCGAATGGCAGGACAAAGTGAGTTATTGGTTTGAAAAAAAACATAGAACCCTCCAGAAGTAATGAATATTGCTCCGACCCCCCAAATGGTGCCGGGAATGCGTAACGGCTCCTCCGTTTGACGCATTGAAGACTCCATATTGCAGAGATTGTGCCTGTTTGCCAACCTGCAAGTTAAGATTATTAAATATAATAATAACGATTATATACAGATATTTTCAGGGGAGAACCAGATATTCTCCCTGTTTACGTCGCCGGATTTTTGTGTATAATTGATACATGAGCCAAAATGATACAAAACCAAGGTCATTGTGTGAGTCGTCGTCAGGGTGTCCTCGCGTTACCATGCGCTGGCGGTTGATGATCTATATTGTCATGCCGTTGATCTCCTCTCTCGCCTTGACCGGATATTTGTCCCTGCACTTTATTGAAAAGCAGGTTGAGCAGCGGTTGCAAAAAGATCTTGAATTAGTCGCTCGGGCGATCAGGCTGCCGCTCGGGCATGCGCTGCAGAAACAGCGACCCGGCAGTGTCGCCAGTGCCTTGCAGTCCGTATTTTCTCTGGGGTCGGTGTACAGCGCCTATGTCTATGATACAGATGGCCTGCAGATCGCCTCGGCAGGTCGGAGCGACCCGCATGTGCGACGCGGCAAGGTGGCAGAATTAGCAGGGAAAAAACAGCACACCGGAGAATACGGTACCATCGGAGATCGTGGCGTATATTCATACTATGTGCCGTTGACCGACCCAGAAGGAAAAACCAGGGGGTTGCTCCATCTGACCCGAAGGCAGAGCGATTTTCGACATGACATCAATACCATTCGTCTCTATGGTATCGTGTTGCTCGGGGCTGGCACCCTGGTGATGACCGGCCTGGTATTGATCGGTCATCACCAGGCCCTAGGGCGAAATTTTGCCCGGCTAACCTCGGGCATGGCCAGGATTGCCGCCGGTGATCGGCACTATCGCATGCCACTGGTTGGTCCGCGGGAGATGGTGGAGATACAGTCGGGCTTCAACGCCATGCTTGACAGTATCGAGCGGAGCGAGGAAGCCCTGCATTACCAGCGACGTGAGCAGCTCGAGTTGGAAAAACAGCTGAGACAGAAGGAAAAATTTGCTGCCATCGGTCAATTGGCTGCGGGCATCGCCCACGAGCTCGGCACGCCGCTTAGCGTAATCTCCGGTCATGCCCAGCGAGGGGCCAGAGTCGAAGGAGTGGGGGGGAACTGAAAGAGCGTTTGCAACAGATCAGGAAAGAAGTTGATCGGATGAGCTCTATCGTTCGACAAGTGCTCGATTTCAGTCGTCATGATGATTCCCGGAGATCATCGGTCAAACCGGAACAAGTGGCTCGTTCAGCTGTTGCTTCGGTGCAGGAGGAAGCACAACGTTTCGGAGCAACGCTGACTTGCGAGATCGCCGGCGATCCATCGACCGTGCAAGGTGATCCGGTTCGGCTCGAGCAGGCCGTTGTCAATCTGTTGCGCAACGGTATCCAGGCGGGACGACACCCAGTGGTTCGGCTATACTGTTTTGCCGACCGGGGTGTGGTCTGTTTTCAGATTGACGATGACGGGCCAGGAGTCCCCACTTACCAGAGGGAGCGCATCTTCGAACCGTTTTTTACAACAAAGCCGGTAGGCGCCGGAACGGGCCTGGGGCTGGCCGTCGTCTATGCCATCGTTCAAGAGCATGGCGGGACCATAGCTGTTGGAGAAAGTGAGCTTGGCGGAGCCTCGTTTCAACTCCGGTTTGCAGAAATAACTGCCGTGCATGAAAAGGTGAGGTCTGATCGTGACGACAACGAGTGCCAGTAAAATTCTCATTGTAGAAGATGATCCGGGGCTTGGCCGGTTGCTCCAGGATGAAACGGTAGATGGTGGCATGGAGGCACGGTGGGTGGACAGCGCTACTGAAGCCATGTTGACGATTCAGCGCTGGCAGCCTGATCTGGTGGTCAGTGATCTGCGATTGCCGGACAGTGATGGACTGACGCTGCTGCGCCAGATCAGGACAGCGGCGCTTAAGGATCGTCCTGATGTTCTGATTATTACCGCCTTTGGTACGATATCAACAGCGGTTGAGGCGCTCAAGGCCGGCGCGGAGGATTTTCTGACCAAGCCGCTGGACCTGGAGCACTTCATGTTGTGCGTCAGTCGAATTCTTGAAAAAAGACAACTTCGCGAGGAAGTGGTGCGGATCAGGAGCCTCATGGACGGAGGCAGTTTTCACGGAATGTACGGGCACAGCCGCTGCATGATCCGGCTCTTTGATCAGATCAGGCAAATTGCCAAGGCCGACGGACCGGTTCTGATCGTAGGAGAGAGCGGGACCGGCAAAGAACTTGTTGCCAGGGCCATTCATCAGGAGGGCAAGGGCAAGAGCCAGCCATTTCTAGCCGTTAATTGTGCCGGTATTCCCGAACAATTGCTGGAGAGCGAGTTTTTCGGTCATGAGGCCGGCGCGTTTACCGGTGCGGCCAAGCCCCGACGCGGATTGTTCGCTGAAGCCGAAGGGGGGACATTGCTGTTGGATGAAATATCCGAGATGCCATTACCCCTCCAAGCCAAACTTCTCCGGATGCTGCAGGACGGCAAGGTCAGACCGGTTGGCGCAAACCGGGAGCAGCAAGTTGATGTGCGCGTGCTGGCGGCTACCAACCGGGATCTGGAGGAAGAGATGCGGAGAGGGCATTTTCGCGAGGATTTGTTCTACCGCCTGGAGACGTTCGCACTGCACCTGCCGCCTTTAAGAGAACGGGAAGATGATGTCGAGTTGCTCGCCGGTCATTTCCTGCAAATCTTCACGATGCGCAGCCGCAAACAAATAAAAGGATTCTCTCCTTCGGCCGGTGAACTGCTCCGTCGCTATTCGTTTCCCGGGAATGTGCGAGAGTTGCATAATGCCGTTGAACGAGCAGTCACTTTCTGCCATCAGGATAAAATCCTTCCCGAACACCTGCCTCTAAGAATCCGCAGGGCTGCAGAAGACAGTGACAAGGCAATCGACAGCTACCTGAGCGAGTTCATGGCAGAAGAAAGCACGATGCCTTCTCTGGCCGAAGTTGAAGCCGGCTACATCCGCAATGTCCTGGAGCGTGTCAACGGGAATAAGAGCCGTGCCGCATCGATCCTGGGAATTGGCAGGCGTACATTGTATCGCCGGTTAGATCTGGGTGAAAATGATCGGGTTGCTGAAGGCTGAATGTTCAAACGAGTTATCTTCGAATCGACACGCAAGCCTCTATCTACCGCAGGGTTTTGCGAAAACAGGTGACGGCGATGGCGACAAAGCTGACAGCCAGCACTGCCTGAGCGGTTACCACCGGCCACAATTCGGTTAATCCTACCCCTTTCATGACGATGCCGCGCAGGATCTCCAGATACCAGCGCATCGGGTTGAGAGCGGTGGCAAAGCGCACCGGATCAGGCATGTTATCGATGGGAAAGAGGAAACCGCTGAGCATCACCGACGGCATCAGGATCAGGAAGCTGGTGAGCAACGCCTGCTGCTGAGTGACGGCACTGGTGCTGATGATCAGGGCCAGGCCGATGTTGCCGAACAGGAAGATGCCGGTCAGCAGGTAGAGCAGCGGTAGGCTGCCGCTGATCGTAACGTCAAACAGCAGGGCGGCGACGGTCAGCATGATGCTCATCGAGATATAGCCGGTGAGGACATAGGGAATAGTCTTGCCGAGGATCAACTCGTAGCCGCGCAGCGGGGTCACCATGATCTGCTCGATGGTGCCGATCTCCTTTTCCCGGACGATGCCGATGCTGGTCAGCAACAGACTGAAAATGAACAGCATGGTGGCGATCAGCGACGGCACGTAATAATAACTACTCTCCTGATTGGTGTTAAACCAGGCCCGCTCGGCGGTGCCGATCTGCAGTGGTGGCTCGGTAATTCCCTGCCGGGCCAACCGCATCGTCATCTGCTGCTCATTGTGAGCGGAGACGATCAGCGCCGCATAACCGAGGGCGATGGCCGTGCTGTTGCTGTCGGTGCCGTCGGTGAGCAATTGAAATTCGGCGGTTCGGCCTGCCGCCAGTTGCCTTGCAAAGCCGGCGGGGATCTTTAACACGGCGCGGACCCTGCTGCGGTCGAGCAGTTCTGCAATCTCGGCATCCGATGTCAAGGAGTGGGTGATGTG
>CAZSOA010000264.1:0-4297 GCA_964608305.1 uncultured Desulfofustis sp. | reverse complement strand
TGTTCTGGAGTTAAATCCTTGATGTCGCGTGAACATACCGTCATCGACGCATTGGCTTCCTGATGCCCGCCGGACTGGAAAACCATGTGGTCTTTCTGAGAATAGAGATACGAAGCCCGACCGCATTTCACTTCAATGGCGATAGAGCCTCCGGCCGGAGCAGTCATGCCTTCACCACGACCGAGAATAACCGGCACTTTGAGGTCCTCGATGATCAGATCTGTTTTGGTATATCGGCCGTCCTCAAATGTGGTACGGGCCTGCGTGTCCGCTTTATGTCCGAGCGGACCCAATGCCTGTTCCACAATTTTTTCACCGCAATATCCGCTCAGGTTTCGGCGAATCTTGAGCTGAACCGCATGCCTTTCTGCCGGACCGTTGGCGGCTTCGAGCTGGCTTCTGTAGTCGGCAATCTTGGCTCTGAATGCCGGGTCACGATCGGCGAGATATTCAAAATAGTAGCGCTGTTGTTCGACAGATAGATTCAGCCGTGAATGCAGCTCCTTTGGCGTAACCGGCTTACTTGGGTCTGGAGTCCATTTCAGCCATGAATAAAATTCCGCCGCTGGCGGGTGCGTATCGAGATAGGCGTTGAGCGCGGCCTTGGCGCTTTCCAGTCGGGATTTTCCTGTTTCAAGGTGAGCCGCCGCACTGGCAAGCCGGGCTGCACACTCCGTTTGCACTGTTTCCGCCAGCTGAGTTGCCATATCAAGACACTGGCGAGCCATTTCATTTCGCTGCTCCATCTGCATGCGATGGTCTTTCGCAGCTTCCAGAGCTTCCTCAGCAGCCGCAACAGCGGATTCCGCTTCTGCGACTGCAGATTCTGCGGCGGCTACATCTGCCTCTTCAGATGAACAGTTGGGCGGTTCATAGTTGCCGTCCTCATCATAGCTGCCACTCGCTTCGCAGGCGGAAAGAGATGAACAAGCGGAACTCAACTGCTCATTGGCTGAAGCAAGCTGCTCATTAGCCTGTTCCAGCTGCTGCCCAGCCTCCATTTCGGCTTCCATCGCAGCGTCCAGCAGTTGAGCGCTGTTATCGGCCTCCTGCTGTGCTTCGGCCAACTTGGCTTCAGCCGCAGCAATCTGGGCCTGACAGGCGTTCTGCATGGAGTCATAGGCCGACTGAAGTCCGGCAATTGCCTCCTCGAGGTTCTCAACTTGTCCAACGGATACGTACGCCATTCCCCACCTTAACTCTGTAAATAATCTCTTAAACGTGAGGCCAGAGCGTGAAGATAAGGGACCTGTTCCGATGCGTTCGCCTCAAAATGAGAAAGCTGCTGCACCAGCGCGTTATAGTCCTCTTCAAAACTCGCTCGCTTTTCATCCTGCCAGGTATCCCCAAGGGCACCAAAGCTATGATTCAAACCGTTAACCGCTTCATTCAACGTGTCGATGAACTGCGTCAAAGACTGCGCGAAACGGTCAAGTTCATCAGGATCGCCAATTGCCTGTGGCATGATTTACCTCCAGATTTCTTCTTACCAGTAACCTTCATCACCGGATGAAGCGGTCGTAGTTCCCGATGCAGCCGACTTGACGCTGCCCCCGTCCAGTTTGATCTCCGACGGAGCCGGTACCACATTCGGGTTCTTGGACTGAGTACGCATGGTCACCGACATGGTCACTCGCTGGAAAAACTCATGCAGCTGCCCGGCGTTTTCCGCATAAAAAAGGGCATGGGGCGTGCCCTCGATAAAACGCTTCAGAACCGTCTCATCCGCATCACGTCCGATAGCCATTGCCATGCGATCGCACTTGGAAGAGCGCCCTTCGGAAATGAAATCATCCATAGCTTGTTTCCATGAACTGCCGTCAGTTGGCTGCCCATCTGAAACAAGGACGATAGTCGGGCGGTAGGCACGGGACGGGGTAGTCTCTTTGTCCTCGATCATGGCCTTGGCCATTTTGAGGGCTGTACCCATGGGCGTATCTCCATTTACCTGAAGCCCATGCCACTTCACCTGAGAAGCTTTGGTGTAGGGAACATGCAGATCTACCTGGCCGCCGAAAGTGATGACGGAAACAAGAATCTCCGTTTCCATCTTTTCTTCCTGCGCAAAGGTATCCAGCATATCCTCGACAGCCTTGTTAAGGTTGTCGATTTTATCTCCGGACATGCTGTAGCTGACATCCAGAAGCAGAACAACGGGAAGCGGCTTGGCGGTCGGGGTGGTAAACTTTTTAGGATCAAACATGGATCATCCTCCTGATTAGTTTGCTGGTTTCAATTTCATACAATCCTCAATACTCGGGGAAAAACTCAGCAAGGTTTCTGCTCCCGACAAACACTTCGCAGACGAGTCTGCCCCGATCCACTTTGTAAGCGGTCCTGAGTTCAACCTGCTGCCCATTGATAAGCTTTGACAAAGCATCCTTCGTTTTCTGCCCTTTGGCGGTGTGCAGTTCCGGAGCATCGTAACCGGCAGGACGGACTCTGGTTCCCGTCTCACCGTTCCATTTCCACTCCGGTGACACCTCGAAGGTATCTCCGTCGATAATTGAAGTGACTTTGAATGCTGGCATCGTTGCTCCTTGTGCTTGATCAATCTTTTCTCTGTGTATTTGGCATAGAGCAATCGATGTGCCAAGCCCACAAAGAAACCGTAAGGAGCTGATAATGTGTGCATTATGATATCAACGAGGTCGCTGGGTAATCGGTAGAATTTCAACTCAGGTTGATACATTTTAAACCCCGGTTTAAGGATTTCGTTTTGTCTGGTTCAAAAACTTGTGCACCGCCTGGGGGGTTACACCCAACATTCTCGCCGCCTGACTCTGATTGCCGTTCGCAGCATCAAGCGCCCTCAAAATCATCTGCTTGCGGGCACTGCCGAGAAACTCATCAAGCGAAAAACCTTCGTAAGGCTCGGGCAAAGCATCCAATGGATCGGCATAAGTGATCGGCTCGGTAATAAGCAGATCTGAAGCATCCAGCACCTCCACACGGCTCAGCCTCACAGAGCGTTCAATAACGTTTTCAAGATCCCTGATGTTGCCTTCCCAGTTGTGAGCCTGCAGACGACTGAGCGCGTCGGCTGTGAGTCGGCGCTGTCTTTTCAGGGAACCGTTCAATCGGTCCAGAATATGAAGCACCAGCTTGGGAATATCTGAACGCCGCTCACGCAGGGAGGGCAGTTTGATCTCACCGACATTCAGACGGTAATAGAGGTCCTCCCGGAAACTGCCTTTACGGATCTGCTTACGGAGCTCCCGGTTGGTGGCCGCAACAATCCGGACATCAACCGCATGGCCCTTGGTCTGACCGATCGGTTCGACAATTCCGTCCTGAAGCACTCTTAAAAGTTTGGCCTGAGCAGGCAGCGGCAATTCCCCAAGTTCATCCAGAAACAGCGTCCCCTTGTGAGCGGCATCAAATTTGCCGGTCTGATCGTTCACAGCCCCGGTGAAGGCACCTTTCTTGTGTCCAAAAAGAATGCTTTCAACAAGGTCCTCCGGGATCGCCGCACAGTTGACCGCGACAAAGGTATCCTGAGGTCGACCACTCAATGCATGGACATAGCGGGCAAACAGCTCTTTTCCCGTACCGGTCTCCCCGGTAATCAGGATGGGAGCCTGCGATGTAGCCAGCATGGCTCCCATCTCAAGGGCTTTGAGCATAGCCGGATGATCCCCGACAATCCCGAGCCGTGCCCGAGCCGAATCCACATCAACCTCATGTTCATCAAGGACAAAGCTGGAGGATTTGAACCTGACCGATGGAAACTCGTCCGATGACAGGTCAATCTCGCTTACAGGGGGGAGATCCTTCGTTACAAAGCGTGAGGGTCTGACATGAAGAATTTTGGCTGGAATTTCGCCGGATGCCGCCAGTAGCACCCAGCAGGCATGCATCTGCGGTGTACCCGATGCGACCGAGATATAGAAACTGGCGGGGCCATGCTCTTCCTGAATGGCATGCGCGTGCTGTTTCAGCCCGCCAAAGATATCCCGGTAGCTGGTCGGGTCCGACAGCTTCATATCCAGAACATGAACCTCACAGTCCGGATGCAATGCGTTGATCGCTTCTTTGGTGTTCCTACTGATATCCCGGGTGGTCGGCGTGTCAAAGAGAAATACATGCTCGAAACTTCTGACGTTCAACAACGACAGGATCGGCCCTGGTTGTTCCTCTTGGTCTAACAGCCCTTTTGAGTACGGGTCGTGAAAACCGGTGAATGTCAGCAGGATATCCATAGCCTTTTACCCCGCACCAACTTGTGTTGTGGATTGATAAGTCACGCCGAAGATGGTGTCGCCCAGCCATTTCTTGAACGACGGGTTGTCGCTGA
>CAZSOA010000263.1:0-4305 GCA_964608305.1 uncultured Desulfofustis sp. | reverse complement strand
TAACTAATAGGCTCCGAGTGCTAAAACACGATACAACTTATTGGTGCCAATCAAAAAATCAGTTTGGCGTTCTTATGAGAGAATACGCAACCTTGGCGCCATCTGCACCCGAGTTGCGAGCGCTAGAGAAGGTAAGTATTACCGTCAGCTCTAACATTCATCTTAACTCGTTCATGTACGAGCCAATCCTTGATCTGACGATTGATCACCTTGTTGACCTCTATAAGGAACTCTGTGGCTTGTCTGAAGGAGGAAGTAACCAATGCTGATCAATGACCAGCTTACGGTGGTGCAAGGAAGGCACTTTCATGGTCAGTAAACAGCCCTTTGACCCCGTTGATATCCTCGCCCGCCTTGATTGGACAGAATACGAGGAACTGGAGTTCAAATCCGCCAAAGGAGGCGTGCCCAAAAGCCTGTGGGAAACGTACAGCGCTATGGCCAATACCCATGGCGGTGTTATCCTCCTCGGAGTGGAGCAGGACGGCACGGTGAGCGGTGTAGATAATCCGGATCGGCTGAAAAAATCCTTTTGGGACACCCTCAACAACCGGGGCAAGGTGAGCGCCAATCTCCTCACCGACTCTGATCTGGTCGAAGTCCCCCACAAAAAGGGGACCATACTTGCTATCCGCATACCCCAGGCAACACGCCACCAGCGGCCGATTTATCTGGAAAGGAATCCCCTCACCGGCACCTATCGTCGCAATTACGAAGGGGATTACCACTGCACCGAGCAGGAGGTAGGCCGGATGCTGTCGGATCGGGGAGAGGAACCTACCGACAGCCGGATTCTGACGAACTTCACCCTGGATGACCTCGACCGTCCGAGCCTGCAACAATACCGGCAGCGCTTTGCCTCCCATATGCCCACCCATCCCTGGCTGGGCGAAGATGACCGGGGCCTGCTGATCAAGCTTGGCGGTTGGCGGCTAGACCGCAACAGCGGTGTCGAAGGCCTTACCGTGGCCGGACTCTTGATGTTCGGTACTAACGAGGCCATTCGTGAGGCGGTGCCGCAGTATCACGTCGATTACCGGGAGAGGCTCTCCACCGATCCCGAGGTCCGCTGGACCGATCGACTGACCGTGGACGGCACCTGGCCGGCCAACCTCTATAACTTCTATCTGCGGGTCATCCGCCGTCTGGCTCAGGACCTGAAACTCTCCTTTCAGCTGGGCGGCGACCTGTTTCGTCGCGGCGAAACCGTAGTTCACGAGGCGATCCGCGAGGCCCTAGTCAATGCCCTGATCCATGCCGATTTCCAGGGCCAAGGCGGCGTTGTGGTGGAAAAATATGCTGACCGGTTTGAATTCTCCAATCCCGGTTCGCTACTGATCTCTTTTGACCAGTTGTTGCGCGGCGGCGCCAGCGAGTGCCGCAACAAGTCCCTCCAGTGCATGTTCATGATGATCGGTGGAGCGGAGAAGGCCGGTTCCGGCGTGGACAAGATTCGTCGGGGATGGCAATCACAACATTGGCGTACACCTGCCGTACGCGAGCAGATGCAGCCGGATCGGGTGCAATGGATGCTACCCATGGTCAGTCTGATTCCCGATGAATCACTGGCCCGCTTAACCGAGTTTTTTGGAGCAAAATTTGCGCGCTTCAGCAAACTTGAGGTTCAGGCCCTGGTAACGGCGGACCTGGAAAGCGCGGTAGACAATGCCCGAATGCGACAGATCACCGGAGGACATGCCGCCGACATGACGAAGCTGCTGCAAACCTTGGTGGCAAAAGGCGCACTGATGCAAGAGGGGCAGGGCCGTTGGACTCGTTATCGCTTGCCGGTGATTGATCACTCCCTACATAAGCCCGAAATCTCCCTACATAAGTCAGGGCACTCCCTACTTAAGCCCGACCACTCTCTACATAAGCCAGGGCACTCCCTACATAGTGAAGAACTTTTGGCTATTGCCGCCCCAGCTTTGAACCAACGTCGGCTGCCGCCTAAAAAGATGGAAAAGATTCTGCTGGAACTGTGCCGGGAGCGTTGGCTTACCCGTAATGAAATTTCTATACTCGTTCGCCGTAACCCGGAGAGTCTCCGGCAACGCTATATCAACCCGATGGTTGAGCACGGCCTGCTTCGTCTGCGGTATCCGGAAAAACCGAACCGTACCGATCAAGCCTATACCACGGTTCTTGAAGATCACTGAGGATTCTGCTTTACAAGTGCCCACAAGCGGGCAAGTTCCATTCAATCATGAATCATGGACAAACCAGAAAAAGGTTGACCATGGGTTGACCAAATCGGCCAAAAAACAGGAAAGCGGTTACAGGCCGAAACCCGTAACCGCTTGATTTTACTGGTGCACCAGGAGAGATTCGAACTCCCGACCTACGGATTCGTAGTCCGTTGCTCTATCCAACTGAGCTACTGGTGCGGATGTTTGAGAGTGGGTGACTATACTCCAGAACCGGTTGCAGCTCAAGACTGTTTTTTGCCGGATTCCTCTTTTTCCTGTTTCTCGAAAAGGATCTCATGCTCGAGCGGTTTCATCGTCGGGTCGGCAATGATGGTCACCCTGGTTTCGTACTGTTCTTCAAGCTCGAGCAGTTCGTGTCGTTTGTTATTCAACAGGTATTGCGCGACATCAAGTGGGAAGCGGCAATTGATCCGGACGACTTGCTTCCGGCTGGCACCGGTATGAATCCTGCGCAGGTAGAACAGGGCCTGGGTCTCCACCGAGCGGACCGTTCCCCGCCCCCGGCAATGCTCACACACATGATAATTGCCTGATTCGATCGGAGAACCGAGTTTCTGCCGGGATATCTGCAGCAACCCGAACCGGGAGATGCGGGTGATATCAACCTTCGCCTTGTCCCGCTTCATCGCGTTTTTGACCTGTTTCTCGACTTCGCGGATATGCCTGCTGCTGCGCATGTCGATGAAATCGACGACGATCAGCCCGCCGAGGTCGCGAAGCCTGAGCTGTCTAGCCAGTTCCGCCGCAGCTTCCATGTTGGCCTGAAAAATGGTGTCCTCGAAGTTCTGCCCTTTGCTGCCGGTCGAACCGGAGTTGACGTCGATGGAGACGAGCGCCTCGGTCGGTTCGATGACGATGGAGCCGCCGGACGGCAGACTGACCCGGGGCTGATAGATCGATTCGATCTGATCCTCGACACTGTAGTGGTTGAAGATCGGCCGGTTCCCCTTATGGAGCTTGACTTTAACCGTCCGCTGCTTGGGCGGCAGCATGTCGATGAACTCTTTGACCTTTTCCAGGGCGTCCTCGCTATCGACGAGGATTTCCTGGGTGTCCGGGTCGAAATGCTCCCGCAAAAAGCGCATCACGCAATTGTGATCCTGATAAAGCAGCCCGACTCCCTCTAGCTCCTGGCCCTTATCCTTGATTTCTTGCCACAGTTTCAGCAGATAGCGGACATCTTTCGACAATGCCGTCTTGTTGATATCGACGCTGGCAGTACGCACGATCCAGCCAATACCCTCCGGTATCTGCAGGGAATTCATAATTTCGCGCAGTTCATTGCGCCGCTCTTCCCCGGATATCTTGCGCGAAACCCCTTCCGACTCCGAACCGGGCATCAACACCACACAACGACCGGGTACCGAAAGGTAGGTAGTCAGGTTGGCGCCCTTCTTACCGACTTCCTCCTTGACCACTTGAACGAGCATTTCCTGCCCTTTCTCCAGCACGTCGGCAATACCGATCTTTTTCCATTGCTGCTGTTCGATAAGCGCTTTGACCTCACTGCTCAGGTTCGATCGATAGTATTCGGGATGAATTTCACCAAAAGCGAGAAAGCCGTTCTTTTCAGTACCATAATCGACGAACGCGGCCTGCAGATTGGGCTCGATGGCAACGACCCGCGCCTTGTAGATATTGTTCCGGGTCTGCACCCGGCTGACCGTACTGACATACAAGGACTCGAGCCGACCATCTTCGAGCAGGGCGAGCCGACACTCCTCCGGTTCTTCGGCGTTGATCAGCAACTTGACGACCGGTTTGTGCTCACGCTCTCCTCTGGATCCGGTGGACGGCTGTGGGTGCGTCGCAGCCTGGTCGTCAGCGTCGTCACGCTCATCTTCGTCAACTCCTTCTTCCTCCGGGTCAAGCAGCTGCTGATCGGCATCTGGTTCCGGCGGGGCAGGAGCAGTTGCCGCCGCTGCCTCCTGTTCCTTTTTGTTCGCAGATTTGCGCCGACCACCCCGCCGTCCCCGGCTGCGTTTGCTCCGACGCTCTTCTTTCGGAATTTCCGACTCCTCCGGGGAAGCAGTGGTCGGCTCTGTTGTATCGGCAGCATCCGATACCGTGGTCGGTGCTACCGGATCTGCCGCGG
>CAZSOA010000262.1:0-4329 GCA_964608305.1 uncultured Desulfofustis sp. | reverse complement strand
GTTCCAAATCCTCGCGCAACTCAGCGGCCTGATTGCCGAGCAATCGGTCGACCTGTGGGTCGAGCAGATCGTCGATGCTGATCCAGTCCTGATCCCTGGTTTCCGCGCCGGGGGCGAACAGTCGCAGATGCTGGCGATGGATATGATAGACTCCTTTGAACCGCTTGCCCATGCCGATCGGCCAGGAGAGCGGGGCGCATTCGATCTGCAGTTTGTCCTCGATCTCGTCGAGCAACTCCAGCGGCGGCCGCCCCTCACGGTCGAGCTTGTTGATAAAGGTGATCAGCGGCGTGTTGCGCATTCGGCAGACTTCCATCAGCTTTTCCGTCTGCGCCTCGACGCCTTTGGCGCTGTCGATAACCATGACCACCGAATCGACGGCAGTCAGTACCCGATAGGTGTCCTCGGAGAAGTCCTGGTGCCCCGGGGTGTCGAGTAGATTGACTTCACAATCGCGATAGGTGAATTTCATCACCGAGGTGGTCACTGAAATACCACGTTCCTGTTCGACGGCCATCCAGTCGCTTGTCGCATGTCGTTCCGCCTTGCGCGATTTGACCGCGCCGGCCAGGTTGATGGCGCCACCGTAGAGCAGCAGTTTTTCGGTCAGCGTCGTCTTGCCGGCGTCGGGATGGCTGATAATGCCGAACGTCCGGCGCCTGGCGATTTCTTTTTCGAGGATACTGCTCATCGGGGGAAAATTGTCCTTTGCTTCTTGAGGGTCACTGGGTATAAACATGCCTTGGAAAAAACTTCGAAGCATAGGTGCTTTTCGACGAAATGCAAGCGATTTCAGAAAACGACATGGAAAAAAGAACGGTTCTGGTTACCGGCGGCTGCGGTTTCATCGGCTGCAACTTTGTCCGGCTGGTCAATCGGCGAAAACCCGGCTGGCGGGTCATCAATCTCGATAAACTGACCTATGCCGGCAACCTGCAAAGTCTTGACGGCATTGACGAGAATGAGCGGTACCGGTTTGTCCGCGGCGACATCTGCGACCGGGAACTGGTGACGGCGCTGTTTGCCGAAGAACGGATCGACACCGTCGTTCATTTTGCCGCCGAGTCCCATGTGGATCGCTCCATCGTCGGGCCTGACGAGTTCATCCGGACCAATATCGGCGGGACGTTCACCCTGCTTGAAGCGGCCCGGCAGCACTGGTGCGCCGCCGGCGCCACCGCCGGCGGACAGCGTTTTCTGCACGTCAGCACCGACGAGGTCTACGGCTCTCTTGGTGCAACCGGCCTGTTTCACGAAACCACCGCCTACGACCCGCGCTCTCCCTATTCTGCTTCCAAAGCGTCGTCTGATCACCTGGTTTCCGCCTACCATCATACCTACGGCCTGCCGACCGTGATCACGAATTGTTCAAACAATTACGGTCCGTATCAGTTTCCGGAAAAGCTGATTCCGCTCGTCTGCAACAACGCGCTGCAGGGCACATCGCTGCCGGTCTACGGTGACGGGAAAAACGTTCGCGACTGGCTGCATGTCACCGATCATTGTGAGGCCTTGATTGCGGTCGTGGAACGCGGTGCGCCGGGACGACGCTACAATATCGGCGGCAACAACGAAATGGAAAATCTCGAAGTGGTAGCGCTCATCTGCGATATCCTTGACGATCGGGTTGAGCCGTTGGCAAGCGGCCAGCCGCGCCGCTCGCTGATCACCTTTGTCCGCGACCGGCAGGGCCATGATCGCCGCTATGCCATCGATGCCGGCCGGATCAAAAACGAGATCGGTTGGCAGCCGGCGATGCGTTTTGCCGACGGGCTGGCCCAGACCGTCGACTGGTACCTGGCCAATCGGGCCTGGCTTGCCGCAGTGATCGACGGTTCGTATCAGGATTACTACCGGTCGATGTACGGCGATCGGGATAACGCATAAACGGGGCGCGCCATGCAGGTGATACCGACCGAAATAGCCGATGTCCTGATCCTTGAGCCGAAGGTGTTCGGCGACGAGCGCGGCTTTTTTCTGGAGAGCTACAACGAGCGGGCCTGGCAGGCGGCGACCGGCCTTACGGTACGCTTTGTCCAGGACAACCATTCCCGCTCCGCCCGGGGGGTGCTCCGGGGCATTCACTACCAGATTCGGCAGCCCCAGGGAAAGCTCGTCCGGGTGACTGCCGGCGAGGTCTTCGATGTGGCCGTCGATCTGCGCCGTTCATCGCCGACCTTCGGCAGGTGGGTCGGCGTCCTGCTCAGCGAGGCCAACAAACGGCAGTTCTGGTTGCCGCCCGGCTTCGGCCATGCCTTTCTGGTTCTGTCCGAGAGTGCTGATTTCCTCTACAAGGCAACCGACTATTACGCACCGGAACATGAACGGACAATCACCTGGGACGACCCGGATCTGGCCATCTCCTGGCCGTCCGGCATAACCCCGCAGCTTTCCGCCAAGGATCAGGCCGGCAGCCGTCTTGCCGAGGCGGAAGTCTATCCCTGAATCGCTTCAATGCCTTGATTACGGCTGTTCGGTTAGCAGACTGCGGACGGCCCGAACATAGTTGCGGCAATCGAGGTCCTGTGGCGCGGCGTAGCCCATATCGAGGTTAACGTACCAACGTTCCTGCGGCCCGTGCGCATCACAGCTCCAGAACCAGGTGGTGGTTCCGGCAAAGAGCGACGACGACGGTTTTGCTGAAGTCGAGTCAAGCAGCGACAGCAGCTCGTCGACGGTCGGCAGGCGCCAGGGGGATGATGCATCTTGTTCGAGGGCGTCGCAAAAGGACTGCGCCTCCTGCCACGGCACCGGGTAGGGGCTGGGATATCGGCGCCAGGCAAGACCGGTAGCGTAATCGATGATCTGTTCGCCGTGCGGTTCAAAGACGTTGCCGATCACCACCAGCGGCCGGGCCAGATCGTTGAGCCCGAACCGCTGCAATGCCCGGGCGCCGCATTGGTTATCCGGTGTACTGCGTAGCCGGTGCGGGGCATCCGGTGCCGGTGGCGACGGTTGCCGATCCGGGGCCACGCTGCCCAGCGGCAGCGCCAACAGCGCTTGTTTCATGGCCGGCGCATCGGTGAAGCGCTCCGCCGGATTCCACTGCAGGCCGATGTGGAAGAACTCGTCCCAGTCCCGGTTATAGCGCGCGTTGACCAGTGACAGCGGAAAACTCTGCATGCCCGGCAGGGTCCCGGTCAGCAGCCGATAGAGCAGCACCGCGGCACTGTAACAGTCGGCCCGGCCGTCCACCTGGTGTGGGTTTTTGCGCTGCTCCGGCGGCGCGTAATACGGCGAGCCGACTTGCATCGTATCCGGACCGGAAAACGACAGGTTCTCGGCCAGGGCCATTCCGAAGTCGCAGAGTTTGACGGTGTCGTCGTCGGTCACCAGGATGTTGTGTGGCTTGATGTCGCGATGGATAATCGACTGGTGGTGCAGATAGGCGAGCGCATCAAGGATCTGTGCCCCGTAACGCACCACCACCTCCGGCCGGATCGGCCGTGAGGCGCGTTCGAGTTGGAAGGTCTCGCCGATCATCACGCCGAGATTGTTGCAGTAATATTCCATTACCAGAAACGGTCGACCGTCTTCGTCCCGGTCGAAATCCCAGATCATCGCCAGGTTGTTGTGCTGCAGGCCGGCCAGCAGCCGGGCCTCGCTGATGAAGATCTCCTCGAGCTGGTTGCCGCCAAGCGTTATTTCCAGTGCTTCTGTGGGCTGCAGCACCTTCATCGCGACGACCCGATCGATCTCCGGGTGTATCGCCTTGTAGACCACCCCCATGCCGCCTTTCCCAAGACGCCTGATGATCCGGTATTTCCCGATGTTTTTTCGGCCCATGATTATTGCAACCGCCGTGCGTTGACGTCGGGAAAGCCCCGTTCCCGTATCAGCCGGACGGTGGTGGCGACGTCGTAGGGGACCGCCCTGATCTCGATCTGGTGACACCGGTCATCCCAGAGGCCGTATTTGGCCCGCCGGTCGACCTCGTCGCGGGGCTGGCCGACGCTGCCGCAGCACAACAGGTAACGGCTCGTCTCTTCGATCTCGATAACACCCGGTTCCAGGACCTGCAACGAGCAGATCTGCCGGGCGTTGCAGGTGAACATCTGGAGTTGGTGGGTGTGGCCGACAAAGCAGATCGATTCGGGATAACCGGCAAAGATCCGGCTGAGACGCGCGGTGGACGGATTGAAGAGGTACTCGGTAATCGAGTTCGGTGGACAGCCGTGTAAAAAGCGGGCGCTGCCCCGGACGATGGTTGCCGGCAGGCTGTTGAGCCAGGCCAGGCTTTGCGCCGACAATAATTCCCGGGTGAGCTGCAGCGACCATTGGCAGGTTGGGTTGAGCAGATGGAAATAGTGCTCGTCGCTCAAAGCCAAT
>CAZSOA010000261.1:0-4398 GCA_964608305.1 uncultured Desulfofustis sp. | reverse complement strand
TGCGGGGCCACGATGCGCGGCGAGCGTGATAGCCTGATCCTGCACTGCTACCATTGCCGGACCTGCTGGTCGGAAAAAAACGGCAAGTTCGTACCGGTCCCGTACCGGGTGGTGGCCGGTCCGGGGAATGGGGTGATCTACCTGCCGTTCTGGCGTATCGGCGTGGAGTCGACGGGAATCGAGATGCGCACCCTGGCCGATCTGCTCACCGTGACCAACCAGCCGGTGGTGGTCAACAGCGCCCATCGTTCCCGTGGTTTGGAGTTCTGGGTGCCGGGTCTGAAGCTTCGGCCGACGGCCTTTTTGCGTCTGGCCCGCAGCGCCACCCTGTCGCAGCTCAAGTTTCCCGAAGGGGAGAAGAAGCTGGCCCGCCCGCTGCACCCGGTGACGATGCCGCTCAAAGAGGCGATTCAATCGCTCAAGAGCCTGGTTGCCGAAACAACGGTGCGCAAAAACCGGGTGCTGCCGCAGCTGCCTACGCTCGGGTTCACCGTCCGGCAGACCTCGCTGGTTTTCCTGCCTTTTGAAGACACCGGTCACGATCTCGTGCAGACCCATTCGGCCCTGGCGGTGCCCGCGTCGGTGGTCCGGTTCGGTCGCTCCCTCTAGACGGCCGTCTTTTGCAGAGCATGGATAACGACCATCACCAACCGATGCGCGCCGCCCTTGAGCAGGCGCGCCTCTCCCTTGCCGCCGGTGAGTTTCCGGTCGGCTGCGTGATCACTCATCGCGGAAGAATCGTTGCCGCCGGCCGCCGTCAACACAGCCGGGACGGCAGCGAACTGGACCATGCCGAAATCGTCACCATGCGGGCGCTGCTCAGCGACCCGTCCTGTCCGCCGCCGGCGGAACTGGTGGTCTATGCGACCATGGAACCCTGCCTGATGTGTTATGCCACCTTGCTTCTCAACGGGTTCAGAACCATTGTGTATGCGTATGAGGATGCCATGGGCGGCGGCACCGGCTTGAATCTGCAGGCGCTGCCGCAGCTCTACCGGGAGATGGCGGTCGACGTGATCGCCGGCGTCTGCCGGGATGAGAGCCTGGCGCTGTTTCAGTCTTTTTTCTCAGATCCGAACAACGACTACTGGCGGGGTTCACCGCTCGCCTCATATACGCTGGCGCAATAACCATGGACCTGCAACCGCGCACCGTCTCGTTCACCGCCGGTGAACGAAACGTCTTTCTCCATATCCTGACGGCTTGCAACCTGTCCTGTTCGCACTGCTATATCAACCCGGCCCAGCACGGCACGGCGATGCTCGGCCGGGAACGGCTGGCGGCCTGGATCAAACTCTTTGCCGACGAGCAAAAAAAGAGCAATATCATCTTTCTTGGCGGCGAGCCGACCATGCACCCCGATCTGCCGTATGCCATCGAGGTGGCCCGTTCCTGCGGCTACACGACGACGGTGGACAGCAACGGCTTCCTGTTTCACGATTTTCTTGACCGGGTAGCACCGGAGCACCTTGATTTTCTGAGTTTCAGCCTCGATGGCCCCGATCCCGCGGTCAACGACCCGATCCGCGGCGCCGGCGTCTTTGCCGTCTGTACCGCCAATCTGCGCCTGGCGGTGTAGCGGGGGTTTACCACCAGCCTGATCTACACGGTGAGCAGCCGCAACATCGCTCACTTGCCGCGCATGGTGCCGCTGCTGGTCGATCTGCAGGTTCGCCGGTTTTTCATCCAGGTGATCGGGTTGCGCGGAAAATCCGCGGTACCTGCGGGAAACGCCGACCCGTTGCAGGTCGATCCCGAGCGCTGGCTGGCCGTGGTGCCCGAGGTGGCTCGTCAGGCGGCGGCGGCCGGGATCGATGTGGTTTTCCCGAAAGTCTATCTGGAGCCGGGAGAAGCCTTCCAGTGTGCCGGCCGGGTGGCGGAGAATTTTTTTATTTTTCCCAACGGCCGGGTCTATCAATGCCCACTCTGCGAGGATCACCCGCTCCATTCCTACGAGATTATCGACGATGCGCTGGTGCCGACTACGGGCATCAACGAGGGGCGGCTGTTTTCCCTGGAGATCGCCGAGGGCTGTGTGATGAACAAGCTGCTCCAGCCGGACACCATCGGCTACGACGCCGACGGCAAACCGCTGCACCGCATCTCCTGCTGCCTGCTCAAGCAACGGATCAACGGGCGGGTCACGGCGCCGTGATATCGCCCAGACAGAGGTACTTGATCTCGAGAAATTCCTCGATCCCGTACTTCGAACCTTCCCGCCCGATGCCCGACTCCTTGACGCCGCCAAACGGGGCCACCGTGGTCGAGATCAGCCCGGTATTGATGCCGACGATGCCGAACTCGAGCTGTTCGGCCACCCGCCAGATCCGGCCGATATCACGGCTGTAAAAATAGGAGGCGAGCCCGTACGGGGTGTCGTTGGCAAGGGCCACGGCCTCTTTCTCGGTGCGAAAGCGAAACAGCGGTGCCACCGGGCCGAACGTCTCTTCGCGGGCGATGAGCATCTCCGGGGTGGCGTCGGCGAGCACCGTCGGCTCGAAAAAGGTGGCGCCGAGGCGGTGGCGTTTGCCGCCGGTGACGATCCGGGCGCCTTTGTCGAGCGCGTCTTTGATATGGTGCTCAACGGTTGTCAGCGCGTCGTTGTTGATCAGCGGCCCCTGCTGGCTCTCGCCCGCCAGGCCGTCGCCGACGACCAAGGCTTCGGCGGCAGCCGCCAGCCGCTCGGCAAAGGCGTTGTAGATCGAGTCATGCACGATAAAGCGGTTGGTGCAGACGCAGGTCTGGCCGGTGTTGCGGTACTTGGCGACCATCGCGCCGTCGACGGCGCTATCGAGGTCGGCATCGTCAAAGACGATAAACGGGGCGTTGCCGCCCAACTCCATCGAGACCTTCTTGACGGTATCGGCGCAGGCAGCAATGAGTTGCTTGCCGACCGCCGTCGAGCCGGTGAAGGTCAGCTTGCGCACCTGCGGGTTGCCGCTCAACTCGCCGCCGATGCCGCTTGACGAACCGGTGACGATGTTGAGCACCCCGGCCGGGATGCCGGCGCGGATGGCCAGCTCACCCAGGGCGAGTGCCGAAAAAGGCGTCGCCGAGGCCGGCTTGACGACCATCGTGCAGCCGGCGGCCAGCGCCGGGGCGGCCTTGCGGGTGATCATCGCCGACGGGAAATTCCACGGGGTGATGGCCGCGCAGACCCCGATCGGTTCCTTGAGCACGAGGATGCGTTTATCCGCCTGGTGGGGCGGGATGATATCGCCGTAGATGCGTTTTGCCTCTTCGGCAAACCACTCGATAAACGACGCCGCGTAAGCGATCTCGCCCCGCGCTTCGGCGAGCGGTTTGCCCTGTTCGGCGGTCATCAGCACGGCCAGGTCGTCAAGGTTGGCCAACAGCAGGTCGTGCCAGCGGCGCAGTAGCTGCGAACGCTCCTGGGCGGTCTTCGCCCGCCACGCCGGCAGGGCGGCAGCGGCGGCGGCAACGGCCCGGCGGGTTTCACCGGCACCCATCTTCGGGACGGTGCCGAGCACCGCGCCGGAGGCCGGATTGGCAACGTTGAGAACACCGTTGTCGTCGGCGTTCTGCCATTGCCCGTTGATCAGGCACTGGCTGCGGAGCAGGGTAGGGTCGTTGAGTCGTGGATGTGTCATGGGGCACCTTGTTGTGATCATTTCCGGCAGAGCGCTGTGCATTCGCCAGCTCCGGCATTCCGTAGCCGTGGCATGAAAATCGGCCTCAGTGAACCATAGCCATTGGTTCACGAATATGCAATAATGGCATATTTGCACGGGTGCCATGAATTACAAGAGGTATGCTGAGCAGAGATAATGGTGGTAGCGGAAATGCCGACCGGGAAAGGGCAGCATCAAGCAAACGAGGTACGGATGGTATGAAGCTGTGCTTAAAGACCAAAATCTGGATTGAAAACGAGGAGCAGGAGCTGCTCTTCGGCAAAGGAAAGACCGAATTGCTGGAATTGATCGAGACGGAAGGATCGATTGCCGCAGCTGCCGAACAACTCGGCATGAGTTACAAGAAGGCTTGGACGCATATCAAGATTCTCCAAAACAACATGGCTGACGAGTTGGTCTTGTCCAAACAGGGAGGCGGCGGTTCCGGGGGGACGACGCTGACGAGCAAAGCGCTCGACATGGTACAAAAGTATCGGCGTCTGCAAGAAGAGGTTGAAGCATTCGCCAACCGGCGGTTTCGCGAACTGTTTCCGCAAACGGACTGAGCACGTGCGCGTGCGCCGATGGCGTTGGGCGCAGGCATAGTTGCCGCCGCTTTTCTCGTTACCGGCAACTTACCTGGTGACAGCGCATGCGGTTAGTCTTGAACGGTGGGGTCCGGAGCGGGTTTCTTCTTCTTGCCAAACAAGGCGGTAAGAAAGATTCCCGCCTCGTAGAGGCCGAAAAGCGGAAAGCAGAGCAGGAT
>CAZSOA010000260.1:0-4430 GCA_964608305.1 uncultured Desulfofustis sp. | reverse complement strand
TGGGTCAAGCTGGATTGATCACTCATAGCTGCCGGCAACGCTAATTGTTGCGACCCATCACTTCATTGACGAGCCGGGTGAAAAAACCTTCCTCTTCCTTTTTCTGACCGTGCTTCTCGCAGAGCTTGTCGAACTCGCGCAGGACGTTTTTCTGCTCCTCGCAGAGGTTGGTCGGGGTCATCACCTGCAACTCCACATACATATCTCCCCGGCCATGCCCGCGCAGGCTTTCCACCCCCTGACCGCGCAACGTGAATACGGTGCCCGACTGGCTGCCCTCCGGAATGGTCAGCTTCTTCTTGCCGTAGATGGTGACCACCTCGGTTTTTATGCCGAGCGCCGCATCGACCATGGCCACCGGCAATTTGCAATAGATATCATTGCCGTCCCGGCTGAAGAATTCATGTGGTTCAACTTCAATGATCACATAGAGATCCCCCGACGGGCCGCCGCGACGCCCGCCCTCGCCCTCACCCCGCAGCCGCATCCGGGCGCCGGTGTCGACCCCGGCGGGTATCTTGATGGATACCTTCTTCTCCTTTGCGACCAGTCCGCTGCCCCGGCAGTCTTCACAGGGATGGGTGATCAGCGACCCTTCGCCGCGACATTGCGGACAGGTTGAACTGACCTGGAAAAACCCCTGGGAGCGAATCACCTGCCCCCGCCCACCGCAGGACGGGCAGGTTTGCCGCTGATGGCCGGGGCGACAACCGGACCCTTCGCACGTCCAGCAGGTCTCCCGTTTCGTGATATCGACCTCTCTGGTGGTGCCGTGAACGGCATCCATGAAGGAGATACGCAGATCATAGCGCAGGTCGTTGCCGGCCACCGGGCCGTCACGCCGGGCCTGGGCACGGGAGGAACCGAATCCGAACAGATCCCCGAAGATATCGCTGAAGCTGGAAAAAACGTCTTCAAAGTTCCCCGGGCCACGGTAACCGCTGTTTTGCAGTCCCTCGTGCCCATAGGTATCATAAATCCTGCGTTTCTGGTCGTCGCTGAGTACCTCGTACGCCTCGGCGCACTCTTTAAAGGCGTTTTCCGCCTCCTTGTCGCCCGGATTGCGGTCCGGGTGGTACTTCATGGCCAGCTTCCGATAGGTTTTCTTGATTTCCGCACTGTCGGCCGATCGGGAAACGCCGAGTATTTCGTAGTAATCGCGTGGCATGCGTACCGGGGGAGGCCTTAGCGTTCGGTCTCCGCTTCCTGATGGTTTTCCTGACGAATGTCGTGTTGAACAAGGGTGGCCTCGGCAATGTCGTCGATATTGTCGAAGGTCACTTTGCCGGCGGCAATCTCCCGCAGACTCATGACCACTTCCTTATTCTTGCCTTCTGCCAAATAGGGTTCTCCCTGACGATGCTGCTTAATGCGCTTGACCGCCAGATGAATCAGGTTGAAGCGATTGCCATCGCCGACTTGCTGCAAACAATCTTCAACGGTTATCCGTGCCATATGCTCCTCATATTTTTCCTGAAAGGAAGTGCTATCCGGGGGCTACGCCGCTGCCGGATTTGTCACACAGTGTTCGAACGGGTTCTTCAGCAGCAACGTTTCCTCGCGATCCGGCCCCACGGAAACGATCACCGCTTCAACCCCGGTAAGATCTTCAATTCGTTTGATATAATCACGGGCCTCAACCGGTAGATCGCTCAGCGAGCGAACCTCGCCGATCTCCGCCTGCCAGCCGGGCATTTCTTCATACACCGGCTCCACCGCCCGGGCCTTGCCTATATGTGCCGGCATGCAGTGCAGGACCTGCTTGCCGAGCCGGTACGACGTGGCAATCTTCAGCACCTGCTGGCCGCTCAACACATCGAGCTTGGTAATCGCCAGGCCGGTCAGGCCGTTGAGCCGCACCGCATCGCCGGCAACAACCGTATCAAGCCAGCCGCACCGTCGCTTCCGCCCGGTGGTGGCGCCGAATTCCCCACCTTTTTCCTGAAGTGCATCGCCGGTTGCATCAAGCAATTCGGTGGGAAACGGACCTTCGCCGACGCGGGTGGTATAGGCTTTCAGGATACCGATCACCCCGTCGATATGGGTCGGTCCGAATCCGGTACCGTTACAGGCATTGCCGGCCACGGTGTTGGACGAGGTAACAAAGGGATAGGTGCCGTGATCGATGTCGAGCTGGGTACCCTGCGCCCCTTCGAACAAGATGTTCCGCCCCTGCTTCCGGGCGGTGTCAAGCGCCACTGAAACATTGCCGAGAAACGGCGTCAGCTGTTCCCCGCAGCGCAGCAGATCGGCCACCACCTCGTCGAAGGAAACCGGGTCTTCACCGTATCGTTTGGTCAACAGGAAGTTTTTCTCATCAAGATTGCTTTTCAGCTTTTCCCGGAGGAGCTGCTCGTCGAGCAGATCGCCGATCTTGATCCCGGTTCGCGCCGTCTTGTCGGCATAACACGGGCCGATGCCTCGGCCGGTGGTGCCGATGCGTTTACCGGCGGAACGGGACGCCTCCTGAGCCTGATCGAGCCGCTTGTGGTATTCGACGATCAAATGGGCATTTTCACTGATCATCAGGCGATCCGGGGTGACCGGCAGCTGCTTTTCTGCAAGGCTATGGATCTCGCCGAGCAGGATCTGCGGATCGATGATCACGCCGTTGCCGATCATGCACTGCTTATCCTGGTAGAGAATGCCCGACGGGATGATATGGAAGATATATTTGCGTCCGTTCACCACCAGGGTATGACCGGCGTTGTTGCCACCCTGGAATCTGACGATACAATCGGCATAGCGGGTTAGCAGGTCGACGATCTTGCCCTTGCCCTCGTCTCCCCATTGACTGCCGACGACCACAACGCTGGACATCTTTTTTCTCCTCGTTGAAAAACATGTCGGTCCTCCGCCAACGGCAGAGAACCGCCCTGAAATGTCAGAAGTAAAACCCTGCAATTATAGTCAACCGGCCCATCAAAGTCAATCCATCAAATACCCGTCAGGGAACCAGGGCCGATACGCTGCCCCGTGTATAACGGCGAAGAAACGCTGCTTCGGTCGCCATCCTCAACCGGAGCCGCCGCTCCCTGCCTTTCCGGCGGCCATGCTTTCGCGTTGCAGCGAACGGGCAATAATGGTCGATTTCTCCCGGTAACTCTGGTAGATTTGCAGGTTGCAAAGGCAGAACCGGTTGCCTGCAGCAAGCGGCATCCACCGGCTTACAGGCCCAATGAAATCAACTTTACGGCGCGCGGCATCCACGCCACACCAATAGAGATAGAACATGTTCGGCATCGGCTTACCAGAAATGATTTTGATCATGGCGCTTGCTTTGATCGTGGTCGGCCCCGACAAATTGCCCGATCTGGCCCGATCCATCGCCAAAGGAGTGCTGGACCTGAAAAAGACGGTCAACTCGTTGAAAGAAGATCTGGAGAAGGAAAACCCGCTTGGAACGGTAAAACCGGAGCTTGAAGAGGCCGCCGAGGCCCTGAAGAAGCAACTCGGTGAACCCGGCCCGGATGGCTGGACCGGCGTGGCCGGCGACTATGACAGCGTTGATCCCCACGAACAGGCCATCCAGGAGCAGAGCGCCACCGAGGAGATCGCCGTCGCCGACATCGGTGAACCGGACGACGCCCCCGAGCCGGCTGGTGCCGATCGGCCGACCGATCCGGCGGACAGCGCCCTGAGCGCCATCGTCGAGCCGAACGACAGCTACGACACGCCGGTCACGGAACCTGGGCCGCACCCAAAAGATCGGTCCGGTCCCGAACCCACGGGCGAAAACGGTGCCGCAGCTGATCCCAATCATCACCAGCCGGCAGCGGTAAATCGCGACCCGGCAGACCGGGCTTCCTAAACGTTCGATGTCTTTGATCGAACGCAACCTGGCCTTTTTCCGGCCCCACCACGAAGAGCTGCGCAAGCGGCTCATCCGCAGCTTTATCGCGGTTATTCTCTGCTCCGTGGTCGCCTATTTCTTTTCCGAGCAGATCGCCCTGTTTTTCATCCGGCCGCTGTTTGATGCCAGCCCGATGGTCTACCGGATGGTTTACACCAATCTGCCGGAGGCCTTTATCGCCTATATCAAGCTGGCGGTGCTGGTCGGCTTTATGGCCAGTTTTCCGTATCTGCTCTACCAGTGCTGGTGTTTCGTCGCCCCCGGCCTGCACGATCATGAAAAACGATTCGTCGGCACCGTGGTTTTCTGGTCAAGCCTGCTGTTTCTCGGCGGCGGGGCCTTTGCCCTGTTCAGTGTCCTGCCGCGGCTGCTCATCTATTTCATGAGCTACGCCCATGACGGCCTCGAACCGCTGCCCAAACTCGGCCTTTATTTAACCTTTGTCGCCCGGATGGTGATCGCCTTCGGGCTTGCCTTCCAGATTCCATTTCTGATGGTCATGTCCGGCAAGGCCGGCATCGTCCAGGCCGGTTATTTTCGCGACAACCGGCTTTATTTCTATGCTGCCGGAGCGGTG
>CAZSOA010000259.1:0-4464 GCA_964608305.1 uncultured Desulfofustis sp. | reverse complement strand
ACAGAACCGCTCCGCCATTTTCACATAGAGCCGATGCGGCGCCACTCTCCCCTTTATCCCCGGCGAGATTAGAACGATCACCGGTTGTCGTCCGGTTATCGTTTCATCCGGCTGATGGAGCATGCCAAACAGCCGCTGCTGCTTTCTGCTGGTAAAAACGATTGGTGTTTTCATGCTCGCTGCGTCTCGTTGAGCCACCGGCTCGTCCGGATAAACAGGTTGTCAGCGGCGCCGTAATACGCCCTGATCTCCTTCCAGAATGGGTCTTCTTCGACCACGGCCGCCGTTACTTGTTCATGACCTTCTTGCAGAGCGGCAAATGGTTTTTTCAGCGCCTGAACTCGTCTGCCGATCTGGACGACAAGGGCATCCTGTGCGGCAATCTGGCCCCATTGCAGCACGTTGATGGCACACGCCTCCTCGTAGAACCGGTAACCGATCTGATAGCCGTCGATATTTATCGTATCGCCTCGCTGCATCTGGGCAATCAAGTCCTCTCTGGTAAAGCGTATCTCTTTGTAGACCGCAGTCTGCGTCACCAGGTTGCTGCGCAGCATTTCCTTGAGATACGCTTCGCCGTCGACGACCGGCTCCCAAAGAATCAGCCGCGCAACCCGACCAAGCCGCTGGGCCGCCAGCGCCGCCAGCGTTGCGCCGAACCTCAGGCCAAGCAGGCTGATGCGCAGGTCTGCCGCCGTTGACCGTTCCCGGAGACACGCCGCCGCCGCGGTGATATCCGAGAGCCTCGACTCGACATCGGCATCGGCAAACGCACCGTCGCTATCGCCATGCCCACGAAAATCGAACCGGAAGACGCCATACCCGGCAGCAACCAGTTGTCTGGCGTAAGACACCATGACCCGTTTTGCCCACAGCTTCTCCTCGGCAAACGCATCGACAAAGATAAACGCTTCGCGGTAATCCGGTTGCTGCGGCAGATAGTGAATACCGAACAAGTTTTCTGAGCCGTTTGCAAAAAACAGGGGGGTTTCTGTCATATCCGATATGCTTTTCCAAAATTTTTTCGCTACCGTTGCGACGGTTTCCAGATCTCGAGCCTCGTGCCTCGCAGATAGCGGTACCAGGCGACCAGAATCGCCAGATTGACCGTGGTGAAATAGAGCGCTATCCGACCGACCGTTATCCGATCGAGGTAAAACAGGCGAACCGAAGCACCCCAGGCCATTGCGTAAAACCCCATCTGAAGCAGAAAAATCACTCGATAGGCAGGCTGCGTCAGCAAAAATAGGTTGCTCGCCAACACCGTCAGCAGAAAGATCGGGACAAGCCACCGCATGATCTTGTGCGACACCAGCGTGAAAGCAACCGCAGGAGCACGCCATGGTTTGAGCAGCCGGGCATGACGAAACAGCGCGGTCATCCCCCTGATCAGGGTCCGGACCTTGCGGTTGAACTCTTCTGCGGTGCCTTGCACCGCCGTCATCGTGCCCCGCGCCGCCGGCTCGGAAACGGCCCGATACCCCTTGTCAAGGGTCTGCAATACCGATTGAAAATCGGGTGCCGCGCCTTCGGCGAATGGCTCGCAGAGTTCTTTGCGCTGCGCATAAAAGGAGCCGCTGGCGCCGACAATCGAGAAAAACCTCGACTCCTGGGCTCGGAGAAACAGTTCATACCTGCCGTACAGCCCCTCCCCGCTCGTCCCGGCCACAATGTCCTGCCCGGAAACACAGCCGATCGCCGGGTCCCGGAAGCGCCTGACGATGGTGCGCAGCGCCGTCGCGTCGAGCATGATGGCGGCATCGGTAAACACGATGATCTCATGGCTCGCCGCCGCCAACCCGGCGTTGAGCGCCCGGGCCTTGCCGCCGCGCTCAGGCAGGGAGATGAGGCTCAGTTGCGCTGCCGCCCGGCTGTTGATGATCGTTTCGGTACGATCGGTGGAACCGTCGGAGACAAAGATCACCTCGAGCAATGCGGCAGGATAGTCGAGGGCCAGAAGATTGTCGATTTTTCTTTCAAGGACCCGCTCTTCGTTGTGTACCGGGATAATGATCGAGATCGACGGCAGCCGCTCGTCGGTCACGGCGGCGGCGCGACTGTTGCGCCGCAGCGCGTTTACGGCGAGCAGCAGCAGCGGGTAGCCGAAATAGGCATAGCCGACGCCGGTTAAAGCAAACCAAAACAGGTATTCCATACATCTTCCGAAATCAATGTCTTGAACGGCTCACTGCGTGAGCCATCAATGTGACCGAGCGACGCAACCAGGTTCGCACCTCGTACAGCCACGGCCTCGGATCATTAAAAGACAACACTTCATAGGTGGTGTTTTTTTCCCACAAACGCAAAAAATTCAGCAGGCAGGATAGCCTGCCCTGATGGTCTGCAGGCAGATGCAACGACGCCCGCGACTTGCACAGAACCAGCAGCAAGCTATCGAGGTCGCCGAGAAACCATCTGCTGCGCACGCCCGTTCGATAGGAGTAAACCGGTGCCACCGGCCGCTGCGCCGCCAGGTCGACCACGAGGTTCGGGAAATCGACCCCGGCGTCGATGGCCAGTTGCAAAGAACCCCAGAATCTACCGTTTATTTCCATCAACTTCGGCAGGTTATCCCGATGGTCAAGTTTGTACTCGACCATCGCCACCCCATGCCACCCCAGGCTCCCGAGCAATTTTTCGGTAGACTCCCGGGCCGCCGGTAGCACCGGTATGCTTTCGCGCAACACACTCACCCCGCCGGAAGGAGGCTTTTCCCGGAGTCGCCGGTGGCTGAAAAACGCCACCGGTTCGCCGTGCCGGTAGCAGGCGAAGACACCGACGCCCGGCCCGATAATCCGTTCCTGAAGCAGCACCGGGTAAGCAACGGCAGGCAATTGTGCCAGGATAGCCCGAAGGTGCTGCTCGTCATGGGCATAATCGACGGCGGTCGATAGCCACCCCTGCTCGGTGCGGACCCTCGATCTCCCCGGTTTGACCACGATCGGAAACCCGAACTCGGTGAGCGGCGGCAACGGCTGGCGACAATCCTTGACAACCAGACTGCGCGGCGTCGCCACGCCGAGTCGGCGGGCTCGCTCAATCAGGCTGACCTTGTCCGCTGCCAGTTCAATCGCCTCCGGCCCGGCAAAGGGTATCCGGCAAAACGGCGTCAACTCGGCGGCATGGGCCGTCACCGGAATGGTCGTCACATCCGCTACCGGAAGCAGGACGTCGATGCGCTTTTCTTGCACGATGTGCCTGAGAGCGTCAAGAAAGGCATCGGGTGAGTTGACCGGTGAGGGATAGAGAATCCGTTCATGGCAATATTTTGAAGACGACGCAAGACACGGGTGACCAGCCGCGCCGACGATCACCTGGTGTCCCCGGCGGCCAAGCGCCCGGGTTATCGCCAGGGACGCCCGGTTGTCTCCGTCGGTGACCAATATCCGCATATCGCACCCGCTCAGATAATCCCGAGGATTCTTGCCAGCAACATGGCCCCGGTCCGCGTCATGTCGCCGTGGATACTCACCCGGTGCAGGGCGAAGCGATCGTCGCCGACACCGACCAGTCCCTCCCGCACCGAAAAAGCTGCCGAAAAACCGGCACCGGCCACAATGTCGGCAAGAGCGCGGTTGCAATCACCGTTGGGATAGCAAAACGCCCGTGGCACTGTGCCAAACGCATCGGTGAGCGCGTCCCGGGAACGGATCACATCGAGGCGGGCATCGTCAAGGCTTAATTGGGGAAGGATATGGTGGCCATAGCCGTGCGCCCCGAAACATACGCCGTGGGCGAGCATTTCCCGTGCCTGTTCCCAGGTGATAAAGCCGTCGATTCGGCGCCCATCGGCCGGCAGCGATGTCGCATACGCTTCGATTGCGGCAAGCGTTTCGTCCCTTTGCGCCGGGTCTGCTCCCTTTAATGCCGTCAGGAACCGTTCAATGGCGAGCTTTGCAGTCTCAGGCGGCAATGCGGCAACCCGGGGAAGGCCGACAGCTGCCAGCAAGGCCGTCCCCCCATTTCCGGGATCCCGCGACGCACGATACAGAGCGGCCGTCGCCGCTTCTCGCCAGAAGAGTTTGTCGGTGCCGATAAACGCCGCCGGCAGGAAAATGATGGCCGGCAACCGGTACTGCTGCAGAAGCGGAAAGACGTTTCGATAATTATCACCCCAGCCGTCATCAAAGGTAATCAGGCAGGAATTCGGTCGGAACGGACCCGAACCGTCAAGCCGGTCCAGGAACGAATCAATATCGATCACCCGCAACGACCGCTGCAACAACTGCAGGTGCCGGGCAAACGTTTCCGCGGCAACGATCATGCCCGCCGGGGAAAACGTCGCTTCGCACTCGGCATCGGTCAGCACGCGATGGTAGGTGAGCACAACGGCCTTGCGCCGCAACAGCAACCTTTTCAGCAGGTGAAGCACGCCGCTCCGATAGAGCAGTTCGGACCAGAACATCTTGGACGAACCGGCGACACGTCTGATGGCAGCCAGCGACCGATCATTCACGGGCGACT
>CAZSOA010000258.1:0-4465 GCA_964608305.1 uncultured Desulfofustis sp. | reverse complement strand
GCCGAGGCCCAGGCCGAATACGCCGCGATCAAGGAACAGGTCGAGCGCTGCCAGACAGATCGGACCGGACTTATCGATCGCCTCACCGAGTTGCAGATGGCCGGTATCGAAATTACCGAGTATATCCGCTATACCAATCGCATCGACAGCCTGACCTCAGAGCTGCAGCGCCTGAAGATCAGGCTCCAGAAAAAACATGACGCGGTGGTCCGCGAACGACGGCACCTGCTGCAAAAAAGCAAGGAGCATCGGGTCCTGGAAAACCTCAAAGAGCGACAGAATGACGAATGGCACGCCTATCTGGAAAAAAAGGAAGCGAAACAACTCGATGAAATCGCCGTCATCTTCAGGGGGCCTTGAAAAATTCGAAATTTCGGTCAAGATCGAGGCGCGCAAGAGAATTTTGCCGCAGGCATATACATGATATTCCGAGGATAAAATTTGATTGCGCAACGATGAGATTGGGCGAAATAGCAATTTTTCAAGGTTCCCTTCAGAAACAGATAATTAGCAGCGCCTGCCCATCGGGAGTTGATCATGGCACCGCATCCTATTTATAGAAACCGTATCCTGTGTTTCATCGCCTGGGGCGCACTCCTTGCGCTGCCGCTCATGACGGCGGCCCAGGAAACGAATCTCACCGATCAGCCGTTCACCTCCGTCGAGCAACGTCGCCTCCAGGAATTGATCGCCGCCGAACGGGAGGCCATGCTGAACGAAAAAAAAGCACTCGAATTGCGTGAAAAGGAACTAAAGACCCTGGAAGCTGCCGTCGATAAGAAACTTGCCGAGATCGACGACAAGCTCGCCGCACTGCAACGGCAGCAAACAGCATTGGAAAAAGCGCTGGCGAGCAAGGATGTCGAGGAACAGGCCAAGATCCAGGAACTCAGCAAGATCTATGAGCGCATGGATCCGGAAAAGGCGGCACAGGCGATGACCGGACTCGACGAACGGTTGGCCGCTGCAATTCTCGCTCACATGAAAGTCAAACCGGCCGCCCGGATTCTTGACAGCCTCAACAAGCAGAAGGCGGCTGAGCTGAGCAAAACGTTTTCGACCATTCAACTCGAATAAGTCACATGGACATCATCGCGATCGCGCCGGCCCCGCAGCAACCTGCAGTAGTTTCCCAGACTTCCGCACCCGCGGCGACCGACGGCGGATCGGGATTCGGTCGTCTGCTCGAGCAGGCGGTATCGTCCACAGCAGATAAAAAAAGCTTTTCCGATACACCGGGGGGCCGGCAGCACAGCCAGGGAACCCCTGCTACCCGACAGCAGATTACCGATACCGGTGTTGGCTACACCGCCGCAGCTACAACCGACGCTCTCGCCATTGCAGCCGACAGCGCCACAACCGCTGCGCTCAACGGCAGCGCCGTCATGAACGGCCTTCTCCAGCAATCCGATGCGGGCCTGCTCGCCCGGTTGTTCGGCCGACTGACCGGTGAGATGACCCCGACCGCCAACGGCGGCTGGACTGCCACCGTTGCTTTTCCCGCAACGGCCGGGCAGCAACCACTCAGCATCGACCAGGTGCATGCCGCGCTGCCCAAACAGCCCGACACGCTGCACATCGTCATCAATCGTGAGACCGGGGTTCCACTGCCGGCAGCAGACGGCCGGTCGACTGATAGCATCCTGGCCGGATTGCAGGAACTCATCGCCCGAAATAATGATCAGGTCAGCCTGAGAGCGTCTTTTAACGCCAACCGGCATGCCGAACTCCCCGGGTATCTGCAGGGGCAATTGGTACTGGCGCAGACTGCTCAGCAGACCACCGCAACCGGGCTCTCCGGCCCGACTGTCGAACAGGCGCCGATTGTTGCCCTTGAGCCGCACTTGTTCGCAAAATCAGATCCCTCGGGCACGTCCCTGCGCCAGGAAAACGGCGCCGCGGACCTGGTCTCCCGAGCCGCCGTTGCCTCGTCTTCAGGTCGCGAATCGCACAACGAAACGGCCGGTGGCCAGACCTCCAACCAGCAGCCATCCCTTGGCGGCCGGCATGCCGTGACGACGGTGCCGCCGCAGGGCGAACAGCTACACGGCTCCACCATCTTCGCCAATCAATTTCAGGAAACCGCCCTGCAGCAGGGAGAAGCCGCCCGGCCCCAGACGGCGATGCCGGCCAACCACTACCTGAGCCTGGTCCAGGAACAAAACGTCGTCGACCAGATCATCCAGCGCTTCTCGCTGCAGACACGCCCGCACACGAACACCATCAATCTGCGACTGCACCCGGCTGAACTCGGGGCGTTGAAGATCGAGGTGGTGGTCAAGGAAGATTCACTCAAAGCACATATCTATGCCCAGACCCGGCAGGCCCAGGAAATCATCGAAAAGCATCTACCCCGGCTGCGCGGCATCCTCGAAGAGCAGGGACTGCTGATCGAAGATCTGCTCGTTACGTTGCAGTCCGATTCGCTCGATGAATTCTCGGAGCAGCAGGACTCATCGTTTTCCGAGCAGCTGACCACCTTCGATGATCATCAGCCACCGTCAAATAACGGCTCTTTCAGCCAGTCGCTGGAGGATGCAGCATCTTTCGACGAGCAGGACCCAGTCGGCGTCAACCTGACCGTTTAGGAGTACACCATGAGCTATATCGATGCCATCAGTCAAGCCGCCACCGCCCAGGCCCAGACCGACAAGAAGAAGAACAGCACCCGCGATATCATGGCCAAGGAGGATTTTTTGACCCTGCTCGTCGCCCAGTTGAAGAACCAGGACCCGATGAACCCCGACTCGCCCACCGAGTTTACCGCGCAGCTGGCCCAGTTCAGCTCTCTTGAGCAGCTCTTCAATCTCAACGACAGCATGGACAAGATGTCTGCTGCGGTAAACGACTCCCAGAAACTCTCCGCACTGGGGTTGATCGGCAAGGAAGTCACTTATTTCGACGGCAAATTCGCGTTCGACGGCGGGCCGGTCCAGCTCGGTTATTCCCTTGATGGTGCGGCCTCCGCGGTCACGCTGCAGCTGCGCCATAACGGCGCGCTGATAACCACGTTAAACGGCACCGAGCTGACCAAGGGCAATCACTTCATCACCTGGAACGGCCTGGACAAGGACGGCAACCCGGCACCGGTCGGCGACTACACCATTGCCATCGAGGCCAACGCCGCCGTCGGCAGTATCGCCGCGGCACCGCTGGTCCGCTCTGAAGTCACCGGCGTTGATCTGGAAGCTGCCCGGGGCGGCATGCTCTTCACCAAGGCCGGGCAGACCTATGTCAATGAGATCAAAGGCGTCTATGAACCGTCCACCGGCCTGACCGGCGACCCGCACACCGAGCCTGAAGAATCGCCGGTCGAGCAGCAGGTGGCGGAAGCACTTACCGATATTATCGAAGACACCGTTTCCACGGACGGATAAGCAGTCAGCTGCAACGGTAACGAATTAACCACGAAAACCCCAAAAGATCCGTCAACGGAGGGAACACAGATGGGTATTTCCAGTGCATTATACAGCGGCGTCAGCGGCCTGAAGACCAACTCGCATGCCCTGAGCGTCATCGGCAACAACCTGGCCCATACCAATACCGTGGCCTTCAAGGGCGGCCGGACGATCTTCTCCGACCTGCTGTCGTCCTCGGTGGCCGGCTCCGGCGGTCAATCCCAGATCGGCCGCGGCGTGAACCTCTCCAAAGTGGACAACATCTTCAGTCAGGGCACCTTCGAATCGACCGAGTCGGGACTCGATGTGGCCATCGAGGGCGAGGGTTTTTTCATGCTCAAGGAACCGGGCAATGAAACCATGTACTACTCCCGGGCCGGTGCCTTCCGCTTTGACCAGGACGGCTTTCTCGTCAACCCTGAGGGTTTCCGGGTGCAGGGCCAGCAATTCAACCCGGCAACCGGCAACCTGACCCCCGGCGACCCCTCCGAGATCCGGGTGACCAATACCGGGCTGATTCAAGCCAACGCCACCACACTGGTCACCATGAACACCAACCTCGATGCCAGCGAAGTCGAGCCGGCTCTGGCGTTTGATCACCAGAACCCGCTGAGCTTCAACTATTCGTCATCGACCCAGGTGTTCGATTCGCTTGGCAACACCCATCTGGTAACGGTTTATTTCCGCAAAGCCGCCGCCGACAACACCTGGGACTGGCATTATAGCTGGCAGGATGTGAACGGGGTGGAGACGGTTGCGGCAGGAGCACCGCCGATAACCTTTGACGACCAGGGCAACAAAACCGGTCCGCTCGGCCCGGTAGCCCTCGGTGCCATGGATTGGGATAACGGCGCCGTGGTGAGCAATATCGAACTTGACTTCAACACCACCCAGTTCAACAGCGCCTCGGTGGTCATCTCGCAGAGCCAGAACGGTTACGGCGCCGGCGACCTGACAAGCATCGACATCAATGCCGAGGGAATCGTCGTTGCCTCGTACTCCAACGGCGAACAGATCAATATCGCCCAGTTGACGCTGGCCAAATTCCAGAACCCCGGCGGTCTGCA
>CAZSOA010000257.1:0-4486 GCA_964608305.1 uncultured Desulfofustis sp. | reverse complement strand
TAACGCCTTCAAAGAGGCGAACAACGAGAACCTAAAGAAGCGGGATGCCCTGCTCGAAGACAAATTGAACAAGATCGAGAAGGATCTCGGCAAATTTGAGGACATTAACCAGAAATTGGTGCTTGCCGAACAGCAAACCAAATCAATACAGGAGCAGCTTGACAAAGTCGAAACCGTCATGAACCGGCCTGACTTCGGCTCCGGCGCTGTGGATAACGATGCAAAAGAGTACAAAGCGGCTTTTGAACGGGTGATGAGACGGACCCCGGAGCAGAGGGACTCCGAGGACATGGCGCTGATCCGCAAAAGGATGAACGCCCTCATCAAGGCCGACGATATTTCCGCTGGCTACCTCTTGGCTCCCGCAGAAATGCAGAAAGAGATAGTCAAGACCGTGGTCGAAATGACCCCTCTGCGTTCCTTGGCGACTGTCA
Source organism: uncultured Desulfofustis sp. (assembly GCA_964608305.1). GTDB lineage: Bacteria > Desulfobacterota > Desulfobulbia > Desulfobulbales > Desulfocapsaceae > Desulfofustis. Next base: position 4,052 of record CAZSOA010000257.1, on the reverse strand, counting down.
GAACAATCGGCTCCGGCTCCCTTAAGCAGCCCAAGAAAACAGGTGGCACGACCGCAACCCGTGTCGGTGAGACCGCGACCCGATCCAACACCGGAGACCCGACTTACGGGATGATCGAAATCCCGGCGCCGGAAATGTACGCCCGGATCGAAGTCAGCCTTCAGATGTTGGAAGACTCCGAGTATGACCTGATGGGTGAACTCCAGGAAGACGCCTCCGAGCAGTTCGCTTACCGTGAAGGATACGAATTTATCAACGGGCTGGGCGCTGCGAACCAGGCCGAAGGGATTTTGACCAACAGCGATGTCGGAAGTGTCGTTTCCGAGCATGCGACCCTGATAAAAGCTGACGGGATTATGAATCTTTTCTATGAGCTGAAGACGGCTTACGTCCGAAACGCTGTTTTCGGCCTCAACCGTGCGACTTTGAGGGACATCCGGAAGCTCAAAGACGGTAATGGTCAGTACTTGTGGATGCCGGGCGTCGCAATGGGCCAGCCCAACACCATTATGGGCGCTCCCTACGTCGAAATGCCGGATATGCCGGACATCGGCGCGGGCAATTACCCTGTCATTTACGGTGATTTTAAGCGCGGTTACGTGATCGTTGACCGTGTTGCGATCCAGTTCCAGATCGATTTCACGACCGGCGCGGATGATGGAAAGGTTATTTTCCGGGCCCGGAAGCGTGTCGGCGGTGGTGTGAGACTCCCCGAGGCTATTAAAAAGCTGGAAATTGCTGCATCGTAATCAATCTAGCCCGCTTCGGCGGGCTTTTTCATAAAGGAGACCGAAAATGAACAATCTTTTGAATAATGTAATGGTAACTACCGTCCTCGGAGAAGTGGCAGCGGGGCAGGCCGCAAATGCGTCTGATATTTTGGACATGTCCGGCTATCAGGGCGTGATGTTCATCGCCAAACTGAGCGATAGCGTGGCAAACGGCGGGGTTGCAACTCTTAAAGCCCAGCAAAATACCGCGAATTCCACTTCTGGCATGGCTGATTTATCCGGAACCGTGACCCATACCGACGATGACGACGGCGACGACGGCTTGTTGATTTTGGATGTTGTCAACCCGAACGAAAGATATGTCCGGGCCGTGCTGACGACCGCAACGGCCAATATCGGCATCAGCGGCATTGTCGCAGTCCAGTACGGGGCGCTTGACGTTCCGATTACCCAGGGTTCGACTGTCCTTGATAGTGATACCCTCGGAAATCCTGCTGAATCGTAAAACCGGCCTTTAAATAGGTACTCGGTGCGGTCTTCTCCGGGCCGCATCGGGGAAACCACCGGAGAAGGAGATTAAAAGATGGGATATCAGACTAAAGTTTACCGAAAACAGGGCGGCGACGAATTTGTTGTGGCCGGTGGCTGTGTCAGGTGACGCTACGCTTGCAAATACTGGAGCTTTAACAATCGCAACCGGAGCCGTCGAGGACTCAATGCTTGCCTCAGATGTTGCGAGAGTAATCTCTGCAAGCGGCGGAGACACAATGACTCGCGAGGAAAACGTTGCAGGCCTTTCCTCTGCGATCACCCTCGCAAACGAGATCAGGGGCGATATAATCAATCATTTCGCCAATTCCACGCGACACACGACCGGAGTTCAGGACACTTCCGGCATAGCTGACGAGGCAACCGATCTCGCGTCCTTGATTACCCTGACAACTTCGGTGATGTCTCTCTATGTGGATCACAACGCGGACATGGTTCTTGCCTCCGGATGGTCATACCATAACGCGCAGGGTGCCGACAAAGCACTCGAAAGCGAAGTCGCGCCGACCACACTTGCCGAAGCTGTAACCAAATTAAACGACCTCAAAGGCAAGTACAACGACCACGAAGACGAAACAGTTGGTCATGCTGGTGAGGCTTCGGTAACAGCCGATCAGGTAGCTGCATCCGACGCTGCGTATGGAGCGACCAACCGCGTGACAGTACCGGGTGCAGCGGCTGGCGATTTGGTTTCGTGGGCGATCCTTAACAGTGGAACAGGTACGGTGACCGGAGTGTCTGCAACCGCAGGGACAAATTACGTTGACTTTGAGTTTTCGGCCGATCCCCAGGACGACGCGATTATATCCTATATCGTGATGCGGCCTGCATCGTAAACCATAACCGGGGCGGGGAACCGCCCCTCTTGAGGTAAGCATGGGCGTATTGGCAGTAGCAACAGCCCCGGAAACCGAGCCGTTAGACCTTGCGACGGTGAAACTCCATCTGAGATTGATTGCAGATATCGACTCTGAGGACGATTACACGGCAGAGGACACTTTACTTACCGGGTGGATCACGGCGGCAAGACAGGTGGCAGAGCACGAGACACTTTTGTCCCTCATAACAACGGTGTGGGATTACTACCTCGACGAGTGGCCGGATGATGGGTATATCGTGCTCCCTCGCCCTCCACTACAGTCCGTAGATGGTGTTTATTACACGTTTGTCGACGAGGACGAAGCCGAATACACTGACTACACAGCGGACACCGCGAGCAGACCGGGGCGCGTTGTACGAGATTATAATTGCACCTGGCCGTCGGGGACCTACGAACCGAACAACCCGATAAGGATCAGGTTCACGGCGGGCTACGGGGATGCTGCGACGGACGTTCCATTCAATATCCGGGCCGGGATGCTGACTTTAATAGCCCATTGGTACGAAAACCGGGAAACGACAACGCCGGTCTCACTTTCAGATGTTCCGATGACGGCAAAAACCCTGTTTGCGCTCAATGCGCTTAAAGGGTCGATATAAGGAGAGATTATGAGCACTTACACAGAGGCAGTTGATGCACAGATCGAGGATTTTCACAGCCCGGTTTTTCTAATTGAGGAAACGAAAGACGCGGTCAAGGTGATGATCAACAATCTGACGCGAGCAGAAATGAACGTCCGCAAGGAGCGTGGATGGAAGCCCGAAGCTCCCCCGGTCTTTTGGGCGTGGGGACTCGGAACCGAGGAAATCAAAATCCAGCTTCCGAAAGTCGTTGACCCGGCGGTTGGGACTGATGCGCATTGGATGGACTCGGAGTTTGTTTTGTCAGCCAGCGAGCCGGTAAAGGCATTTTTTGCAGCGGGGATAATCAGGCTTGAGAAACCGGCCACAGCATCGGATTGTGGTGTCATGATGTCCGGCTCGCCTTACGAGATAACGGAGGTGTCATAATGCCTTTTTATCATCCTTTCGGCGGGCGAGATTCAACGAAAGTTGACAAAGAAACCGGGAAAAGCCTTGTGGCCGATACCGAGATTGCCAAGATTCATACTCAAAACACCGACACCGGCACGACCTCAACCACCTTTCAGATCGACTCCGGCAACTCCGGGCCAATACTTGGCAACTCGGATGGTCGTTTGCTTGTGGGCGATGAGATCGTTCAGACGGCAAAACCGAATGACATCGGGCAGCCGGGCGGCCTGGGATTCGGCGTAGGAATCTGCCCGAAGACCGATGATGAACTTGCCGCTTACGGGATCAGCACGATGGAAGGGACGTTTATCAAGGGGCACGACAACTACGGCAACTACATGACGGACAGCGGTTCTCAAATCGTCTGGGTGCCAAAGTTTTACATGCGGATGAACCACAAAGATAACCCAACATTCGCCAAAACCGCTTTTGTCGTTGCCATTACAGGTATCACTCAGGCGGCAAATGGGGTGATGACTATTGCATCCCATGGTATCCCTTCTGATGTAACCAATACAAAGATTTTGGTTCGCGGCGTTTCGGGGATGACCGAAGTTAATGAACAAGATTTTTATTGTTCGTATGACGGAGTCAACACCGTTAAACTAAATGTCGATACAAGCGGTTATACCGCTTATGCATCTGGTGGTTGGGCTTACATTTATCGTGACGACATCGACATCAAAGGGATTTATGACTTTGCTGACCGGGCGGCCGCTAATGCTGAAGGCTATGAGCTACACCGGGCCTTCATCGACGGCGGGGTGGAGCAGGATGGATTTTTTACTTTTAAATATCCTGCTTCAAAACTTGCATGGGGCACAGGGTATGTAGCGGCCAGCGTCAAAAACGGCAACC
>CAZSOA010000256.1:0-4498 GCA_964608305.1 uncultured Desulfofustis sp. | reverse complement strand
AGGTGAAAGGGAAATCTCCGTTTTCCCTTGACTCTACTTATCATGGATGTCCCGGTTATTGCTGCTACCGCCTCCCCGGAGCAACGCTTTATCTGGACAACCTCGATATCAACCGGATCGCCCGCTTTTTCGGCATTACCGACGGCGAGGCAAGAAAACGCTTCCTGGAGAATCGCAACACGTTCACCGTGCGCGAGGACTGCTCCTGCATCTTTCTGAGCAACAAGCGGCTGCGGGCCCGCTGCACCATCCGCGAGGCCCGCCCCCGACAATGTCGGGAGTTCCCGTACGATCAGCCGTGCCCGTACCTGGAGCGCGAAGACCTGCTCGCTGCAATCCAGCCGCTGATCGAAGCGTCGCTGGCACTTCAGGGGCCCGATGAAACCCCCTTATAACTGACCGAGCAGCTGCCTGAGCCAAGACTCCCCGGCGGCGCCCGTTGCTATCAGGAGCATGGGCGGCAGAACATGTCGTTTTATCGATTCACGCTCCCAGCTTGCCAGGCCTTTCTCCAGTTAGCCCTTGTTTTTGCTGCGCATCTGTGATCCTGTTTAGCAAGCAACCGGTTGACCGATCCAGTATCGACTGATCGCACCCCCAACGTCTCTTTTTTCCGATTCTGATACACGCAGATGCCAACAGACCAAGCAAACGTCGAGTTGCTCAAGCGCCGTCTGGCCGAGGCGGAAGCGACCATCAGTAACTTGAGCGCCGCACTTCAATCCACGCAGGCCCCAGGCGAAAATCGTCACGGCCCTGACGACAATGATTCACCTTCCACCCGCCGCACCCGGATGCTTCAGGCTGTCCGTCAGATAAATCGGGATATCATCGCATGTGCGGGCTCAAGACAGCTCATCGAATCATTCTGCCGGCGACTGACCGAGATGGCGGGGTATCACAATGTCCGGCTCATTCTGCTCAAAGCAGACAGTGCATCTACCACCGCGACAACAACTTCAGGGATAGCCGATACGTATACCGGTCCGGAACCACATCCACAGATGGAATCATCACCCGAATGCCTGGATGATGCGTCGCTTGAGAGCCGGCGATTATCGATCTGCCGACCTGATACCCACTACCAGGTCGTCTCATGCACGGCAGATCATGATGACGTGATGGTGCTGAGTCATCCGGTGCAATACGAAAATAATCATTACGGGCGAGTATTTGTGGACGTCCCGTCCCGCTGCGCACATGATGCTGAAGAGCTGGCATTGTTTTGCGAGTTGGCAGGTGATCTTGGAGCCGCTCTCCATACTGCAGACACCCTGGCGAAACTCCGGGAAAGCCACCGGGATCTCCAGCGGGCACAGCGGTTGGCACAGATCGGCTCCTGGCGCATCGACCTGAGCACCGGACTGGTGGATGCACCGGATGAGACCAAAGAGATCTACGGCATGCCCGGTGCCGAAAAACCAACCATCGATCTCGTTGGACGCGTCCCGCTGCCCCAGTATCGAGAAGCACTGGACCGGGAAATGCGCAATCTGGTCCGGCACGGAACACCGTACAACATCGAGTTTCAAATCCGCCGCCCTGATAACGGCGCCATCAGACACGTTCATTCAATCGCCGAATACGATGCCGACCAGCATCGGGTGACCGGTACGATCCAGGACATCACCGATCTTCGACACCACCAGGAAGCCCTGCGCCAGGAGCACGAGCGCATGGCATTCGTCATTGAGGGATCCCGCCTCGGCATCTGGGAGTGGGATGCCCGAACCGACAAAACGGTCTTCAACAGAATCTATACGGAGATGCTCGGCTATACGCCTGAAGAATTGGCGCCACATACCCTGGATACCTGGCGCACCCTTGTCCACCCCGACGACCTGCCGGCCGCCGAGGCTCCGCTGGCAGCATGCATCAATGACCAGCAGTTTGATTATGAATGCGAATATCGGATGCGTCATAAAGACGGCCATTGGGTCTGGATACTCGATCGCGGCCGGGTCATGACCCGTGACGATTCCGGCAAGGGCACCAAAATGTTCGGCACCCACACCGATATCACCGAACGGAAAAATGCCGAGAAAGCACTGCTGGCCCGGGAGCGCTATCTCGACACCATCCTGCAAACTGCTGCCGAAGGATTCCTGGTACTCGATGCCACCGGAACATTCGTCGATGCCAACCAATCGTATTGTGATCTGTCCGGCTACTGCCGTGAAGAGCTGCTCGGTTTGCAAATCAGAGACCTTGAGGCTTTTGCAGACCCGGATGAAACCGCCGGCCGCATGCAGCGCATCATGACCCATGGTTCCGAGCTGTTCGAGACTACCCATCGACGCAAAGACGGAAGCACGTGGCCGGTGGAGATCTCGTGTACCTGGCTGAGAGAAGAAGGCGGTCGGTTAATCTGCTTTTGCCGCGATCTCAGCGAGCGGCGGCGGGCAGATGCCCAATTGCGGCTGCAGGCGATGGTGCTCGACCAGATTTCCGATTGTGTGACGATCACCGACCTTGACGGCATTATTTCCTATGTCAATGACGCCGAGCTCAACGCTTTAAAACTGTCCAGGGAGCAGACCATTGGCGCTTCGGTGGCAATCTACGGTGAGGACCCGCGGGGCGGGACCACGCAGCAACAGATCATCGAAGAAACGCTGCGCCATGGCCACTGGCACGGCGAAGTTATCAATTTCACCGCGGCGGGCCGGGAGGTGATCATGCACTGCCGAACCCAGGTCGTCCACGACGAAGCCGGCCGGCGCATCGCATTGTGCGGGATCTCGACCGATATCACCGAGCAAAAACAGGCCGAGGATCGGCTGATCGCGAGCGAAGAGCGTTTCCGCGATGTCGTTACCAGCATTCCCGGTGTCGTGTATCAATTCACCCGACAGACCGACGGTGTGTACGGCCTGCCATTTCTTAGCCAAGGCATCTATAAGATTTTGGAGTGCTCACCCGATACCGCGATAACCGTTGAGCGCCTCTCTTCCTACCTCCACCACGACGACGCGCCGCTCCTGTTTTCGGCCATCGATGCCTCCGCTCACACGCTGCAACGCTGGTCGCATGCTTTTCGCATAATTCTTGATAGCGGAACCTGCAAATGGTTGCGCGGGATATCGCAACCGAAACTGCTGCCGGATGGGACCGTTCTCTGGACCGGCATCTTGCTCGACATCACCGAGCTCAAAGCAGCGGAAGACGAATTGCGCCGGCGGGAGAACCTGTTGCAGAAAATCTTCGAGATCCTGCCGATCGGGCTCTGGATAGCCGACAAAAACGGTCGCCTGCTGCAGGGGAATCCGATGGGTGTTCAGATCTGGGGGGCCGAACCGACGGTTCCGATAAGCGAGTACGGGTTATTCAAAGCCTGGCGGCTGCCCGATCATGAACCACTCGAGGCGAACGACTGGGCACTTGCGAAAACCATTGCAGAGGGCGTCACGATTGTCGATGAACTGCTTGAAATTGAGGCCTTTGACGGAAAGCGCAAAACGATTCTCAACTACACTGCCCCCGTTCGCGATGCCGACGGCTCATTGGAAGGTGCACTTGTCGTCAACCTCGACATCAGCGATCGCAAGGCATTAGAGGCGCAACTCCAGCAAGCGCAGAAGATGGAGTCGGTGGGCCGGTTGGCCGGCGGCGTGGCGCACGATTTCAACAATATGCTTGGCGTCATCCTGGGGTATGCCGAGTTGGCCCTCTTGCACGCTCACAACGCGACCAGTCCGATAGCATCAGCCCTGAGCGAGATTCAGAAAGCGGCTCAGCGATCCGCACGCCTGACCAGCCAACTCCTGGCATTCGCACGCAAGCAGGCCATTACCCCAAAAGTCATCGATCTAAACCAGACCGTCGAAGGGATGCTGGCCATGCTGCGACGGCTCATCGGTGAACATATTGAGCTGATCTGGCGACCCGTTGATGAGATGGCCGCCGTGTGCATGGACCCGTCGCAGATCGACCAGATCCTCGCGAACCTCTGTGTGAACGCACGGGATGCCATCACGGAAACCGGCACGGTGACGATCGCGACAACCACGGTAACCATTTCTGAGGGCCTGCCGAACACGTATGAAGCCATAGCAGCCGGAAACTATGTGCTCCTCACCGTCAATGACAATGGCGCCGGCATGGACGAGCAGGCCATTTCACACCTGTTTGAACCGTTCTATACGACGAAGGCTGCCGGCAAAGGCACCGGTCTCGGCCTGGCAACCGTGTACGGCATCGTCAAGCAGAATAGCGGCTTCATCGATGTACTCAGTCAACCCGGGGCCGGCACCAGCATCAGGATCTATCTTCCCCGCCGGCAACCGGCCGTCGACCATCTGCCGATTCCGCCGGCAGCAGAACAGATCGCAGCAGGCACGGAAACGGTTCTGATCGTCGAAGACGAAGCGATGATCCTGAAGATGACGGCCGAGATGCTCACCAGCCTCGGCTACCAGGTTCTTACGGCAACCACACCGGGCGAGGCGATCAATCTGGCTCGAGAACAACACGAAACAATTCACCTGCTGATAACCGA
>CAZSOA010000255.1:0-4502 GCA_964608305.1 uncultured Desulfofustis sp. | reverse complement strand
GGTCGCTGATTGCACTGCTCGGCTTTATCAACCCCTTTTGTTACTATCTCGTTCTGTTTGAAGCGTACAACCTGCTTCCCGGCCAGATCGCCATGTCGCTCAACTACGGCTGGCCATTTGCCCTGATCGTCCTATCGGTACCGCTGCTCAAACAGAAACTCACGAAAGTACAACTCGCTTCAATCGGCGTGAGCTTTCTTGGCGCGGTGGTCATCGCTACCAAAGGGCAGTTTTTCAGCTTCGGCGAGGTCAGTATCTTCGGGGTGCTGCTGGCGATAAGCTCCACCCTCCTGTGGGCGGTTTTCTGGCTTCTCAACGCGCGGGATCACCTTGATCCGGTGGTAAAGCTTTTTCTGGGATTTCTCTTCGGCCTCTTTTATATCGTCTTGAGCAGTCCACTGTTTGGTGGATTGAGCCTGCCACCGCTGGTCGCCGCAGCACCACTGATCTATATCGGCCTCTTCGAGATGGGAATCACCTTCGTTCTCTGGCTAACCGCATTGCAACTCAGCAGTTCCACCGTTCGCATCGGGAATCTGGTCTACATCGCACCGTTTCTTTCCTTGCTTTTCCTGCACCTGGTGGTCGGCGAAGCGATCCATCTGACCACTTTTATCGGACTGTTTCTGATTGTCGGTTCAATCATCTTCCAGGAAACCAGAGCGAGGACAGCCGGCCTTTGCTAAAAGCTGACCGGCCGGCTGTCGACAGCCTCGTGAAACGGATGCACCAGCGGATCTAGACCATCTGTTGTTCGGTCCGCAGGATGATCTCTTCCTGATGCGCCTCATCCAGATCGACGAAGTAATCACTGTAACCTGCCACCCGCACCAGGAGATTTCGATAATCATCCGGTTGTTGCTGGGCCAGCCGCAAGGTCTTGGTATCCACGACATTGAACTGGATATGGTGTCCTCCGAGGCGGAAATAGGTGCGGATCAGGCCGGCGAGCTTTTTCAGGTCGTTGTCCGTGGCCAGGACACTTGGCAGGAATCGCTGGTTGAGCAGGGTGCCGCCCGATTTGACCTGGTCCATTTTCGCGAGTGATTTGATCACCGCAGTCGGCCCGTTCCGATCAGCGCCATGCGAGGGCGAGGTGCCATCCGAGGCCGGCATATGGGCAAAACGGCCGTTGGGGGTGGCGCCCAGCATCTTGCCGAAATAGACGTGGCAGGTGGTGGAAAGCATGTTGAGGTGATAGCCGGTTCCCTTGGTGTTGGGTTTTCCATCGATCGTGGTAAACAGGCTTTCATACACCTGCTGCATAATGGCGTCGGCCCGGTCATCATCATTCCCGAAAAAGGGTGTTTTGTTAAACAGTTTCAGGCGTAGCGGTTCCGCCGTGGAGAAATTCGTGGCAAGGGCGTTGAGCAATTCATCCCAGCTCAGGCTCTTTTGATCAAAGATGTGGGTCTTAATCGCCGAGAGGCTGTCGGTGATGGTGCCGATACCGCAACATTGAATATAGTTGGTGTTATAGCGCGGGCCGCCGTCGTAATAGTCTCTGCCTTTTTCTATGCAATCGTCGATCACCACGGACAGAAACGGAGCGGGGCAATATTTGGCATACATCCGCTCGATATAATTGTTTACCTCGATCTTCAGGGTGACGATATAATCGAGCTGGCGGTGAAAAGCGGTATAGAGTTCTTCATATGTTGTAAAGGTTCGGGGATCACCGGTTTCGATGCCGACCTTTTCGCCGCTCAGCGGATCAACCCCGTTATTGAGCGTTATTTCCAGTATTTTCGGAACATTGAGGTAGCCGGTGAGGATGTATGCTTCTTTGCCGAAGGCGCCGGTTTCGATACAGCCGCTGGTGCCGCCTTCCCGGGCATCCTCAACACTTTTCCCGGAGCGAATCTGTTCCATGATAACCATATCGGTGTTGAACACCGATGGATAACCGTATCCCTTGCGAATCACGTTCAGGGCGGCCAGCAGGAAACGGTCGGGTGTTTTGGTGCTGATATGGACGCTTGGCTGCGGCTGCAGCAGATGGAGTTCATCGGCCACCTCAAGGGCCATGAACGAAACTTCATTGGCGCCGTCGCTGCCATTTCTTTTGAGACCGCCGAGATTTATCTGAGTAAAATCGTTGTAGGTACCGCTTTCCAGGGCGGTAACGCCGACTTTCGGCGGCGCCGTGTGATTGTTGACCTTTATCCAGAAGCAGGCCAGCAACTCTTTGGCTCGATCGCGATCGATGCGTCCCTCGGCCAGATCTTTTTCATAAAACGGAAACAAGTGCTGGTCGAGATGCCCCGGTGACATCGCATCCCAGCCGTTCAACTCGGTGATGGTCCCCAGGTGGACGAACCAGTACATCTGCAACGCTTCATGGAAACTGCGCGGCGCATGCTCCGGGACCCATCTGCAGATCTCGGCAATATGCCGTAGTTCTTCACGGCGCTGATTATCGCTTTCGCTCCGGGCGAGTTGTTCGGCATGATCGGCATGTCGGTTTGCGAAGATAATGGCCGCTTCACAGGCGAGTTCCATGGCGCTGAGTTCTTCAAATTTATCAGACGCTTCGGGATCATTCAGGTAATCGAGCCGGTCGATATGCGTCTGAATCCGCCGGCGGTAATCCTTCATACCGCTGGTGTAGATGCTGCCGTCCAGGACGGTATGGCCGGGGGCACGCTGCTCCATGAACTCGGTAAACAACCCGGCTTCATAGGCTTTTCGCCAGTTCTCCGGAACCTTGCCGAAGATCCGCTCACGCATTGATCTTCCTTGCCAATAGGGGATCACCGTGGCTTCATAGGTGGCAATATCCGCCTCATCAACGTGATAACCGGTCATGGTTCGGCTGCTGAGGACGCGCAGATCTTCAGCGCTATGACAGGTCAGTTCGGGGAAGGTGGGGACCACCTTCGGGGCCGGTCCCCGCTCGCCGACGATGAGTTCATCTTCGCCAATGTAGATCGTTTTCTTCTCGCAGAGATACTTGAAAAAACCGGCTCTCATGACGGGAAGCGAACAGGTACCTGCATATTCCCGATAATATTCGGTCTCCAGCAAGGCCCGTTCTATGGATATCGACGGTTGTGCTTCAAAACTGGCTTTTCTCAGCCGTGCAATTCTCTGATTCATGTCATCCCCCTATCAGAACGGATAATCCCTGATTGGCTAATAGTGTCGCGCAGGCTGCTATTTTCTCCCGAGCAACCGGTTGAAACCGTATCGCCGGGTATTCCCGGTTCATCTTCCGGTATTTCGACTCGGCAATGTTGTGATATGGTAAGAGATCAACGCTGGGCGGGCACGGCAGGCCGGCAAGAAATGCGCCGCTCATACGCAGATTTTCCTCATCGCTGTTAATACCGTCAATCAACGGTATGCGTATCCGAAATGGAATGCTGTTTTTTGCCAGCGTCTTGATATTTTTCAGTATCAAATCATTGGAAACACCGGTGTATAAACGGTGTTTCTCAGGGTCCATATGCTTGATATCTATCAGAAACAACTCACATTGCTCGGCGACCTGCAGGAGCAGTTCGGTTCGAGCAAAGGCAGATGTATCAACCACGCGATGAATTCCCAACCGACCGCACTCGCGTAACAACGCAAGCAAAAAATCCGGCTGCATCAGCGGCTCACCCCCGGAGAAGGTAACTCCTCCGGCTGATTCGTCGTAAAACGGAATGTCCTTTTCAATTTCTGAGAGAATCTCTTCCACGCTGGCTTCCCAGCCAACAGCCTGATGCGCAAGAGCCGGGCACACCGATACACAGTGTCGACACTGTTCGCAGGTCTCGGTATCTCTGAGAATCCCGGTGCCGACCATCTTCAGGCTTCCGGTGGGGCAGGCGGTTAGACATTCGCCACAGCCGATACATTTATCCTTAACCCAGAGAACCGACAGCTCCCTTTCCAACCCCTCGGGGTTGTGACACCACCAGCAGGTCAACGGACAGCCTTTGAAAAAAACGGTCAGACGAATGTTAGGACCATCATGGATGGCATATTTCTTTATCGCGAATACGGTACCTTTCATATGTGCATTGTAATTGATAATGGATATTATTTCTATTGCTATCGACAATCGATGCGGATTTTTCTGGTCGTGTATTTTATACTGTTTTTCCCGCACTTCATAGATGGCAGCACCGTTTATCCCGGCAGAGGTTTCTTTTTGTGGGGGTAAAACAAGCATTGCAATAACCGAAACCGATCATGGAGGATGAGAAAATGAAAAGTTATCGCAAGGAGTTATGGTTTGAAATACCAGCCAGAAGGGGGTTTGTGAATATTACCCCGGATGTGGAACAATGCCTTGCGGAAAGCGGGATTTCAGAAGGATTGGCCCTCGTCAACGCCATGCATATTACGGCATCGGTATTCATCAACGACGACGAATCCGGCCTGCACCACGATTATGAGGTCTGGCTGGAAAAGCTTGCTCCCCATGAACCGGTCAATCAATACCGTCACAACGGCTACGAGGACAATGCCGATGCTCATCTCAAACGGCAGATTATGGGGCGAGAGGTGGT
>CAZSOA010000254.1:0-4510 GCA_964608305.1 uncultured Desulfofustis sp. | reverse complement strand
GGCAACGCTCGACTAAGGAGGGCGGATGACGATGGAAGTGAAGATTCTCAGCGCCCGGTTCGATATCGAAGACAGCCATCGCCTTGAGACCGCCAAAGCGCACGGAGCTTATGCGACGCTTGACAAACTGTTTGCCATGGAGCCGGCAGCGGTGATCGAGGAAGTCAAGGCCAGTGGCCTGCGCGGCCGCGGTGGAGCCGGCTTCCCGACCGGGGTCAAATGGGGCTTTCTGCCGAAAGACACCGGCAAACCGGTCTACCTGGCGGTCAATGCTGACGAGTCGGAACCGGCTACATTCAAGGATCGGTATATCCTGGTGCGCGACCCCCACGCGCTGATCGAAGGGATTATCATCTGCAGCTATGCCATCGGCTGTCATGACTGCTACATCTATATCCGCGGCGAGTACACGAGCCAGGTGAAGATCCTCCAGCGGGCCGTCGACGAGGCCTATGCGGCCGGCTATCTCGGCGAGAACGTGGCCGGCCGTCCCTACCGGCTCGAGGTAACCGTGCACCGGGGGGCAGGCGCCTACGTCTGTGGCGAGGAGACGGCGCTGCTCGAGTCCATCGAGGGCAAGAAGGGGCAGCCGCGCAGCAAGCCGCCGTTTCCGGCGGTGGTCGGCCTGTTCGGCTGCCCGACTATTATCAATAACGTTCAGAGCATCGCCTCTCTCCCCTATATTATCGCCAACGGCGCCGAGGCGTACCGCGCCTACGGTACCGAAAAAAGCTGTGGCACCCATTTGTTCGGTATCTCCGGTCACGTCGAGAAACCGGGCATGTATGAATTGCCGCTCGGCCTCCCCCTGCTCGAGGTCATCGATACGGTGGCCGGCGGGGTCTGGAAGGGCCGTGCGCTCAAAGGCGTGATCCCCGGCGGCAGTTCGACACCGGTGCTGACTGCTGCCGAGGCGGCTACCGTGACCCTTGACTATGAGTCGCTGGCGGCACATAAAACGATGTTCGGTTCAGGCGGCATTGTCGTCCTCGACGAGACGGTGGATATGGTGAAGCTGGTCGAAAACCTGATCGCGTTCTACCACCACGAATCCTGCGGGCAGTGCACGCCGTGCCGGGAAGGGCTCGGCTGGATGCTGAAAATCGTCCGTTCGCTGCTGGCCGGCCAGGGGACGGTCGCCGATATCGATCTGTTGCGCGAGCTCTGCGACAATATCGAGATGAAAACGGTCTGCGTCCTGTCGGCGGCCTGTACCATGCCGGTGCGCAGCTATCTGGACAAATTCCGGGACGAGTTCGAGGCCTACGCCAGTGCAGATGCCTTGCCTCAAGCCGGTCAGCATAAGGGATAGAACGGGCCATGACGGAAATGGTGAAATTATTTGTCAACGGCCAGGAGGTCGAGGTTGCAGCGGGGAAGAACCTGATCGATGCGCTGCAGGCGGTCGGCATCGAGATTCCGCATTTCTGTTACCACCCGGCACTGGGCGCCGACGGAAATTGCCGGATGTGCCTGGTTGGTATCGAAGACGGCCGCCCCCCGCTGGTCCCGGCCTGTAAAACGCCGGCCCAACCGGGTATGAAAGTGCTGCTCGACGCCGAGAGGATCAAGAAAATCCAGCGCGATATCCTTGAATTGGAACTGATTAATCACCCGGTCGATTGCCCGGTCTGTGATCAGGCCGGTGAGTGTTCACTGCAGGACTATTACATGACGTATAGCCGGCAGGATAGCCGCAGGCGGGTCGAACAGGTACACAAAGACAAACGCCTGGATTTCGGCTGCGGTGTCGTTCACGATCAGGAACGGTGTGTCCTCTGTGCCCGCTGTGTTCGATTTACCCGCCTGATCACGAAAACCGGCGAGCTCGGTATCGTCAATCGCAGCGATCAGGCTCGGGTGTCCATCTTCCCGGGCCGTCCGCTCGACAACCGCTACGCCCTCAATATCGTCGACCTCTGCCCGGTCGGGGCAATGACCAGCAAGGATTTTCGGTTCAAGCAGCGGGTCTGGTTTCTGCGCAAGGACCCCGGCATCTGTCACGGCTGCAGCACCGGTTGCAACATCTTCATCGACCATCATCGCGAAAAATACGGCGACGACGTCATTTATCGGTTCCGCCCCCGCACCAACCTGCAGGTCAACGGTTATTTCATCTGCGATGCCGGCCGGCTCAGCTATCAGGCAGAGAACGAAAACCGCCAGGACACCACGCTGGTGGACACCATGGTACTGCCGTTCGACCAGGGCATTGAAGCGGCGCGGGTCAAACTGCAACAGGCCCGCAAACCGCTCCTCCTGGTTTCGCCGGACAGCACGGTGGAGCAGCTCTGGGCACTCAAGCGATTGGCCGCTCAGTATGGCGCTCTGCTGTCCGGCTATAGCGATGCGTATGTGATTGCCGGCGATGGCGATGATTTCTTGATTGCCGACGACAAGGCGGTGAACCGGGCCGGCCTCGAGCTGCTTGGTATCGACAGCGATCGACAGTCGTTCACCGATGGTCTGAAGGTCGCCGACCTGCTGGTCAACTTCAATAATGATTTGTTTTTTTCCCCGATCAACGATGAGTTGCGGTCGCTTCTCGATGGTATTGAACAGGTGGCCGTATGCAGCCACCGGAGACCGGTTTTCTCCCCGGCGACGGTGGTGCTTCCCTGTGCTTCCTACAGCGAGTATGGCGGGTCGATCATTAATAAACGCGGGGTGCTGCAGCACTTTCAGCGAGCCGTACGCCGTGACGCCGATCCGCACGACATTCTGGAGATCACCAACCTGCTCGGCGGCGTTATCGGTACCGCCGAGCAGGCCTGGCCGGGGATCAGGAAGGCGGTTGCCGCGTTGAGCAGGATCAGCCCGGAGACGATCCCGGCGTGCGGCGTCGTCTTGCACAGCAACGAGGAACACCATGTCACCGCTTGATATCGTGATGGTTCTGTTGAGGATCGCCTTCGGCGTTCTGGTTCCGCTGAGTTTCGTGGCGGTGCTGGTCTGGATGGAGCGCCGCGGGGCCGCGTTTTTCCAGGACCGGGCCGGCCCGAACCGTTGCAATATCATGGGCTTCCGGGCCGGCGGCCTGGTTCAGAACCTGGCCGATGCCGTGAAGTTGATATTCAAGGAAGACGTGGTTCCGGGCCATGTCCGGCACAAGTTCTACTTCATTCTCGCGCCGATGCTGGTGTTCGTGACCGCGCTGCTCTGCTTTGCCGTGATTCCGTTTGCCGATGTGCTCGTGCTTGGCAATTCGTCTTATATGATGCAGGCAATTCCGACCGATATCGGCATCCTCTGGTTTCTTGCCATTGTCGGCTTCGGCGTCTACGGTATCATTCTGGCCGGCTGGTCGTCGCATAACAAGTACGGTGTGCTCGGCGGGTTGCGGGCCGCCGCTCAGGTCATCAGCTACGAGATCCCGATGGGGCTCGCCCTGGTCAGCCTGCTGGCCGTCTACGGTACCGTCAACCTTACCGAGATGGCGCAATATCAGGGCCAACTGCTCTTCGGCTTTATTCCGATGTGGGGTGTTGTTCTGCAGCCGCTGGGGGTGATCATCTTCATCGTCGCCGCTTTTGCCGAGACCAACCGCACCCCGTTCGATCTTGCCGAGGGCGAGAGCGAAATCGTTGCCGGTTTTCACGTTGAATACTCGTCGATGAAGTTCGCCCTGTTTTTCATGGGCGAATATGTGGCGATGTTTGTTTCCAGCGCGTTGATCGTCACCCTCTACTTCGGCAGTTATCAGATCCCGTGGCTGGCCACTGAGACCCTGCTTGCCAACGCTCGCCCGGTCACCGTCGCACTGATGATCGGCCTGCCGGTGCTCGGCTATTTTTTCGCTCAGTGGATCAAAAAGAACAACGCCAGTCATTACGTGCGGCCAAACGACCCCCGCGTTCGCGAGACGCGTGTCTACCGTGCGCTGCTCTTCAGCTTCGTCGTGCTGTTGGAGATCGTCTGCCTCGCTTATCTGCTGTTCGCCGCCGGCGGAGCGGCCGACCGGTTGCTCGTGGTTGTCCTGCAGATCGGGACCTTTCTGCTCAAGACCTTTCTGATGTGTTTCGTGTTCGTCTGGGTGCGTTGGACGCTGCCGCGGTTCCGCTATGACCAATTGCAGAAGATCGGCTGGGAGAAGCTGCTGCCGTTGGCGCTGCTCAATATTTTCATCACCAGCGCCGTTATTGTTTCGTTTGGGTGAGAGAGGCTGTCATGGGTGTACAGATAAAAATCGTCGAGCGCAAAGGAAGAACCTTCCTCGAACAGCTCTACCTGCTCGAGGTGTTCAAGGGGATGGCCGTCACGCTCGGCCATTTTTTCCGCAACCTGCTTGACAACTCGCGGCTCTACGTCAGGCATTATCCGGAGGTCAAACCGGAAATCCCGCCGCGCTGGCGCGGTCGGCACCGGCTGACCCGGCACGAGGATGGCACGGTCAAATGTGTGGCCTGCTTCATGTGCCAGACCAACTGCCCGTCCAATTGCATCAGAATCGAAGCCGGCGAGCGCTACGCCGGGCGCTCCGAGAAAATGCCGGTCCGGTTTTCCATCGACC
>CAZSOA010000253.1:0-4517 GCA_964608305.1 uncultured Desulfofustis sp. | reverse complement strand
CGGGTCATGGAGCCGGGCATCGAGGTCATCGCCGTCCGGTTCATCACCCCTTTTTTCGGAGATCACCTGCTTGCCGATCAGGAGGGTTATCGGCGGTCGGTTCGGGAAAAATACGGCATCAAGGTGCGTCTGGTCGATCTCAGCGGCGAGTACCTGAAGATGCTGCGGCAGCCGGCTCACGGGTTCGGACGCTACTTCAACCCCTGTATCGACTGCAAGATTCTGATGCTCAAGCGGGCCCGGGCCATGCTCGGGCAGCTGGGCGCGGCGTTTCTGATCAGCGGTGAGGTACTCGGCCAGCGCCCGATGTCCCAGCGGCGCGATACACTCAACATTATCGAACGCGATTCCGGTAGCAGAACGATTCTCTTGCGGCCGCTCTCGGCAAAGTTGCTCAATGAGACGGAAGCGGAGCGGCAGGGACTTGTCGATCGGGAACGGCTGCTTAATTTCAGCGGCCGCGGGCGGTCCCGGCAGATTGCCCTGGCCCGGCAGTTCGGTATTACCGATTATCCTGCTCCGGCCGGCGGTTGTATCCTGGCTGATCCGATCCTCTCCGAGCGAATCGCCCGGGTCTATGCCGGAACCTTTGTCATCAGCCCGGAGACGATGACCATTACCGATATCCGGTTGATGCTTATCGGCCGACAGTTTTTACTGCCCGGCGGTGGCTGGTTGATTCTCGGGCGTGATGAGCGGGAATCGACCGCGCTTGTTCGGCTCCGGGAGGCCGGTGATATCCAGTTCCATGTCGAGCAGCGGCCCGGGCCGGTAGCCTTATTGCGGCGCGGCGGATTGCCGAGCGTGGGCATCGGTTTCCCCGATGAAGACTGTTCCCGGGCCGCTGCGCTGGTCGCCCGTTACGCCAAACGGATCGGTGGTCAGCCGGCCCCGGCACCCGTTATCGTTGATGCCGGTGAAAAACGCTGGGTAATCGACGCAGAACCGCCGGTCGATGATGTCTTTACGCCCTGGATCCTGTAACCGATTCACTCCGAATCGGTCTGGTGTGTGCCTCAGTTTGCCCGGGTCGGGCAATGATTTTTTGTCGCCGGGATAAGCAACCCCATTTATCAGCATAATTGACATCTGTCTACCGTTCCGGTAGGTTGAAGTGTCTTGAACGATCGTTCAGAATCATTCTCCTCTCACCGGGGCGAACCAATGATCATCGGCTTAGATGTCGGCGGTACCCATACCGATGCGGTGCTGTTCGGCGCCCAGGGATTGGCGCGCGAAACCAAGGTGTCGACCGATCCCGACAATCTCTACGAAACGGTACTTACGGCCCTGGAACGGTTGCTGGACGGCGTGGAAGCCACGTCCGTCAAACGTCTGGTGCTCAGTACGACGCTGGCGACCAACATGGTCGTGCAGGATACGCTGCCGCCGGTGGCGATGATCGTTGCCGGCGGTCCGGGAATTGATCCCGAATGGTTCCGGGTCGGTGAGCATTATTTCGTGGTGCGCGGCGCGCTCGACCATAGCGGACGGGAAATAGAGCCTCTTGATGAGGAGCAGATCCGCGCCGTCGGTGAGCGGATTCGTGCTGCAGGTCTCCGGTATGCCGGGGTGGCCGCAAAATTTTCGGTGCGCAATCCGGAGCATGAGCAGCGCATTGCGGCCTTGCTCGCCCCGTATGTGGAACGGGTGTTCATGGGACACCCGCTGTCCGGAGTGCTCAGTTTTCCGCGGCGGATCGCCACTACCTTTCTCAATGCCGCTGTCTACCCGGTTCATCGCGACTTTTTCCTGGCCGTGGAAGCATCGTTGCGGAGCCGGGGCATCGGGGTGCCGATTCGTATCCTGAAGCCCGACGGCGGCAACATGAAAATGAGTGCTTCCATGGACTACCCGGCCCAGACCATCCTGAGTGGCCCGTCAGCCAGTGTCATGGGGGCGATCGGCTCGGCGCCGAGAGACAGCAGCTGCATTGTCCTCGATATTGGCGGGACGACCACCGACATGGCGGTGATTTATGAGGGCGTGCCGGTGCTGGCGGTGGGCGGTATTGAAATCGGTCCTTATAAAACATTGATTCGGGCGCTGCAGACAAGATCCATCGGTATCGGCGGCGACAGCGTCGTTCGGGTGCGAGACCGGCGTATTACCGTCGGTCCGGACCGGATGGGCAGGGCGATGGCCTATGGTGGACCGGTGCCGACACCGACCGATGCCTTTTGCGTACTCGGCCTGGCAGGCGGTGGTGATCGGGATGCCGCAGTGCGGGGACTGACGCCGCTGGCCGAGGAACTGCAGGAACCGCTGGAGAAGACGGCTGCGTTGATTTTTGATACCGCCTGCGAAGGAATTCTTGCTGCGGCAAAAGAGATGGTAGCCGATATTAACAGCCGGCCGGTGTATACCGTTCATGAGATGCACGAAGGTGTGCAGATTCGGCCGACCCGGCTGCTGGTGCTTGGCGGGCCGGCACGACAGTTTGCCGACCGGCTGGCGCCGCTCTTCTCCGGGGAGGTGACTCCGGTGCCGCACTGGCAGGTAGCCAACGCCATCGGTTGTGCACTGGCACGCACCACGTGTGAAGTTACCGTGTACGCGGACACCGCCCGCCGGGTGGTCTCCGCTCAGGGGGAAGGCTATCAACGGGATCTGCCCACCGGGTTTGATATTGGCCAGGTGCGGGAAATTGCGCTTGATCTGGTTCGGAAGAAGGCCCTTGCCCGAGGTGCAAACCCTGAATTCGTGCAGACCGAGATTGTCGAGGAGGCGCAGTTCAACATGGTGCGCGGTTTTTACACCGTCGGCAAGAATATCCGGATCAGGGCGCAGGTCAAGCCGGGTCTGATCCACGGGTACGACCCGCAGACGGAAACCTTGCTTCGCGATGATCTGTAGAACACGATACAGCCCAGGGGTGCGCGTCGCTTCTATCCAGGAAGCGGGGTTATAGACGGAGCCACTCGCGACAGCGGCGTCTTTTGCAGACAATCAGTTTTTATGCCGGGACACTATCCTATGCTTCGCGCCAAACATAAAACCGGTCTCGTGTTTTTCCCCGCCTTTGATTGGGCCATTGACCCAACCCATCCCGAGCGGGAGGAACGGCTGCTTTATACCCAGGATCAGGTGCTTGAGGAGGGGTTACTTGATATCGACGGCATCGTCGAGCTCAAATCGGACCTGGTGACCATCCAGGATATTCAACGGGTGCATTTCTGTGTGCCCGACCCCTGGGCGGTCATCACGGAATCCCATCTGATCAGCGCCGGCGGAGCAAAAACGATTGGGATGGCGGTGCTTGACGGGACGATCGAACGCGGCTTCGCCCTGGTCCGTCCGCCGGGACATCATGCCAATCGGGTGGTGCATGGGGCGCGGGGGTTCTGCAATATCAATATCGAAGCGATCATGATCGAATATCTGCGGCGGGCCTACGGGATCGATCGAGTGGCCATCGTTGATACCGACTGTCATCACGGTGACGGTACACAGGATATCTATTGGCATGATCCCGATACGCTGTTCATTTCCATTCATCAGGACGGTCGCACCCTCTATCCGGGTACCGGATTTCACAGTGAATTCGGCGGCCCCAATGCCGTCGGCACAACGATCAACCTGCCGCTGCCCCCGGAGACCTGCGACGAAGGATTCCTCTATACCGTTGAGCACGCGATTCTTCCGATTCTCGAGGAGTTCAAGCCGCAATTGATTATCAATTCGGCCGGTCAGGACAATCACTACTCGGACCCGATCACCAATATGAATTTTTCGGCCCGGGGCTATGCGCAACTGACCTCGATGCTCAAGGCCGACATTGCCGTTCTCGAAGGCGGATATGCCATCGAGGGGGCGCTGCCCTATGTCAACGCCGGTATCATCATGGCGATGGCCGGCCTCGATTACGACCATCTTCATGAGCCGGATTATGACCCACGCCGGTTGCGCCAGGATCCCCAAGTGACCAAAGCGGTTGAAAAAAGCTGTGCGTATGCCCTGGAGATCTGGCGAAAACGGGCCTCGTTGACGCTGTCAATGCGGCAGAAACCAAGCTGTGACAGGCGACATCGACAGATCTTCTACGATACCGACAACATCCTCGAGACGCAGACGGAGACTATTCGGATCTGCGACGACTGTGCCGGGGCGCTGCGCATCGACAGTATATCCGATCGTCGGGTGCGGATGCTCGGCGTTCATATCCCGCGCAAGGCCTGTTCCGCCTGCCGTGAACAGGCGCAACAGTGGTACGCGGACGGGGATCCCACGTATTTTCGGCATATCTATCTTCAGGATCGGGTTGCCGACCGCTTCAGCGAACGGCCGCGCTGAGCCCGGTGGGCTCAACCCAGTTTCAACGCCACAGCTCCGGCGGTAACCGCACCGATCGACAGCAGGCGCAATGGTGAGATCGGTTCTTTGAGAAAGCAGGCGGCAATCAGCACGGCAATGACCACCGAGGACTCGCGCAATGCGGCAACCAGGGCGACCGGCGCCTTGGTCATGGCCCAGAGGACGAGGGCGTATGAGATCAGGCTGCATCCGCCGCCGAACAG
>CAZSOA010000252.1:0-4545 GCA_964608305.1 uncultured Desulfofustis sp. | reverse complement strand
GCCTGCCGAACTGTCCGACGAGATAGCCAGGACCGGCACCCGGGAACTCAGTGAGAATTTCATCGGCGGCCCGCCTGGGGCGGCGGGGATGCTCTACGATGCCTCTCGTGGCCGACAGGATTATGAGCCGGTGGCGGTAATCCGCGAGCTTGCTGCACTGCCGTTTGTGGAAATCAGAAATGCGCTGGCCGTCGGGGAGCAACTCGAATACATGCATCGCGGCATGCATACTTCGTTGGTCGTTGTGGCCGGGCTGTTTGATGAGCGGTGGCGGCCCGTTGATCGGGTCAACCCGGGTGCAACGGTCTACCTGTCCCTGCAGGAGCCGCTGTCCGACCCGTCTGTGTTCGGTATGTTCAGGCGCAGGAGGCGGCCGGTTGCGGACGGCTCCTGCGCCTGTTGAACGCTACCCGCGCAGTCGGGCGATTTCTTTCTGCCAGAAGGTCGGCCCGGTCTTATGAACGGCTTCGCCGTTGGCGTCCACCGCTACCGTGACCGGCATGTCCTTGATCTCGAACTCATAGATGGCCTCCATGCCGAGATCGCCAAAGGCCACCGTCCGGCTGCCGGTGATCGCCTTGGCTACCAGGTAGGCGGCCCCGCCGACGGCCATCAAATAAACGGCACCGTGTTTTTTGATCAACTCGATGGTGGCGTCGCCCCGCTCGGCCTTGCCGATCATGCCGATCAATCCGGTCTTGCTCAGCATCATCGCGGTGTACTTGTCCATCCGGGTGGAGGTGGTCGGCCCGGCCGGACCGACCACCTCGTCACCGACCGGGTCGACCGGCCCGACATAATAAATGAAGCGGCCGTTGAAATCGACCCCGTCGGGCAGTGGCTCACCGGCATCGAGGAGTTGCTGGATGCGGCGGTGGGCGGCATCGCGGCCGGTCAGGATCTTGCCGTTGAGCAGCAGGGTGTCCCCGGCCCGCCAGGTGGCGATTTCCTCTTTGGTGATTTTGTCCAGATTGACCTTTTTTACACTGGTGCTGCTGTCTGCTGCAATTTCCGGCCAGTGCGCCAGGTCCGGCGGAGCAAAGCGCGCCGGACCGGAACCGTCGAGGGTGAAATGGGTATGCCGGGCGGCAGCGCAGTTGGGAATCATCGCCACCGGCAGCGATGCGGCATGGGTCGGGTAGTCGAGAATCTTCACATCAAGCACGGTGCACATCCCGCCGAGACCCTGAGCACCGATACCAAGCGCGTTGACCTCCTCATAGATCTGCAGCCGCAATTCCTCGAGACGGTTGGCTGGACCGCGTCTTTGCAACTCGTCGATGTCCACCGGGTCCATCAATGACTGTTTGGCCAGGCACATCGCCTTATCGATGGTACCGCCGATGCCGATGCCGAGGATGCCGGGCGGGCACCAGCCGGCGCCCATGGTCGGCACCGTTTTTTTGACCCAGTCGACGATGGAGTCGGCCGGGGTGAGCATGGCCATCTTGCTCTTGTTTTCCGATCCGCCACCTTTGGCGGCAATCTGGATCGTTACCGTTTCGCCGGCAACCATCTCGACATGGACCACTGCCGGAGCGTTGGTTCTGGTATTGAGACGGCTGCCGGCGGGATCGGCCACGATCGATTTGCGCAGCGGGTTAGCCGGGTCGGCGTAGGCTCGCGTCACGCCTTCGTCGATCATTTCCTGCAAGGTCATGGTCGAGTCGAACCGGCAGTTCATCCCGAGTTTGACAAACACGGTAACGATCCCGGTGTCCTGGCAGATCGGTCGCTTGCCGATGGCGCACAGCCGCGAGTTGATCAGGATCTGGCCGATGGCGTCTTTCGCGGCGGTACTCTGCTCTTTTGTGTAGGCGCGAGACAGCGCCTGAACGAAGTCGACCGGGTGATAGTACGAAATGTATTGCAGGCTGTCGGCGATGGAGGCGATGAAATCCTCGGTTGCAATGGTAGCCATAGACGTTCCTCTCGTTATCTGATGGAATGGGAAACGGCCGACGCGTATCCCGTACGGATCCGTTTGCCGTCCTGGTGATAGCCCGATGGGGCGGTGGTGTTGGGCATCAGCATGCAGCGTTTACCGATGATGGTGCCGGGATTGGTGACCGAGTTGCAGCCGGTCTGGGTCTCATCGCCAAGCATGGCGCCGAACTTGCGCATCCCGGTGTCAATCAGCGTACCGTCGATCTCGATTTTGACCGTGCCCGGTAGGAACCTCAGGTTCGCGCATTTGGTGCCGGCCCCGAGGTTGGTGTTGTTGCCGAGGATCGAGTCGCCCAGGTAGGCGAAATGGCCGGCCTTCGCGTCGTTGAGGAAAATCGAATGCTTTACCTCGGTGGCATGGCCGATGACACAGCGGTCTCCGGTCAGACAGCAGCCGCGCAGGTAAGCGCCCTGCCTGACCTCGCACCAGCGGCCGATAACGGCCGGCTCCTTGATCGTCGCCCCCCCTTCGACCAACGATCCGGCGCCGATGGCGATCCGTTCACCGAGCAGAATCGCCCCGGCCATGATCAATGCCGCTCCTTTAAGCACCGTCTGGTCACGGCGAATGCGCAGACCGCCCTTGGTGGTGTCGCCCCACTCGATGGTCAAACCGGTGGGCGGCAGGATCCGCGAGTCATAGATCACCACCGGCTTGGAAAGCGGTGTTCCGTCGGTTATCGCCGGCGGCAGGATCAGCGGATAGGAAAAATCGTTGAGATAGCTTTTCAGGTTCTGCAGGGCCGACCAGGCCGGCTGATCCGGTGCGAAGAGAGCACCATGGGCAAATTCATGGCAGTCAAACAGACGTGCGGCGCGCAACATAACAGGTTCCTCAATCGGGCCTTACGGCGATGGTTGTTGCATCCGGGTGACACGATACTATTGTTGAAATGAGGAAATTGATCAAGAAATTTTCCGTCGGCAGCGGCTTGGGCGACAACCGTCTTGACTTAACAATTTGCAGTGTTTAGCTTGTGGACGGCCTGGAAAGGGCGAACATTCAACGAACTGGCGCGACGTAACGACCGGTACTCCACGCGGGGGGACCGGTTTGTAATTCTGGCACGATCTGGCTGCCGGCAGGCGGCCGTGGAGGGTTTTTGTGGAATTTAATGATTCTTTGAGCATCGGCATGGACGATCTGTCGCGCAACGACGATCTGCAGATCCCCGAAGAGCTGCCGATGATGGCGGTCCGGGATGTGGTGGTTTTTAACTACATGATCATTCCGCTGTTTGTCGGCCGCCCCGGTTCCGTCGAGGCGGTCAACGAGGCGTTGAACGGCGACAAGTTGTTGATGCTTGTCACCCAGCGTGATGCCACCAAGGATGATCCGTCACCTGACGATCTCTACTCCATCGGCATGGTCTGCATGATCATGCGGACGCTGAAACTACCGGACGGGCGGCTCAAGGTCCTCGTTCAGGCCATGGCCAAGGCGCGGATCAAAAAATATCTGCGTACCGAGCCGAGCTACCGGGTGGCCATCGGCGTTGTCGAGGATAAGGAACCGGGCGAAATCACCATCGAGGTCGAGGCGCTGATGCGCACCGTGCGCGAGCAGACGGAAAAGATCATGTCGCTGCGCGGCATCCTCTCCGCCGATCTGATGATGATTATCAACAATATCGAAGATCCCGGTCGCCTGGCCGATCTGATCGGCTCGAACCTGCGGTTGAAGATCCCCGAATCACAGTCGATCCTCGAAGAAGTCAATCCGGTCAAGCGGCTGCGGCTGGTCAACAGCCTGCTCAGCAAGGAACTCGAGGTCTCCACGGTTCAGGCCAAGATTCAGAACGACGCCAAGGAGGAAATGAGTAAATCGCAGCGGGAATATATCCTGCGTGAGCAATTGCACGCCCTGCAGAAAGAGCTGGGAGACAGTGACGATCGAACCCAGGAGATCGAGGAGCTTGAGCAGAAAATCCGTAAGATGAAGATGCCCAAGCCGGTGCGTAAGGAGGCCTTGAAGCAGCTCAGCCGGATGGAAATGATGCATCCCGACTCGTCTGAGGCGACCATTATCCGCACCTATATCGACTGGATTCTCGACGTGCCGTGGAAGAAGGGCACCAAGGACCAACTCGATCTTTTGGTCGCCAAAGATGTGCTCGACGAGGATCACTACGGTTTGGAGCGCGTCAAGGAGCGGATCCTCGAGTTTCTCGCGGTGCGCAAGCTCAATGACAGTACGAAAGGGCCGATCCTCTGTTTCGTCGGCCCACCCGGCGTCGGCAAGACCTCGCTCGGCCAATCGATCGCCCGGGCCATGGGGCGAAAATTCCACCGCATGTCCCTGGGTGGTATGAAGGATGAGGCGGAGATCCGCGGTCACCGTCGGACCTACATCGGGGCGATGCCCGGGCGGATTATCCAGGGTCTCAAGGCGGTCAAGGCCAACAATCCGGTTTTTATGATGGATGAGATCGACAAGGTCGGCGCCGATTATCGCGGCGATCCCTCCTCGGCCCTGCTTGAGGTGCTCGACCCCGAGCAGAATGTCGAGTTCTCCGATCACTACCTGAACCTGCCGTTTGACCTGTCGAAGGTGATGTTTATCACCACCGCCAACATGACCGACACCATCCCCGGCCC
>CAZSOA010000251.1:0-4561 GCA_964608305.1 uncultured Desulfofustis sp. | reverse complement strand
TTTCAATAATCTCTTCGCGCAACTCATCAAGTTGCGGCTGCAGGTCGAGCAGAGGTACGTTCATGGTTATCCGCCAGAGATCTGGCAATAAAAAAGTAGTGAGACTGTTTGCAACAGAACGGAACGTGCCGGCACCATCAGCACCGACCAGACGGCATCCGCTCTATCGGGACGGAAAGCAATCATTTACGGAGGAGATGAGCCGGTGGTGCTGACTATTATTTTCTCACCATCGAAAAAGTCGACGATGTCCGGCATCTCGGTTTCGAGATACTTTTTCATCTTTGCCAGCAGGTTTACCTCGATCTGACGGACCCGTTCCCGGGAGATGGCGAACTTGTCGGCAATGGTCTGCAACGTGAGCGGCTCGTCGGTCAATAAACGCTCTTCAAGGATCATACGCTCCTTGTCGTTGAGGCTCTCCTTGAGTTTTTCGAGCAATTCCTGCAGCCGCTGTTTCATCTCCCTGCCGGCAATTCGCGATTCGATACTCGGGTCATCGCTGGGAATGAAGCTCTTCTGTTCATCGTCGGAATCGTTTTTTACCGGACTTTCCAGCGAGACGTCCCAACTGTCCATCCGCTGGCTCATTTCCACGACTTCTTTTTCTTTTACGTTGAGCCTCTCGGCCAACAATTTCGGTTCAGGCTGGAATCCTTGGGCCTCAAGCAGTTTTTTCTCCTTGTTGAGGCTGAAGAACAGTTTTCGTTGCGCCTGGGTAGTGCCGATTTTGACAAGACGCCAGTTGTCCATGATGAACTTGAGCACATAGGCTCTGATCCAGTACGCGGCGTAATACGAAAATTTCACACCGCGGTAAGGATCGAACTTCTTGGTCGCCTGAACAAGACCGACGTTGCCTTCCTGGATCAGGTCCATGAAATTCTGCATCCAATACTTCTGGAAATCCATGGCAACCTTAACCACCAGTCGCAGGTTCGAAGAAACGAGCCGGTAGGCGGCATTCGGGTCGCCGGTTTCGCGAAAGCGAATCGCCAATTCTTCGGTCTCCTCGCGGGACAGTAACTCGTATTGGCTGATTTCCTGTAGATAGCGGTGCAACGCAGGATTACTCAGGGCGGGAAGGTTATCGTCATCCGGAACGGCAATCAGCGGATTTTCGTGCTCTTCCATTTCCAGCGTTGTTGAGTTATCTTCTCTGCTCATTTATAATGGGCTCCAAGGCATCCCCGGGTAGTTTTCGGAAAAGACTATTATTCTACTTTTATTGAAGGAAAAGTGCAATTGCTAAGTCCGAACGCTTCTGTTAGGTAAGCCTGCATCCTACGACTAATCCTACCACATCTACCGTGAGGAGAATATGTATTTTTCATTGCCAATGACTGTGCCCGTTTCCGTTGTACGGTGCGGCTAGCGACGCGTCTTGCGGCGGCCTTCTCCGCAGTGAGCACGACAGCAACCACGTGGCCGATCCGCGGTCAACACGCACCGCTGCGCCACCGGGCATGTCCCTTTTTTCAATCTGACCGATAATGGACCATATTAGAAATTTCAGTATTATAGCACATATCGACCATGGCAAGTCAACCCTTGCCGATCGCATGATCCAACTCTGTAATCAGGTCAGCGAACGGGAATTCAAAGACCAGTTGCTCGACACCATGGATATCGAACGGGAGCGGGGCATCACCATCAAAAGCCAGACCATCTGCCTGCCCTATACCGCACGGGATGGCAAAACCTACTCGCTCAACCTGGTCGACACCCCCGGCCATGTCGACTTCAGTTATGAAGTGTCCTGCGCCCTGGCATCCTGTGAAGGGGCGCTGTTGCTGGTTGACGCAGCGCAAGGCGTCGAGGCCCAGACGCTGGCCAATCTCTATCTGGCCATGGAAAACGATCTTGCCGTCATTCCGGTCATCAACAAGATAGATCTCCCGTCGGCCGAACCGGAGCAGGTTTCATTTCAGATAGAAGAAGATCTCGGACTGGACGGAGCGTTGATACAACGGTGCTCCGCGAAAAACGGCACCGGAGTCATCGATATCCTGGAAGCGATCGTCACCCACCTGCCGCCACCCCAGGGCGACCCGAAGGAACCGACGCAGGCACTCATTTTCGATGCGACGTACGATCCCTATCGGGGAACGGTCATCTCATGCCGGATTATCAATGGCACCATCAAGCCGGGTGACCAGATCTCCTTTATGTCAACCGGTGCAACCCATCGGGTGGAAGAAGTCGGCCTGTTCCGCCTGAAAAAAGAACCGACCAAGCAGCTCAGTGCCGGTCAAGTCGGCTATATTCTGGCCGGCATCAAATCGGTCGGCGATGCCAAGCCTGGAGATACGATAACCTTGAAGGACCGTCCCTGCGCGGCACCACTCCCGGGATTTCGGGAGGTCCTCCCGGTGGTCTTTTCATCACTCTACCCGATCGCTGCAGATGATTACGAAGACCTCGCCACGGCGCTGGAAAAACTCCAACTCAACGATGCCGCTCTTTCCTATCAGAAAGATTCGTCGGCCGCGCTCGGTTTCGGATTCCGCTGCGGCTTTCTCGGCCTGCTCCATCTGGAAGTGGTCCAGGAACGGTTGGAGCGCGAATTCGACATCTCACTGATTCTCACCGTACCGTCGGTTCGCTACCGTTTCGTATTGACCGACGGCTCGGAACTGATGGTCGATAACCCCGCTCATTTTCCCGATCCATCGAAAATTTCCCGGATCGAAGAGCCATACATCCGGGCCTCCATTCTCATTCCGGAACGGTACATGGGCGTCGTCATGACGCTGTGCATGGAACGACGCGGGGAAAAGACAACCTACCATTACCCGACGCCGGGACGGATCGAATTCACCTGCGAATTACCGCTTGGCGAAGTCATCTACGATTTCTACGACCGTCTCAAGTCGATTACCCAGGGCTACGGCTCGTTTGATTACGAGATGATCGAATACCGGCCGAGCGATCTGGTCAAGCTCGATATCCTCGTTAACGGCGAGGTAGTCGACGCGCTCTCCCAACTGGCCCATCGGTCAAACGCCCGGGCGCGGGGGCTCAGCGCCTGTGAACAACTCAAGGAGGAAATACCGCGACAGCTGTTTAAAATCGCCATTCAGGCGGCCATCGGTACGACGATTATCGCCCGGACCAACGTCTCGGCACTACGCAAGGATGTTACCGCCAAATGTTATGGTGGTGATATTACGAGAAAGCGAAAACTGCTGGAGAAACAGAAGGCGGGTAAGAAACGGATGAAGACCGTCGGCAACGTGGAGATTCCGCAGAGCGCTTTTCTTGCCGTTCTGAAGCGCGATGCCGATTAATCGGGGCTAATCAGACGACGCCGGCTGATTCGGTCCCCGGTCAGCGTCGTCTGATCCGCGTTTAATGGTCGATCCTGCTTCGCCAGGGCAGGGCCAGATCGGTGATGTCGATCCCCTTCCCAATCATGATCTGTTCCATCTCCTGATTCGACACGACCGAATTTTCCTGTCGGGAGATAAACACGAGACAGTCCTGGCAGATATTAAATGCCGACACGTCCACATCTCGGAATAATTCCCAACAATTTTTGTGCGGATTCAGCTTTGCCGGACACTCCTTGTCTTCAGCACAATTCATGATGATCCAACAAGGAAGCTGCGAAAAGGGCGACATGGCTCATCTCTCCTCTGCAAGAGTCATATTCGGATGAACCGCGATTTTAATGTATTAAGCAGGTCTGAGCAAGCAGATTTACCAGCAGCAGGCAGCACAGTACTGTCAGGAACAGGCAACCGTTGATAATGACAGGCAAATGATCGGGCAGTGTGCAATTTGTGCTTTAGCTGCAGCACATCACGCTTCGCTTGATACAGAACCGCTGAATTCCTGCAGCCTCGCAAGCAGATGGTCACGTCCCAGCCGATTATGAGCAGAAAATACGATCCGATCGGCAGCGGTAAGGTTGTGGCCGGCATCAAGCAATGCGGCGTTTTTCTGCCGCTGGTTGCCCGATAATTTATCGGCCTTCGTATAGACGGCGATAAACGGAACACCACGTTGCCTGAGCCAGCGCAGCAACTCGCTGTCCAATTCCTTGACGCCATGGCGCAGGTCCATGATTACAACGACGCAGGCGAGCTGCGGACGGGTCTGCAGGTAAGAGGAGATGAGTTTTCCCCAGTGTGCGCGAAGATCCTTGCCGACCTTGGCGTAACCGTAGCCCGGCAGATCGACGAAATAGGCGCGGTCGCCAATGAGGAAAAAGTTCAGTCCGGTGGTTTTGCCGGGCTTGGCGCTGACTTTTACAAATTGCTTGCGGTTCAGCAGAGTATTGAGCAAACTCGACTTGCCGACATTTGATCGGCCGGCGAAAGCAATTTCCGGCCGATCATCGACGGGCAACTGATCAAGGCGATGGGCGCTGATGACAAAGGTAGCCTCAAGAAAGTCCATCAGCTCAGATTACCTTGTTGAGCGGGTACTCGATGATCCCCTGCGCGCCCCTGCCGATCAGCTGAGGGATAAGGTCTCTGACAATATCTTCGGAGACCACGGTTTCCACGGAAAACCAGCTCGACTGGTACAAATGCGCGATGGTCGGCGCGTTCAG
>CAZSOA010000250.1:0-4575 GCA_964608305.1 uncultured Desulfofustis sp. | reverse complement strand
CGACAAGGACCGATAAACCAACAAGCTTCTTGAGCCATGGACAATCCGGTTTACACAACGAACCGATGGGAAGCGGTACCAGGATCGTAAACCGGGCGCCTTCTCCCGGTCGACTCTGCACCGATATGTCACCACCCATCTGCAGGATTAATTGTTTTGAAACGGCAAGCCCAAGACCGGTACCACCATATCGGCGGGTCGTCGAGGCATCCTCCTGGGTAAAACTGTCAAAAATGACCGCCTGTTTTTCACTGCTGATCCCAATGCCGGTATCATGCACACAAATTCGCAAAAGAACCCGATCTGAACGCCGCTCTTCGACGGTCACTTCGACTCCCACTTCGCCGGACTCAGTGAACTTGATCGCATTCCCGACCAGATTGAGGAGAACCTGGCGCAGACGTCCCGGGTCGCCTTGACAGGAAAAAGGCACCTCCGGCGACGCGTGGCAGATGAACGCGAGGTCTTTCTGATCCACACGTACGGCAATCGTTTGTGTCAGATCATCGAGCAACTGCCGAACCTCGAAGTCAATCTCCTCGAGTTCGACCATGCCGGCCTCAATTTTTGAAAAATCGAGAATATCGTTAATGATCTGCAATAACGACTCGGCGCTGATCCGTACGGTCTGCGCATAATGGCGCTGGAGGTCGCTCAATTCGGTATCGAGCAAAAGATCGTTCATGCCGAGAACACCGTTCATCGGTGTCCGGATTTCATGACTCATTATCGCCAGGAACTGACTTTTCGCCTTATTTGCCTCCTCCGCCTCCTCTTTGGCCCGCCTCAATTCATCTTCAGCCCGCTTGCGTTCAGAGATATCCCGGCAGACACAAAAAACCATCTTCTGCCCCTGCACCGATACGCCGTTCGTGCTGATCTCCACATCGAAGGTTTCGCCATTTTTCCGGCGGTGCCTGGTCTCAAACATGGTGCCGATCTCATCGACACCTCTGATCATTTCCAGCAGCTGCTCCCGGCCCCACTGATCATCCCAGTCCCATACATGTAGTTCGGCCACCTCGGCCATGCTGTAACCAAGCATATCGGCATAGCTTTGACTTGCTTCAAAGACTTTTCCTTTTTGATCGAGAATGACGATTCCGTCCCGGGATTTTTCAATCAGCAACCGGCGACGCCGCGACTCTTCCTTCAACGCCTCTTCCGCCCGCTTGAGATTGTCGATTGAAGTGGTTTGCGAACGGAGGTCGCTAAGCATCTGATTAAACGCACCGGCCAGAACACCGATCTCATCCCGGCTTCCCGGTTCCACTCGCTGTTCCCAGTCTCCTCGGGAAATCCTTCTGGTGGCGTCAATCAGCTCGCGAATGGGCTTGAGGGTATAGCCGATGAGAATTGATGACGCAGCAACGAAACAAAGCAGGATAACACCGGCGATTATCAACAGCAGCGTAACGGTCCTGACAAGTTTTGCATAGGTTTCCTGCCAGGGAATCCCAACGGCGACATGTCCGAACTGATGATCCGCGAACCAGAGTGTCCCGATGACCGCCTCGTATTCTGCCCCATCTTTATCCTGCAGACGAAATACAGCCCCCGCCGGCGGTGAGGAGGTTGACAGGTCGAGTGTATTGAAACCAATGGTGCCGCCAACCGGCTTGCCGTTGTTATCAAAAACAGCAAAACCGAGTTTAATTTCTTCCTCGAAAGCGAGCCATAGTGACCTGAGGCTACTCTTGACAATCAAGCTGCCGAGATGATCGCCTTCCGCAACTCCAGGCAGATGGACCGGAGCAGTATAATCCAAACGAAACACAATCAGGGTTTCATCGCTGAGACCCGGTTCAAAGGAGATAGTATGTTCATAGGCAAAGGCCTGCGGGAAGGTGTGAACCGGATCGACGATCAGTTCGTCGTAATAGTCCTGTTGGTTGAGCTGGAACAACTTGTTCAGTCCATCCTGGTCAACCCTGATCACGCCGCCGATATCTTCGCGATAGATATAGCGGAGCATATCCGGAGCGCCATCGCGCTGGGGGAAGTAAAACCCAAATGACTGAGCGTGAATTGCCTCGGCAAACAAATAGAGTCCGGATATAAGGTTACTGTCACTGACGGACAGGCCGTTTCGCAGCAGGTTCGTTTCGGTAGCGACCATCAACGACAAGTCTGCCTGCTGCGAAAAATAATGAAAATGATCGAGAGCGGTATTGATGTATCCGTCAATTCTCCGTTGGAAATTGATCACTGCCCCCGTTAGGCGTTGTTCATTTTCGCGGGTCGTCTCGACATACTTCAGATAAATGGCACCGCAGGTCGTGGCCAGAGCAGTCAACAGAACGAGAGCGAAGGTGTAGATAATAAGTTTGAATCTGATCTTCATTCATTCGCCCACTGGCACCGGCTGTTCACTGCTCCTGTTGATCCTCTGTCCCATCGGTCAGCAATTGACGCCTGATCATTTCCTCGTGGCTCTGGGCGGCCTGTTCTGGGGTAAGTTGTAACTCAAATAATTGATGGACAAGCAGTTTGTGCCCCTCGGATACGGAGGACGACAGCACCTGGTCGTAATACAGCTGGATGTGGTCCGCTTTATGAAAGGCCCGGGCGACTTTTTTCGTCAAGGGGTTGGTGAGATAGTCCTCGCTATTTGCTACCGGGGGGACGAACCCCTGTGCAGCAAGTTCCATGTAATATCGATCGTTGCAGATATATTCGCTGAGAAACCTGATGGCAGTCGCAACATTATCAGAATCAGCTGAGATCGAGAGATAATCTTGTCCCGGGCTGCCGATAAGATTATTTTTTTCACCTAATCCACCGGCAACCACGGGAAACGGAAAAAAGTCGAATGACTCCTTCAGTTCCGGCGGCAGTTCGTCCAGGACGCCGAGAAACCAGCTGCCCATGAGGTACATGCCTGCCTGGCCGGAAATAATCAGAGAGTTCCAGTTCCCCGGTTCGTCCCGGGACCGATTGAATCCCTGCGGAAAAAATTTTCTTTCTACCAGTTCTTGAATCAATTCACCGGCTTTAATAAAGGCCGGATCAGCAAAAGAACGATCGTTCCTGCCGGCGAGGGCATCCGAGAAAAGATCGGGACCACCGATCCGATCGACCAGGTACATATAGAAAAAAGAACCCGGCCATTTGTTTTTATTGGCCAGCGCAACCGGAATGATACCATTTTGTTTAAGCTTTTCTCCGACGGAAATAAATTCTTCCCATGTTTGAGGCGGTTGCAGGTTGTACGTGGCGAAGACATCGGTGCGGTACCAGAAGAAAACCGCCGCCAGACCGCTGTATGGCACGCCATAGATACGATTTTCAAAGGTTACCGGCGCAAATGCCTTCGGGTGCATGTGTGCCCGCACATCCGAAAGTATCTCATCAAGTGCCACAACCCGCCCCTGCTCCACATAGGAGCGAATTGAATTGGCTCCCCAGTTGTGGAAGATATCGGGTGCCTGATTATTCTCCAGAGCCGTCCGCAACTTGAATTTGTAAAAGGTGTTGTCAAAATGGACGGATTCAAGATGGGCTTCTGGTGAATCGGCAGAGAATTCAAGTGCTTTTTGGTCTGTCAGGTTACCAAAAGCAGTACCCGGGTTGATACTCCAGATCACGAGACGGCGTTCTGCCAGACACCAGCCTCCAAAGATCAAGCCGAAAAACAGGAAGGTACTGAAAATCAGAAAAAATCGTTTCATAACGTCTGCCCGGCATATCCCTGTTTCCGTCACCATCGAGACGATGCATGCACGCTTCCCATGATCACTGCTTCACACTACAACGATGGATGGTTCTTGTATTAAAGCCCCAACAGCGTGCGAAAGTCAAACGCCGGCCACACCATCATTTCCCCAACGCCCCGGATCTCACCACAATTCATCTGCATACCCGTACAAGGCCGGAGTTCCGCCGGTATGCCAGAAGAGTACGACATCATGGACGGAAAACACCTTTCGCCGGATCAGATCAATCAGTCCGCCCATTGCTCTGCCGGTGTATACCGGATCGAGCAGAATTCCTTCAAGGGTCGCCGTCAAGCTGATCGCCTCACGCTCACGTTGACCCACTTGTCCATATCCGGCCTGGCAATAATCGGTCACCAAGGCAGTCTCCCGCATCCCCGAAAATTCTGCTACCCCAAGGATATTCGCCACTTCCTCACTGATTTTTTCAATCTGCAGGGGCAATGACACACCTTGGAGATCTTCCTTGTCGATACTGATACCAATCACCTGATACGGCTGTTTAAACAAATGCTTGCCCATCATCAACCCGGCATGGGTACCGCCGGAACTGGAAGCAAAAACCAGATGGGTCGGTACCGGCATCTGAAATGCCCGAAGTTGTTCGGCCAGTTCGGAGACCGCCTGGACAAATCCCAAGGCGCCGGTCGCGTTTGACCCTCCGTAGGGGATGATGTAAGGCGTCTTTCCGTGCTGACGCAGCGCATCATGCAAAGCCGGCAACTGCTCTCCTTTTCGATCGGCGCCGCACCAGTGTAACCGAGCGCCAAGCAGACGGTCGAGTAACAGGTTGCCCTGATAGCCGGCCGGTTCATCGCCACCAAGCGCAAGATGACAGGGCAGACCTGCCAGCGCTGCC
>CAZSOA010000249.1:0-4592 GCA_964608305.1 uncultured Desulfofustis sp. | reverse complement strand
CTACCCGCTTCACCTCATCGAGCACCGCTGCTTGAACCTCCTGATCCGGGGTGCTCACCCCGCCGTAATTGACAAAGGGCATGGAGCACAGGATTTTTCCGAACAACCGGCTGCGCATATCAACAAGCGGCAACACCCCGACGATCGCACCGGACCGAGTTGCCGCCAGAAAGTCGCAGCGATGCCCGAAACAGTGCTCGTTGATCGATTTCCAGCCAAACAGATGATAGTAAGATGAGTTGTCGCACCCCTCGAGAAAGCTGTCCCACCGTTGCTCGTCGTCTTCGGTACAATAAACGATCTCCACCGGATCCCCCCCTCAAGAGTCACGATATGGCAATCTGACGATACTCGATCTGCGTGAACGGTTTGTGTTCGTGAATGCCCAGGCCATGGTGTTCCATGGCATAGCGCAGGAAGTCGTGCCTGGTGATCGCCGTGCGGACCCAATCATCGACTGCCGCCCCACGCGCTTCGACCTCATCGATAATATGCTGCAGCAATACCGAGTCAAAGGCCACCGGATCGGTGCCCAAAAACAGAGAATTCGGCGTTCCCCCTGCAAAGGTCTGCCACGGTCGCGGGCTCCAGACGTTGTTATGCCAGTTGGCGAAAATCGCCTCGCAGATATTGACCCGCACCTTGTCCCGTATGCTCGGCGTATTGCACAGGTCTGCCATATAGCTTTTGGTCCCGAGCCCGGTGTGCAGGAACTTCGGAAAAGGCGGCGGAATCGCGCCGAAATGGTTTTTCATCGCCCCGGTGATTCCACAACCGTGATTTTTCAGCAGGCAGAGATTGATGATGTGGTCGGCCTCGGTATAGACCCGCGCCAGGTGAAACACACCCCGCTCCGGCAGTTCCGGCCGGCCCTCGGGCCTGACCGGCTGATCGCGGGTGAACTGCACCTGTTCACGCTGGTCCCATAGGTTTTTCGTGCGCGAGTCGACCCATTTGACCCGGCGGTACGGGCACCGCTGCTTGATGATAACCGGATGGATCCACCGGCTCGGGTCGGCCACGGTGATCTGGTGCTCAGCCACTCCGAGCGACGTGACGAGACTGTCGACAACCGTGTTGATCATCGCTGCCGACTGATCCATACGGTTGGTGGTGATCCGTTCGTTATAGCTGGCATTGTTCAGATTCACCTTGACGGTGATGCGGTCATCGGATCGAAAATCGGGAAGAAGCGCCAGCCACGCCGCACGCGTCGACGATTGAGCAGTCAGCTCCCGCAGCCCCGCCGCCAGCAGTCGGCGTACGGCGGCTTCGTTGATCCGGTCGAAATAGCGATCCTGCCGGAATCGTTCGTCATTGATCTCGTTTTCGGTTTGCGGCTCAACGGTATGATCCCAGGGCGCGCTCGCCTGATAATCCCAAGGCTCGCTGGCATCCTCGGCAGAGGCCCGAACAATACGTGATCGAATCGGCAAGCCGGCGATCGCTCGGCGGCACGTCACCGGTTCGAGGCCGGCCAGCAGCAGGGCGGTGTGGATCATGAACCGGCGGCGATTGGTCCTGTACCTCATGCTGCGGTCTCCGGTGAATCAAGCGAAGCAAGCAACCTGAGCAGGGCTCCGGCAACCATTTCACGGCCCCGCTCGTTGAGATGCCCGCCGTCTGGCGTGAGTTCCGGGGCAAGCGCCGGGTACCTGGCACCCCGATGGTGAAAACACGAACGGGAACCGTCCGCCCTCGTGGCGCCGAGCGCCGCCAGATCAAAAAACGGTTCCCGCTTTTCAAATGTAGATCGCATCAATTCATTGAACCCATGACGCCTGATATTGTCCACCATACCGTCGATCGGCCGGCCGATCAGTTTTTTGACCCAGGCCCGTGGCCCGGTCTGAACGCTTGTCAATGGCACGGTGACATGAATAAAGCTGACTGCTGGGAATCTTTCCTGCAAATTAAGCATGTTCCGGCAATATTGCGAGAATAATTCCCAGATATTTGTAGCGTCGGTAATATCCACATAGCAGTACTTGTACAAGGCAATGTCTACCACATCCCCGACGCCGGAGCTCAAAACGGCGGCAAAATCGTTATTTTTCGCAAGCGGGTCGCGGTTTCGCCCGATCGGTGCGTGATACAGGCCGGGCCTTTGCATGTGCGCGCTTTGTTTGGTCTGCTCGATGATGCAGGTCGTCTCGGGACAGCGGTCGGCCAGCTGCCGCACCCCGGCAACGATATCTGCGCCGACAGACTGATGGCCAAAAAAGATCCGCCGCCTGCCAAACACCTGCCGGACAGCATCGCAGAGCCGAGCGCTCACAACTCCGGCCCCAAAGCCGTGCGTCTATCGATTGCCGCTGCCAGTTTGCGGGCGCCGCGTTCCAGTTGCTCAACAATCCGCTCCACCTCGATGTCCGGCCTGCCGTACGGATCATCGATCTCGATCGGCCCGCTGTCAGCAAGCGCTCCAAGCCAGACCGCCTTGGCAGCAGCCTTCGCATCAAGCCGGCGCAGCAAATCCCAATTATAGCGATCCATGATGACAATGAGCGACGCCGCAGCAACATGGTTCCGGTCAACCGGCGTCGACCGGTGGCCGCTCAGATCGTACCCCCGGCGACCGAGCAGCTTCAGATATCCTGCCGGGCAGGGCCGGCCGGCTTTTGAGTAAAAACCGGCGGAATTTACGGCTATACCGGCACACCGGGGATCATGGCGCAGCAGGTGCGCCACCAGCGGGCTGCGGTAGATATTGCCATAACACAAGACCAGCAGCGACGCGCTGCACATCCGGTCAATCGCATCCCTGCTGGTTTTCCGTGCCGCACGCACCCCAAACTGGTGAGCAATCCTTCTGCTGACCGCATCAACGAGCCGCTGTACGGACCATGCTGCCATAGCTGCGTCTCAGTTATTCAGATGGTTGCCGGCATCATCCGTTATCGGCCGGAAACGGAAGCGTTTGAGCAGCCGTTGCAGCCGGGCTTCTGTTTTCGAAAGATTATTGTAATGGCGAAAGCGCGATTTCCAGCCGGCGCCGTTCATGCGCGGCTGGTCCGGGTCGATTTCCCATGGGTGCAGATAAAAAATGAACGGCTGCTCCTCGCGTCTATTGATACGCTCCAGCGCCCAGGCTGAGAACCGGTATGGAAAGAGCCGGAAATAACCGCCGCCGGCAATCGGCAGCCGCAGGTTGGCGACCGACAGTGTGGTCAGCGGGTATTCCCACAGGCCATATTCCGTGAGGTGATAGGGAAAGCGCGGCGCATCGGGCATCCCGTAGGTATCGTGGTAGATCGGGAAAATGCTCGAATCGTAAACGAACCCGAGCTCGGCAAGAATCTCAAGCGCCCAGAGCGACCGGCGGGTGATCGAATAGCTTGGCGCCCGGTAGCCGAGAACCGGCCGGCCGATGATATCCTCCAGCACCTTTTTCGCCTGTACGGTATCCTGTCGAAACGCATCGGGCGTCAGGTCGTAGACTTTCCGATGCCAGTAACTGTGGCAGGCCACTTCGTGGCCGCGGCGGGCGATCTCGCGAACCAGTCCGGGATACCGCTCGGCTATCCAGCCGGTGACGAAAAAGGTTCCCCGTACGTCATGCCGGTCACACAACGCAAGGATGGCATCGGTGTTGCGCTCCACCCGACATGGGTAGCTATCCCACTGAGCCGGTTCAATCACCTTCTCGAACGCCGATACCTGGAAGTAGTCTTCCACATCGACGGTAAAGTAATTGGTGATGGTCTCTGTCATGTTCATCTCGTCGCCGCGCCCGTTACTTTGAACCTACCAACGCATAACCTCCATCTGCCAGGAGATCGTAACAAGTAGTCGATGCTCGTCGTAACTATCGTAGAGCCGGTCTGAATCCTGCACCAGGTAGGCATAGTCGATACCGGCCGTATAGTATCTCCAGAAGGAATAACTCAAGCCGACCGCCGCACGATAGCGGTCGTTGTGATACTCGACGAATGGCTCGACTTCCGCATCAGCCAGGCCATCGGCACCGTCGGGCGTTGCGGCTGTCGGTCCTATCTGCGGTTCCGTGCGATCTTCATACAAATAGGCGAGTTGCGCGGTCATGCGCAGATTTTCGGTCACGGTGTAACTCAGGCTCAGCCTCGCTTCCCAGAAATCGATCAGGCCGCGGTCGGAAGTCCCGCCGAAATCCGCCGTATCGAATCCTTTCTCAAGTGCAAAGTGAAGGTTTCCCCGCTCCAGTTCGTAGTTGATTTCGGCAAGCCCGTTGGCGTCCCATTCGCCATCCTGGTCTTCGACATCGATAAACGTCGGTCCGACTCCCAACGACGTGTAGAGACGCGGCGAATAGTCCCGTCGCCAGGTCAGCCGCATCTGGTGGACATCGAAATCCCGCAGCAAATTCTCGTCATAGCGCGTCCCGATAAAAGAGTAGGATACGGCCAGCGGGTTCCGCTCGATGGCATTATTTTCCAGCGTCAGCAACGCACGATACTCCCACAGGTCGTCGGATAAATCCTCTTCACCGATGTCTAATTCTTCCTCGGGGGGCAACCCGTCAACCGACGCTTCGGTGATAATCGGCAACGCGTCGTCAAAGATACCCCGGATGAAACGCAGGTCGGCACTCGTCCGCCAGCGCGGTGAAAAAC
>CAZSOA010000248.1:0-4652 GCA_964608305.1 uncultured Desulfofustis sp. | reverse complement strand
CTGATGAACGGAAAAACCCTGTTGCCGCTGCTCCTGGTCGCATTCCTGTCGGCCTGCGCCCCGAAATCCAACGACGTGATCTTTATTCCGGAGCCGCTCGAAGAGATCCATGAAGCGGCGCCGATCGTGCGGACCAACGGCTCACTGTGGAGTAACCAATCCGGCTCGCTGTTCGCCGACCATAAGGCGCGCGCCGTCGGCGATATCGTCACCATCGTCATCGCCGAAAAGGCGAGCGCCACCCGCGAGGCCACCACCAGTTCGGGCCGGGACAGCAGCTACGCGGCCGGCATCCCGAATTTCTTCGGCCTCGAAAACCACGACTTCATCGTCGACTCGAACCTGGACATGAGCAACATGCTCAACGCCACCTTCACCAACTCGTTCCAGGGCTCCGGCAAGACCGCCCGCAGCGGCGACCTGAGCGCGTCGCTGTCGGCGCAGATCATCGACGTCTACCCGAACGGCAACTACAAGGTCCGGGGCGGCAAGGAGGTGATGGTCAATGCCGAGGTGCAGGTCATCTACCTCTCCGGCATCGTCCGGCCGGTGGACATCACCGCCGGCAACACCGTCAACTCGAACAAGATCCTCAACGCCCGGATCTCCTACACCGGTCGCGGACCGATCGCCGACAAACAGGAACCGGGCTGGCTCGGCCGGGCAATCGACCATGTTTGGCCCTTTTAGCATCATTTTCTCAGGTACCCTCTGATGATAACAACGATCCCGACAAAACGTCTTCTGCTGCTGTCCGCCCTGCTGCTCATCGTCATCGTTTTCTCGCTGCCCGCAATCCCGGCAGACGCCGCCCGCCTCAAGGATATCGCCAAGCTCAACGGGGTGCGCGGCAACAGCCTGCTCGGCTACGGCCTGGTCACCGGCCTCGACGGCACCGGCGACGACATGAAGAAGTCGTATTTTACGCTGCAGGCCATCTACAACCTGATGGTGCGCAACGGCATCACCGCCGACCCGGACGAGCTGCGCAATATCAAGCTCAAAAACGTCGCCGCGGTCATGGTCACCGCCGAACTGCCGCCGTTTGCCCGACCCGGCTCAACGATCGACGTCCAGGTATCGTCGATCGGCGACGCCAAATCGATCTCCGGCGGCACCCTGCTGATGACCCCGCTGCGCGGTGCCGATGGCGAGGTCTATGCCGTAGCCCAGGGGATGGTGACCAACGGCGCCTTCTCGTTTGGCGGCCGGGCCGCCACGGTTCAGAAAAACCACCCGACCGCCGGCAGGATCGCCAACGGCGCCAAGGTTGAGCGGGAAGTACCGGTCGATCTCGGCTCCACCGGCTACCTCCAGTACCAGCTGGACACCGCCGATTTTACGACGGCTGCCAATATCACCCAGAAGATCAACGAATTGTTCGGCCCGGACACCGCGTATCCGACCGATTCCGGGACGGTGACGGTAACCATCCCCGAACTGTTCCGCGATTCGGTGGTCTTTTTCATCGCCGAGATCGAGGGTGTCGAAATCGACACCGACGCCACCGCCCGGGTGGTCGTCAACGAGCGCACCGGCACCATCGTCATGGGACGCGACGTCAAGCTCTCGACGGTGGCCGTCTCGCACGGCAACCTCAGCCTGATCATCGACGAACGGGCCGACGTCTTCCAGCCCAACCCGTTCGCCGAAGGCGAGACGGTAGCGGTCCCGCGCACCGACCTGAGCTTCACCGAGGACGAAGGCCGGCTCACCGTGCTCAACCTCGACGAGGGCGTCAGTATCGGCGAGATCGCCTCCGCCCTCAATGCCATCGGCGCCACCCCGCGCGATCTGATCGCCATCTTCCAGGCGATCAAGGCCGCCGGCTCCCTGCACGGCGAACTGATCATCCTCTAACCACCCAACAACCACCCTCATGAATCGTCGCCTCATAGACCGCACTACCCCAGACTGGTCGATCATGCCGGAGGCTGCATCGTGGAGGCCCGGCAGGGCGCAGCAACAGGCCCGAAGGGTTGCGGACAGGACGTCCGCAACCGGCGGGCCAGGCCAGGGATGGCCTGTCTGCCGGCCGCGGAGCACAGCCGATCAGGCCGCAGCGCAGCAGCCGCAGGTATGATCGACCAGTCCAAGCACAAAACCGGCAAAGCAGCCACAGCTATGACCGACCAGTCCAACCCCAAAGCCGGCAAATCCCCCCGCCCGGAGCCCAACCATGATCCTCACCCCCATCGACCCCCGCGCCCTGCTCTCGGCCGGCAAACCGACGTTTGACGCACAGCAGAAAAAACAGCGCGACCTCCACGAACTGCGCGAATACACCCGCGAGTTCGAGGCCATCTACATCAACGAGCTGTTCAAGGCGATGCGCAAGACCGTTCCCGAAGGCGGCCTGATCGAAAAAAACCTCGCCACCGAGATCTACGAGGAGACGCTGGACATGGAACTGGCCCGTTCCGCCAGCGCCGGCAGCGGCATCGGCATCGGTGAGGCGATGTTCGAGCAGCTGCGCCACCTCGTCGAAAACCGAATCGAGCGCTGACCGCCCGCCGGCGCCGTCCTCCGCCGCCCCTCCTTTTTTTTCTTAACTTCTCCGCCGCGCCTGCCGATATAAAGAGCAGGAAAACAGCAACCACGCGTTGCCTGGGTGCAGGGAGGCACAACGTTTCAGACGCACGGAGGCGGATGACATGCTACAGACCATTGACAACAGCCCGTTCGGCTACAGCGCGCACGCAACCTACAACCGCTCGATCACCGTCGCCCAGCTCAGCATCGGCGGCGCAACCGACGAAAAAACCGGGATCACCGGCGACCGGGTCGATCTCAGCTACTTCCGGGTTGAAGAAAGCGCCACGTACAACAGCACCGGCACCGTCGCCGAACACAGCACCGCGGCGCTCGACCTGCTGCGCAGCTATATCGTCGAACTGTTTCGCCAGCAGGGCCTGGATGTCACCCTGAGCTCCGGCGACAAAGAGATCGACCTGCAGACAATGAGCCCGGAGGACGCCCAGGCGCTGATCGCCGAGGACGGCTACTTCGGGGTTGAACAAACCAGCGACCGTATTGTAGATTTTGCCATTGCGCTGGCCGGCAACGACCCCACCCGGCTGGACGCTATCCTGGAGGGAGTCGAACGCGGCTTCAATGAAGCACGCGAAGCGTTCGGCGGCTGGCTGCCGGATATCTCCTACCAGACCTACGACGCGGTCCTGCAGAAACTTGATGCATGGGCAAACGGAAATGAACCCGCATAAGCGAACCAGACAGGTGAAGCCATGATGATCGACTTCTTCGGAGTCGGCGGCCCGCCGCACATCGGCGGCCCGAAAAAGCCGGCCAAAGCGCCGGCCGGCAAACCCGGCGAGACGAAAAAAACCGACCAGGTTGAGTTTTCCTCGGTCCTGCAGGGCGTGAACAAGGCCCAGTCGAGCGGCAGCGCCGCCGAGGCCGAGCGTGCCGCCAAGGTCCAGCAGCTCAAGGAGCAGGTCGCCGCCGGCACCTATGAGCCGGATATCCGCAAGGTAGCTGCATCGCTCGTACACTACCTGATCGAAACCGGACAGAACCGATGACACCCGCATCCACCCACGATAAGCTCGTGCGACTGCGCGACCTGATCCTCGAGGAACGCAGCCACGCCACCCGGCTGGACCTGGCGCGCCTCGAACGGGTGACCCGGGAAAAAGAAGACCTGATCAACATGCTCGCGCTCGCCAACGAGCTTGACCCGACCGACCGCGAGCTTGCCGCCCAGATCCGCGAGGAAAACCGGCGCAACGCCTTCCTGTTCAGAACCACTTTGGGCTGGATCAGGGAGACCATGGAGTTCTTCGGCAAACGAACGGTCACCTCGACCTATGCAGCGGACGCCGGAACGGTCCCCGCCCAGGTGCACGGCAGACTCTTATCGGGAAAAATCTGACATGGCCGGACTGTTCAACGCGCTCAATG
Source organism: uncultured Desulfofustis sp. (assembly GCA_964608305.1). GTDB lineage: Bacteria > Desulfobacterota > Desulfobulbia > Desulfobulbales > Desulfocapsaceae > Desulfofustis. Next base: position 731 of record CAZSOA010000248.1, on the reverse strand, counting down.
CCGCCCGCACCTCGCTGGAAGTCAACCAGAAGTCGATCGAGATCGTCGGCAACAATATCTCCAACGTCAACACCGAGGGCTACTCCCGGCAGTCCGCCCAGCTCTCGCCGTACCCGGCCACCAATTTCGGCGACTTTTTCATCGGCCAGGGCGTCAAGATCGACAACGTCCGCCGCGACCACGATGTCTTTTTGCAGGCCCAGTTGCAGAGCAAGCATATCGACTTCGGTTTTGCCAACGGCAAGGCCCGGACGCTCAGCGAACTGGAACGGATCTTCAACATCACCGACGAGAACATCGCCACCGATATCGACCGCTTCTTCGACGCCTGGCAGGAACTCTCCGCCTCCCCGAGCGACCTGGTGCTGCGCGACACGGTCATCCAGCGCGGCGAACTGCTGGCGGTGCATTTCAATAATACCGCCAACGAACTCAACACGATCACCGAGAACATCAACGACACCATCGTCGCCAAGGTCGAAGACATCAACGACAAACTCAAGACGATTGCCGACCTCAACGAGCGCATCTTCAACATCGAGATCCGCGGACAGATGGCCAACAGCGCCCGCGACCAGCGCGACGTGCTCGTCAAGGACCTCGCCCAGCAGCTCGGTGTCCGCACCTATGAAGATCCCAACGGCATGCTCAACCTGCAATTGCCCGGGGGACTGCCGCTCGTCCAGGGCAATATGGCGATGCGCATCGAAACGAGCGCGGTTGGCTCCACC
>CAZSOA010000247.1:0-4662 GCA_964608305.1 uncultured Desulfofustis sp. | reverse complement strand
CATCACCAGCGCCCAGAGAACACTCGCGCCAATGATGCCGATACTCAGCAATCCGAGAATAGAGATCGACTGCGGCAGAGCAACTCGCCACACCACTTTCCAGCCGCCCTTCAGCCATAATGCGACCAGCGTTAACCAGGCGACCAGCGACATGCCGGTAACGACAACAAACCCGGAAGCTGCCGAGCCGGTAGCAGCCCTGGTAAGCAGCGAAATAGCCATGACCAAGAGAAAAACACACGCGGTGGCCTCAGGAAAACTAAGAAAAGATAACGGCCGCCAGCGCTTGACACACAGCGATAAACCGGCGAGCAGAAACAAAGCGCAAAGGATGCCGCGGGGGGAATTCTTTGTGTCACTTGCACCAGTCGCCTGTGCACCAATATTTTCAGGCTTATAAACCCCTGAATCGTGAAGAGCGTATTCACTCCCCCCCGCTGGCAATCTTGGGAGCAAGAGATACGCAGCATATGACAACTTCACCGGATCGCCGATCAGGCTATAGTTGACCGTTGCCGGCCAGCTCTGTTGCAGATGCTCGACCGTCTCCAGCAAGCGCTCCTGCAAGCCGGCCCTTTGCCAGACCACGAGCCGCTGTTCAACAGGGTCCTTCCCCCAATAATCTTGTCGCTCCCGCTCCCACCAAAGCTTGTACATGCCGGTCAGCGCTGCACCTGTCGTCAGCAACCACAGCCCTAGGCAAACATAACCAGCGATTGCTAGCGTGCTACGGCCGATCGCTTTTGCTTTCATCGGCAGGAGGAGGCAAGGACAACTGCGAAAGTGCTTCTTTTCTCGTGAGTTCGGAGATATTCTGCTCGATTTTTTCTATCGCAGAAAGCAGTTTGAAGATCAACAGAAAAACAAATAAAAAGCCGATAATCATAACCGCCGTAATGTTGTCCTCAATGCCGAGAAATCGTGCAATAAAAATTGTGGAATTGGGATAGATTGCGACGAGCGCCATCCCACCCCACACGATGACTCGAACGGCAAACTTGAGAAATGTCTGTCCGGATTCGCGCTTGAAGAATTCTTTCGCACCCTGGAACAACATTATTGAAGCTATCGAGACGACGACGATCTGATAGATATGAATTTTCATCGGTCACCACTCATTCATTTTGCTGATCAGGCAATTAGATCCCATATCATTCTGAACATTGTCTTGACACCATTAACAAACCCTTGTTTCTGCGGCTTTCCCATAGAATATTCAGTGTAACGAACCTTTATCGGAACTTCGGTATAGGATAGTCGATTGCTATTTATCTCCCGAATCACCTTACTGTCGTATTCATATTTGTCAGCTTTCGTATCAATAATCTGCGCAGCAAAACGCGAGTAAGCCCGAAACCCGGACTGGCTGTCCGAAACGTGCATTCCGTAGAGCAACCAGGTTACGGTATTGCCGAATTTGTTGGCAAGGATCTTCAAAAACGGCATCTCCCCTTTTTTCTTCGCCCTCGTTCCGAGAACGACCTCGACTCTCCCCTCTTGAATCGGTTGAATCAGTGCATCGATATCGTTCGGATCATGCTGGCCGTCGCCGTCTATTGTCACAATAATATGCGCCCCGAGCCGGTTCGCCGCCATGATGCCGGTCTTGATCGCCGCACCCTTGCCGCGATTGATCCGATGACGCAAGACAATAGCACCAATGCACGTCTTTGCCTTATGGAAAGTATCGTCCTTGCTGCCGTCATCCACAACAACAATAAGATAATCGCCCGCCGCCTGAATTTCCCGGATAACCTCGGCTATTACCGCAGCCTCGTTATAGACAGGAATGACAATAGCAATCATTTTTCTCATCGCTTCATACATAAACCGAGCGCTGCAACAATGTAAACGAGCCCAACACAACCGTCACTTCTTTGCACCCTGTAAAGCCTTGAGCACGCCACACTGATATGAGAATCTTGCCAAAAAAAGAACAGGCATGCAGGGAAGCATTTTCAAAGGCCTCGTTTCAAAAACCCAAACCAACGTAAGAAAACCGCTATACGGCAACATCACCAGCCAATAGAGTTTTTTGCGCGCGGCCGCTACCAACAACCGTGCCACCCACGAAACTGTCGCTTCGTGTCGCTGCTGTACGATCAGCCCGGACGCTTTGCCGTAATTCCAGGCAGCACCCAGGATGGCACGAAAACTACCCCGGCGATGATCATGGCGTACTTCTATTTCCGGGGCAAACCAACAAAGCCATCCTTGCTTGCGCAGTTTCAGGCTGAAATCCCAGTCCTCAGAGGCCATCAGTTCCTCATCGAAACCACCGGCCGCCAGAAAAGCCTCTCGCCGCACAGCCAGAGCGGCTGAGCCAAGTCCTTCGACCGAGCCGGCCGTTTTCGCCTGATAGGCGGTGAACAGGGCATGGTCTGCACATTGGTTCCAAAATGTTTGTTCCCATGCCACCACCCGGCAGCCGACAGCGCCGACCCGGTCATTGGACCGCAAAACGTGCGCCATATCTTCTAAGATACGTGACGGGGCAAAACAATCATCATCAAGAAAAAACAAGTACGCTCCCCGGGACTCTTGTACCCCGATATTTCGCATACGTCCCGGAGAGTGCAGAATTCCTGTCTGGATGACACGCAGTTGAACAACTGTTTTTGCGTCTATGTGCACCGCGTTGGCATGAGGCGTCACAACCAGAATTTCGCAATTCCCGGCCGCAAGGCTTTGCATAACGAGGGATCGGACCGTTCCCGCGACACGCTCCGGCCTGGCGGAAGGGATAATTATACTCCAATCAACGTGAGCCATCAGCCTGCATGTAACGCTTCCCGTAATACATTCCGTATAATCGGCCAAACACATAAGCCAGATAGATCCTGGCACGAATCGTGCGCGACGAAGAAAGCCCCATTCCAAGAGAGCACGCCACGTTCTCTGACAGCCGTGCTACCTTTCTGATTCGCCCATTCACCACACTACCTGCAATATTGTCGACACGTTCTATATGTGTACTGCGAAGTGTGCGGGCCATGATGGTGTCCGTAACACCGCCCCAAAAATATCGTTTATAAAACCATGCTGTCGATGCCCTTTCCCGGCTCACAAAATGGTGAATACAGATCCCCGGATGGTAGTAAAGCGTCCCGCCAGCCTGCTGCACTCGATGCTGCAATTGCGTTTCCTCACCGGAAAGAAGGCCGCTGGCACCTCGCCCAAGCCGCTCATCAAAACCACCAAGCCTTGCCAGCAAAGCACGGGGGAAAATACTGTTTCCTCCCCCAAGTCGCTCCTGCAGTGTCAGTTGTCGCGGGAAATCACCCCAGTGCAGAAACCCCAATGGCACCGAGAGTTCGTCGTCCACCCAGCTCGGCCGTGCGGTTTCCCATGAGAGTTCAATCGGCCCACCAACCCAACTGGGCATCGGGCGAACCGATTGAAAAACCTGTAAAGCAGACCTAACCCAGCTTGGTTCAGCCACGGCATCATCATCAATATATCCGACATAGGCTCCGCGCGCTCTTTTCCACCCGGTATTACGCGCACGGGACAAACCAGCCACGGGTTCGTCGACAACATGAATTTCTTGCCTTTCGATGAAAGGTTGCAAGATGCCCCTGGTACCGTCCGTGGAACCATTGTTTATTACGAGTATCTCGTAAGCCGATCGTTCGGCAGTCTGCTTCAGCAAGCTTTCGACACATGCCTGAATGAATCGTTCTCTATTTCGGGTACAAATAACCGCTGAGAGTTCCGGTCGCGTTCCGTTCATAGTTTCAGCGATGATCTCTTTGCCGCTTCCCAATCCAGGATATGCGCCTGCTGTGCCCGGCTGCCAAGCCAGTTGATGGCATTGCCGCAACAGCGACACTCCGGAACGACGTCCTTTTCGTTGCTCCTCATATTACTTGAGCGAACGGCCTGCCAGAATGGATTATTCCAAAATTCCGTCCAATGCTGACGGAGTATATTGCCACTGGCGTATATACCGGCATCGACCTTCGGTTTGAACAGGATTTCACTGGCCGGACAGGGGTAAACATCGCCATTAAAGTTGACAAACAGGGATTTCCAGGCTTCGCAGCAATCACGTTGTTTCGTGAACGAGCGGGCAAAAAGAGGTTCGTGGTCGAACTGAACGCCACACGCACGAGCAATCCGCTCTGCCTCCAGCACCGTGTCATCTGCAAGTTGTTGATGATAAAAGAGAGAATCATCATCATGCAGTTCGCTTGCCCGGCCCTGCTTCTGCCGATACGCACGTGGGTAAACTCTGACGTACAATGTTTTTACCTCATCAGCACCCAGTTCTGCTGCCAAGCGGATAAAGCCTGGCAACTCTTTGATATTCTGATTCATCAGGATCATTGACAGAGCAAGATGGGCTCTGCTTCTTCGCTCACGGCGCATTGCCGCCAGGCGGCGAATATGTTCGATAACCCCATGAAACTGATTGATGCCGGTGATGGTGTTATATGTCGCCGCCGTCGCAGCATTAACGGAAATGAGGAAATGAACTCCGGAATCCAGCATTGCCTGTACAACTTCCGGCTTGAATGTGATGAAATTGCTGATGACCGTGTGCTGAATAACGGGATAGCGCCGCCTCGTCATTGCAGCGATGGCGGCGAGACCCGGAGTGAGGAACGGCTCACCGCGCCCGCCAGAGACGACATCGAGAACATGATTCATGTGGAGGAT
>CAZSOA010000246.1:0-4692 GCA_964608305.1 uncultured Desulfofustis sp. | reverse complement strand
CGCTCATCGGATAAGCGCTCCAGATAGCCGTCGGTCCGCCGCAGATAAGCAATCACCTCATCCACGGCAGTGCCATGGGAGACGATCAGGTGACGAATGCTTTCACGGTCGAGCAGATCACGGTATTGTTCCTGTTTGCCCCTGATGAAATCCTCGAGATTACCGACAGCACCCTCCGTCAGCGGTTCACGCGCCGTACGGCACGCTACCGGCGGCCGCCCGAGTTTCTTTCCAACGATGTCGATCGCCTGTTCGGCGATGGCCCGCGCCGTCGTGTACTTGGCGCCGAGCACCGAAACGATGCCCTCGAGGCCGTCCTGGCCGGCATGGTCGACCACTTGATAATCACCGGTCCCTTGATACGTATCGGTTTTGATTTCATCGCTGATCAGCGGATAAAGCCCGGTAAAGGCATACTCTATGTCAGCCTCCCGCAAAGCGGCGCCGGGAACAATAGCGTTGATATCCTGCAGGAAGTCGACAATATCGCGACGGGTAACCCGGACATCTTCCAGATTCCCGTGAAACGGTACATTGGTGGTACCAATCAGCGACCGGCCGCGCCACGGCATGATAAAAATATGACGGCCGCCCCGGGTGACCAGACCTTCAGTCTTTTTCCCGCTGCTCAGCGCCAGAGCGAAACGACTCTCGAGTTGGCGGGTGACCAGATGCACGCCATTGGAGAATCCGGTGGTCTGCTTGCGCAGCCGGGCGCCGGGCAACAAACGGTTCAAGCCGGGCAAAAACGGCCCCGCAGCATTGATAACAATGGTCGAGCGGATCACGATATCCTGGCCACGCTCTTTGTCCCGGCAGGTGATTCCTGCTATCCGATCGCCTTCCTGAACAAAACCGGTTGCCGGTAAATGATTGGCCAGTACGGCACCATGTGCGGCGGCGCTTTTCAGAAAAGCCAGGGTGACCCGCTCTGAGTTATGCATATGCACTTCATAAAGGGTATGCGCACCGTTGAGGCCGTCAACACCGTGCAGGAGAGGAGTCCACTCGAGTACCTGTTGCCGTGAATACAAGGCGCCATGGGCAACCCGTTTGCTCGGGTCTTTGATCAAACCATTCAGCCCGGTGCACAGCAGTCGATACATGGTCATGCCGGCAAGCAAGGCGCTCTTGCCCTTCATCAGGCTGCCCCGAATGGTCGGGACGAGAAACGGCACGACGGTCGTCGCATGCGGAACGATCACCTGGAAATAGGTACGCTCCCGCGCCGATTCACGCACCTTGCCGAACTGCAGTTTCTGCAGATAGCGGATCCCGCCGTGCAACAGCTTGGACGAAGCGGCGGACGTGCTCATGCCGAAATCGTCTTTTTCCACCAGCGCGACGCGGATTCCCCGCAACGCCGCATCATGGGCCAGACAGGCACCGGTTATCCCGCCACCGATTATAACGACGTCAAATGTCTGCTGCGCCAGCGACTCTATAGTTCTTTTCATCGTACTTCATCCACCAAACACTGCGGAAGATCGTTACCCACCTGAGCCGGGCAACCTCGATTGTGAAAATAATGTAGACAACAAAATTTCAACAAATAAAACATCAATTGGGTTTTTCAACCACGTACCGCAACTATTTTTGGGCCGGTCGAGACTCGGTTGCGGCTCCTTGACAGCAGTCCGCAGTTATATTATTGTGTAATATTATTTTATACAAACTCGAGCCCCCGGGTGTTGTTGATGGCCGACCGTGCCATCTCCTCTCGATCTGCTCCGATGGTTTGCAAACCATCCGGAAGCGCTCGAATAGCAAGAGGATTTTATGTGTGGAATAGCCGGCGACGTACGCTTTGATAACACCCCGGCAGCATTGCCTGCTGTCGATCGGATGATGGCGGTCATGGCCGCGCGCGGTCCTGATGGAGCGGGGATCCTGCAACATAACCGGGTGGCGCTTGGGCACCGTCGCCTGAAGATTATCGATTTATCGGAACAATCCCGGCAGCCGCTCAGCGACCCCTTTCTTGGCCTCGATATCGTCTACAACGGTTGCATTTATAACTACCGCGATCTCAGAAACGACTTAGGAAAAGCCGGCTATCGCTTCTTTTCCGAAGGAGACACCGAGGTCATCCTGAAGGCCTACCATGCCTGGGGTGTCGATTGCGTCAAGCGGTTCAACGGGATGTTCGCTTTTGCCATCCACGAACGTGACAGTGGCCGGCTGATACTGGCCCGCGACCGGCTCGGTATCAAACCGCTGTATCTTCACGCCCAACCGAAGCGTCTCCGTTTTGCCTCGAGCCTGCCGGCGTTGCTCACCGAACCGACCGTTGATAGGTCCATCAACCCGATTGCACTGCACCATTATCTGCACTGGCATGCAGTCGTACCGGCCCCGCACACCATTTGCAACGGCATCACCAAACTGCCGCCGGCCTCCATTCGGGTCTATGAACCGGACGGTACGTTTACCGAACAAACCTACTGGCAGCTGAATTTTAACCAGAGCGACGATGATAATCTCCGTTCAGCGGAAGACTGGTCACAGATGCTCCTCGACTCGTTGCGCCAGGCCGTACAGCGGCGCATGATTGCCGACGTCCCGGTCGGCGTGCTGCTTTCCGGCGGTGTGGACTCCAGTCTGCTGGTCGGCCTGCTCGCCGAACAGGGTCAGAACGGGCTCAGCACGTTCTCCGTGGGGTTTGAAGCGGCCGGTGGCGAGCAAGGCGATGAATTTTATTACTCCGATATCATCGCCGACACCTTTGCCACCGAACATCACCAGATCTTCGTGCCGTCCGCCGAACTGCTCGATAATCTGCCTGGCTGCATCGGCGCCATGTCGGAACCGATGGTCAGCTACGACAATATTGGTTTTTACCTGCTCTCCCGGGAGGTGGCCAAACACGTCAAGGTGGTGCAAAGCGGCCAGGGCGCCGATGAAGTGTTCGGTGGTTACCACTGGTATCGCCAACTTGAAGACAGCAGTGATCCGGCCCATGATTATTGCCGGGCCTTTTTTGATCGCGATCATGCCGAGTTTTCCGACATGGTGCACGGCAAGCTGGTTGCTGAAGATTACAGTCGCGCATATGTTACCGCGGCGTTTTCCCAACCCGGCGCCGATCATCCCGTCGATCAGGCACTGCGTATCGATACCACCGTCATGCTGGTCGACGATCCGGTGAAGCGGGTGGACAATATGACCATGGCCGCCGGCCTCGAGGCCCGTGTTCCGTTTCTCGACCATGAACTTGTCGAACTGGCCGCCACCATGCCGCCGGAGATCAAGGTCCGCGAATCCGGCAAATGGATCCTCAAGGAGGCCTCCCGTAGCGTTATCCCGGATGCGGTTATCGACCGCAAGAAAGGCTATTTTCCGGTTCCGGCGCTCAAGCATATCGAAGGGCCGTATCTCGACCTGGTAAGAACCTGCCTGACCAGTGACACCGCACGGAATCGCGGCCTGTTCCGCCAGGATTATATCAGACGGCTGCTCGATGATCCCGCCGGTCACCTGACGCCGCTGCGTGGTTCGAAGCTCTGGCAGGCCGCCCTGCTCGAGATGTGGTTGCAAACGAATAACATCTGAACCAGAGAGACACGGCAATGGACCGCACCTGCAAAAATCCGCTCGACCCAACCTGCATGTGTTCGCTGAAACACTGGGGAACACCGCTGTCCGGCGAATCTCAGGAGCAGATCGCTGCAGACGTCAGCGTCGATTGCGGGTGGGGGCGATTGATCTTCGGTCAGACATTTACTGATCCCCGCACACTCGCCGATACCATTTGCCGGGAAGAGAAAGGCCGCCGCGACGTCGCCATGTACATGAGCAACCCCCATGTGGTTGCTTCGTATGCACCACAGGAACTATTCCTCGACCCATCACTTACCTATCGTCTCGATTTTGACAATTACCGGGCCGTACCAAATGGTTTTCCGGGAATAACGGTGCTGCCGCTGCACTTGGGCGACGACGAGGCAGCCCTGAACAGGATTTATCGCGCCCGCGGCATGGTCCCTGCGTATCCAGGGTTTTACGCCATGGCAATCAACGACGAGCGGTTGATCATACTGGTCGCCAGAGATGACGCCAGCGGTGACATTGTCGGTGCGATCACCGGTGTCGATCATTACCGTGCATTCAACGACCCGGATAACGGGGCAAGCCTCTGGGCGCTGGCCGTCGATCCGCAATGCCGGATACCGAAAGTCGGGGAAGCGCTGGTACGTGAGCTGATCATCACCTGCATCGAACATGGTCGCCGATTCATCGACCTATCGGTCGTCCATACCAATCAGGAGGCGATTGCCCTCTATGGAAAGCTCGGTTTCGAGCAGGTTCCGGTCTATTGCATCAAAAAGAAGAATTCCATCAACGCCCCGCTCTTCATTGGCCCGAACCCGGAAGAACAACTCAATATCTACGCCAGGATCATTACCGATGAGGCACGGCGTCGGGGCATCGGCGTCGAGGTGATCGATGCGGAAAACGGCTATTTTCGCCTGTCACTGGGTGGGCGAGTGCTTACCTGTCGCGAATCACTCAGCGACCTGACCTCGGCAGTGGCGATGAGCTGGTGTGACGATAAAGCCGTCACCCGGACCCTGCTGCGTCGTGCCGACCTGCGCGTTCCCGACCAGCAGGTCGTCCGCGACCCCGAGACCGTCGCCGACTTCTGCCGACGACATAAGCGAATCGTCGTCAAACCTGCCCGCGGCGAACAAG
>CAZSOA010000245.1:0-4734 GCA_964608305.1 uncultured Desulfofustis sp. | reverse complement strand
TCCCCGACGCCGTCACCGTCGCGGTCGCGTTCAAGAGGCCGGTGCTGCTGCCCGTGTGATCCGATCAGACTTCAGCTTCCCACTCGTCGGAAAATGAGCGGGGCAAACCGGAAAGATCGACCTTTTTCGCCTCTTCTATACCAGCCTGCAGGGCGTCCCGATTCATGTTCTCGGTCCCTTTCGGTATTCGTGAAAGCAGCGTTTTCTCAAGGTTTTTCAGGTTGACCTGACCACTCAGATAGGCCACCGAACCAAGCGCCACCATATTGGCCACCAACTCGCGACCGATCTCCTTGCGGGCGATCTGTGTAAAGGGAATGGCGACGGCCCGGCTGGTCGGCAATTGATCGACCAGGCCCGCATCGACGATCAGCAGGCCATCGGGCTTGATATCAAAAAAATAGGCATCGCAGGAAGCCTGCGTCATTGCCAGCAGCAGATCGATATGCATGGCCTTCGGGTAGTCGATCGGTTCGCTGGAAATGACCACTTCTGCCTTGCTTTTCCCGCCGCGGGCCTCGGGCCCGTAACTCTGCGTCTGGCAGACGTATTTTCCGTCCAGGGTGCCGACGGCGTCGGCAAAGACGACGGCGGCGGTGATAATTCCCTGTCCTCCCGAACCGCTGAAGCGGATTTCGTAACGAGGTTCGTTTTTCATGTTCAATCCTCTATTCGTTTGTCACCGGCGTGTTCCACGCTGCGGGTAACCTGACACATTATTTCCCGAACAGCCATACGGCGTTGGTTGCAACGCCGATGATACCGCAGAGACAGTATCATTTCGGCAGATTGCAGGACTCCTCCCGGATGCGATCGTATTCTTCGGTCGAAACCGGTTTATCGATATCGCAGAGAACACCGATGGTGAATTTATCTTTCATCTCTTCGGCGCTCATCTTGGCGGCTTTGGCAACCGGTACCGCACGATCCCGAAAACCGGTGATCATCGTGACGGCATCGCCGAGCTTATTCCTCCTGCCGTGCTGAACATGGCAGTTGGAAATAACCTCAACCACGGAAAAACCACGCTTTAAGATCGCTTGTTGAATTAACTTATCAAGTTGCGCCGCATGGTAGACAGTGCCGCGTGCGACAAACGCCGCACCGGCGGTGACCGCCAGTTCGGCGATGGAAAAATCATGCTCCACGTGACCATACACGGAGGTGGTCGACTTGCTGCCGTACGGGGTGGTCGGAGAATACTGCCCGCCGGTCATACCGTAGGTGCTGTTGTTGATGATGATCGCGGTGATATTGATATTGCGGCGCGCGGCATGGATGAAGTGGTTTCCGCCGATGGCGGTGGAATCGCCATCGCCCATGACGGTAATGACCTTTAAGCGCGGCTTGGCCAATTTCACACCGGTGGCAAAGGTCAGGGCCCGCCCGTGCGTGGTATGCAGCGTGTTGAAGTCGATATAGGTGGTCAGCCGGCTGGAACAGCCGATGCCCGAGGCAACAACCACCTCGTCCTTGGACAGTTCAAGTTCATGGATGGCGCGGAGCAGCGAGCCGAGCACGATGCCGTTGCCGCAACCGGGACACCAGACATGGGGAAATTTTTTGTCATGCCGTAAGTATTCATGACGTATGACTTCAGATTCAACTACCATATCGTTTCTCCTTGGGGTATTGACAACTCCTGCGCTCGCCGCCGCTCAGCCGGAAACAATCTCTTGGGTTATCGGCCGGAAACGGTCGCACAATCGAAAGCACAAAACGGTGCCTGGTCGCCGGGTAGAAGCCGGTCAGAAGACAGGGCTCGTTCATGCGGCACCAAGAATCTGTTTGAGAATTTCGTCAGGAGTGATCATCTGGCCGTCAATGCGATTGTGTTTGATAACCCGGGTACCGGTCTGATTAACCCGATTGATCTCTCGTGCCATCTGCCCCAGATTGAGCTCCGGAACGATCGCTGCCTTGCATTGCCGTAACACGGCATCCACGGCTTTGCGCGGAAACGGAAAGAGCGTAATCAACTGCAGCATACCGGCCTTGATCCCCTGCTCTCGTGCCTTCTTGACCGCCATCATCGCCGCCCGTGAGACACACCCGTAAGCAATGACGCAGACTTCGGCATCTTCGAGCAAATGGCCCTTGGTCATCATGATCTCCGAGAACCCTTTGGTGATCTTATCATGCAGGCGCATCAGAAACTGCTCGATCTCCTTGGGTTGCTGGGTCGGATACCCCCGCTCGTCATGGACCAGGCCGGTGACATGGTGCCGGTAGCCCTCTCCGAAAGCGGCCATATCCGGAACGCCGCGGTTATTATCGGCATACGGCTTATACCACTCGGGGGGCACGCTCGGCGCGACCCGGTCGACGACCCTGATCTTATCGGTGGTGGGCAGCACCACGCATTCACGGGTATGGGCCACGACCTCATCAGAGAGCAGGATGACCGGTACCCGGTATTTTTCCGAGAGATTAAAAGCCTTCACGGTTATCGAAAAGCAATCACTGACTGAGGACACGGCAAGTACGATGATCGGATGATCACCGTGGGTCCCCCAGCGGGCCATCAACACGTCGCCCTGGGAAACGTTGGTCGGCAATCCGGTACTCGGGCCGCCGCGCATGACGTTGACGACCACGCAGGGGACCTCGGTAATACAGGCATAGCCGAGATTTTCCTGCATCAGTGAAAAACCGGGGCCGCTGGTTGCGGTCATCGATTTCACCCCGGCCAGCGAGGCGCCGATAATTGCGCCCATGGAGGCGATTTCATCTTCCATCTGGATAAAGGTTCCACCCACCTTGGGCAACATCACCGACAGCAACTCGCTGATTTCAGAAGCCGGTGTGATCGGATAACCGGCAAAAAACCGGCAGCCGGCAGCGAGGGCGCCGTGCACTACGGCCTCATTGCCCTGTAGGAGAACTCTTTTTCCCGCTTCAGCTGATGCCATTGGTCTTCCTCCTTTCCGGGAAACGCTTCTTGACGGTTATGGCGAAATCGGGACAGTGAATTTCACAGTTCCGGCAGCCGATACAGGCATCTTCGTCTTCGATAAAGGGGTGGCCCTGTTCATCAACCAGGATAATTTTCACCGGGCACATGGCGCTGCAGATACCGCATGATTTGCACCATTCATAAAAGAACCTGACTCGATACAGGGTCTTTTTCCCTTTTTTGGACTCCGTGTCCGTAGCGACGGTTTCGTCTACCGGTGCATCGGCCGACGGTTCTGGTGAAGCAGCGGCAACGGATTGCTCGGCTGTCTCCTTCTTCCGGGGCCGGGAAGCGTCCGGACGCTTGCCTGCGCGTGTTGCTTGTTTTTTTTCTTCCTTTTCCATGGCTCCTGCGCCTTATCGGGCGCTGTTGCGATTACCGGTTCACGGCGTTGTCGGTTGCATGCTCCAGGTGTTTCATTCCTATCGAGCGACCCCGCTCGATATCGTGCCGGAGCGTCCAGCAGCATATTCAATGACGGTGATCGCCCCGATTTTTCCAGCTTGATCACCTCTTCTACCCTTTATTCGTAACACCTTCCCCTGTCAAGGACATTGCGCCCGATGGCGCTCGGTTGAGAACGGTTTGCAGACAATACTCAGCGAAAGTAAAGAAAAACGATGTTGACACACCCAATCACGAAGCCGAGCAGCGCCCCGAACAGGTTTATATACTTGAACTGCTCCTGCATGATGGAGAGCAGCAATTGCTCGACCCGGAGCAGATCGAACGAGTCGATCCGGTCGGTAACGATCCTGTTGATATTGATCGATTTCACCACGCCGGGCACCTCGGAGACCAGGATCGTTGTGGCCAGTCGCTGCAGGGACCGGTACAGACCGTCCCGGACCCCGGCGGGAATCAAATGATCAAGCCGGCCGACCGGTCGAGCCAACAGGCCGGCGAACAACTCATCGATCATCCGGTCAATGGTCTGCCTGTTCTGGGAAGAGCGAACACCAGCCACCGCCGCCTCTTTAATCCACTGCCGAAACCGGTGCACGCCGTCATCACCGATCAGACGCTCGATCAGACTGCCGCTGCGGCGCTCACCATGCTCGAGCAGATCCTCGAGTTTATCGGCGATAATCGCACTCAGCTGACGGGCAAACGGCTTTGTCCGCAGCCAGCTCAGGATCCGGCTGACCGCCTGCCCGCTGAGAGCCGTTAGCCGCGCCGGTTCAACACCGCCGAGCAGATCGCCGATCGGCTTGTGCAACAACGCTTCGGTACGCTCGCCCAGAGCGGTGGCGATCCGGTGACGAAGGTCATCGTTGTGCAGGGCGGCGATGATATCATCCTCTTTGTCATCCAGGAACGACCGGATCTTGTCTTCCAACTGATCCATTTTAACAAAGCTTTTCACCATCCCGGCCATCGGCCCAAGGGTGAGGATAAAATCGCCGATTGCCTTGCAGATAGCCGCAATCAGCTTCTCACGCATCGCTTCGTCGCGGACAAGGTCGCCGATACGCTCCAGGACGAAGGGCGTCTGCTCGCGTACGGTATCGACAATGAGCTGTTGCAACGTTTCGGGCAACAGGTTCGCAAGCGTTTTGCGCTCAGTGACGATCGTCTCGATCTCGCGATGGACCAGATCGCATAACCACGTCTCCAACTCTCCTTCATCGAGCAATGCCTGCAACTGTCGCTCAAGAGTTGCATACGCCGCATGGCGTTCGGCAGCGCCTACCAGTGCTTCGATCCGTTCAGCCAGCAGGGAGTCGATCCAGGCGTCGATGGTGCCATGAACCACGTGCTCTGCGCGATCGGACTGC
>CAZSOA010000244.1:0-4790 GCA_964608305.1 uncultured Desulfofustis sp. | reverse complement strand
CGTTTCACCACCGCTCCCGGCACCGCCTCCGTCAGTCGTGATACCACCCCGTCCAGACGCCTTACGCCCTCCGTGTAACAGGCCGCTGTATCCGGCTGGCTCTTGGTGTCAAGCCAGCAGACGATGGTCACCGTCTGCCGCAGATTGTCGTGGACCAGTACCGTTCCGGGCACCATGAACGCGGCATCGGGTAGATCCAACGGTTCGTGGGTATCCGGGAGCACTTCCATGAAGCGCACGATATCGTAGCCAAGAAAGCCGACAGCGCCACCGCAGAATCGGGGCAAATCGGGATCGACGACGGCATCCAGCCCGGCCAGCAAGCGCCGCAGGTTGGTGAGCGGGTTCTCGTCGACCGCTTCTTGACTGCCCCGCCCCGTTTCCCCGGAGGTGATGGTTATCGTCTGATCCTTGGAGACGAACGTGACGATCGGATCGAAGCCGATGAACGAATAGCGCCCCCATGTTTCACCGCCTTCCATGCTCTCGAAGAGAAAGACCTGTTCCCGATCATCAGCGATTTTGCAGAACAGGGTCAGCGGGGTATCGAGATCGGCGATGATGGTTGCGGCTATCGGCACCAGCCGCCCGGTGGCCGCCCGGTGCCCGAAGCTCTCGGCGTCTGGTGTTATCTGTAGTGCTGGCATGGATCCTTCCCGTCTATCGGCTTCCCCTCAGGTCGGTGAACCGACGCTGCGCACCGGTGTTACCGGAAACAAAAAAACCGCCGGGACAGGAATGGCCCGACGGTTTCTCACATCAACCGCTGCATGTCAACGGCCTCGGAGCCGGCATATCCTGTCAGGCGCCGGTCTCCATGGTGTTGACCCGTTTCGTCAACCGGGAAATCTTCCGGGCGGCGTTGCGCTTGTGGATGGTACCCTTGGATGCGGTTTTCGCAATGATCGGGACGGCGGTCGCCAGCGCGCTCTGCGCTTCCGTAGTGGATCCGGAATCGATGGCCACCTGCAGGTTGCGAATGGCCGTCTTCATTTTCGAACGATTGGTACGATTGCGCAGTCGACGAACCTGAGCCTGACGATTCCTCTTTTCTGCCGATTTGTGATTAGCCACGAATTACTTCCTCCTGTAAGGTCCTGTCTTCTCTATGACCGTATGACGAGAGAACCGCAGCGCGGTGTCATTGTCTCACCCTAGCCTGCTTTTATAATATAGAAAGACTGATATATTTAATGCACGTACATCGGCAAGTCAACAACTATCATGAGTCCGATAATGTTTTGCAGAATCGACAGAGCATTTGACACACCGGCGTCCCGTGCGCTACGCTACATCGATACGGCAGCGCAACCGCCGGCCCACAACCGTCTCCATACTGCGACAGGCAGCCAACCGGACAGCGAATCATGGGGTTTCCAAAGGTATTATTCCGCGTTATCGAAAACAGAAGGTGCCCGCTCTATCACTACGGCGACGAATTCAGCGTCACCGGTGTCGCGCTGTCGATGAACAGCGAAGAGGAGAACACCTTTATTACCACGTCGGTGGTCCATGCACCGCTGAAGAAAAAGATCTGCAAGATTCTCAGCGGCGATCTGACACGGATCGTCATTCAGTACGAGCGCGGCGACAAGATTCCGGTCTGTCTCATTGCCTGCAGCGGCTGTACCGGCTCCATCAAGCTCGAACACAGCAGCGAACACCGACTGATCACGACCGAGAATCACCCCTACTCCAATGAAATCGGCTCAATGATCCATCTCCTGAGTGATTTCGCGTTTTTCAAGAACATCGACAACAAGAATCTCGACAAGGTCGTCCAGTTCTTCCGCCTCAGTACGTTTCAAAAAGGCGACATCATCCTGCGCAAAGGCGAAGCAGGCGGCAATTTCCATATCATCGTCACCGGCAGCGTCAACGTCATCAACGAGGCGGGTATCACCATCTCCACGCTTGGCAAAGGTGATGTCTTCGGCGAGATGAGCCTGATCTGCAACGAAAAGGTCAGCGCCACCATCCAGGTTCGGGAAGCGACCTCGATCCTCTATATCAACCAGGCGAATTTTCGCAAAATTCTTGATCACTATCCATCCATTCAGCTCTATTTCTCGCGGCTGATGGCCAGTCGGCTGACCAAGGCCAACCGGATCCGGACCGAAGATCTCTCCTCGGGCATGATCGGCAACCTCTCCGAGATCCCCGCCGAAGCGCTCTTTCAGACCCTGAACATGAACAGCAAGACCGGCATCCTGACCATCAGCGAACTCCCGCGGGGAACCGCCCGCTTTTCGTTCCGTCAGGGCAGCCTGATCAAGGCAAAATACGACACCTTCACGGGAGAATCGGCCTTTTACGAGATCCTCAAGGAGCACCAGGGCCGCTTCCGCTTCACGCCGGGTATCCCACCGGAAGATTTCGAAGTTCCGGAAATCGGCTACTTCATGAAATTGCTGATGGAGGGGATGCGGCGTATCGACGAGGTACGGACCAAGGTGGCCAACTGAGGCCGGACCGACACCGACCTGCTCTTCATGCCTCGTTCCAACGGCATGCCCCAAGGTTCAATCGAGACTGCCGCGATAGTTGAAAGACGGCAGCGGGCTGACCTTGTCCGTGCCGGCCAGCCGCCGACCGATATCCTGCAGATCCTTTTTCCCTGCCTTCATACCCCGCAGGTCGATCACCACGTAGTTGATCCCGAACTGCTCCAATTCGCCACGAAACGGCAACAATGAAAACGGGCGATGCGGCCTGGTCACCGTCAGACCATCCCGCTTCTCGATCACAAACCGTTCATTTTTCGGGCTGACCAGCGGCCTGCCGGGGCCGGATGAGACCGGCGCCAACCGGCTCGTAAACAGTGCCGGCGCCCCATACACCGTCAGGCCAACCATGGTTGCTCGCCCGCTGCGTTTCTCCTGGCCCGACGGTTGCCGGCGCAGACCGGCAAGCAGCTGTTCAAGGCAAGAACGATCCGCCTCAATGGACATCTGTACCCCTTGCAGCCCGCAGGCAGATGCCGCACTCGCCGCCTGGCTGTTCAGGATATTGAGCGTGTAATCGCCATACAGGCTCACCGATCGACCGCTAAAAAGCAGGTGCTGGCTCAGCAGGGCCAGCTGGAAGGTGCGGAACCCGGACCGCGTCAACACCGTGATATCGCGCTGCAAGCTGGAGAGCGCCGCATCCGGTATGATCGGCGGCAACGCCCAGACCACATCGCGGGCGATTCCTTTGTGCACCCCTTTGATGCGACCGGCAAAGGAGATGTTTTTGCGATTGAGCGGAAACACCCAACGATCGACGTGAAACGGGAGACGGTGAAAAAACAGGTGCACATCGTCGGTACACAGCCAGATTTCCGACTGTCTGCGCCCTGCGCGACTGCGCTGTCCTGCAGATGGTGCCTGGGTGGCGGCGGTGCCGGGCTCCAGACCGAGGAAGCGCCCCAGATCGGCAACATGTTTGCGGATTCGCCGTTGTTCCTCGGCAGAAAGACCGATAGGGCGCAGATCCTGGCTACCTGCCGGCACACCTGCACCACGCTCAGCCCGACTGTCGACCAGGTAGACGGCCAGATCGCCGGACCAATCCCGGCCGCCGGCCTTCCCCGGCAATTGCATCGCCACTCCCTGACCCGGCTCAGCCTGATCCACGTCCGCGCCGTCGGCAAAGAGTCTCTCCAGCGTGAAGCCGATCCGTTCACCGCTCTGTTCGCAATGCAGGCGCAGGCGCTCGCCGACGGCGCACCGGTGCTTCAGCGTCAACAGACCGAACACCACGCCGTCGCGGGTCCGACGTTTGTCGATCCGGCCCAGAAAGGAGCCGATATTGCCGGAGTGCTGGGGAGAGACGGCATCTTTCGGGTACGGACCGGCAAAGAAGCCGGCAAACGTCTTGCGGCCGAGCGCTCCCGGAATCAGTGCGGCCGCCTCGTGCAGAGCCGCCGCTTCCTGTCCGGCCGGCGCATCGATGACGAGTCGATACGCCTTGACGATGGCCTCGACATAGGTGGCAGAGCGTAACCGCCCTTCGATTTTCAACGAGTCGACCCCGCTGTTTTTCAGGGCCGGCACCAGTGCCAGCCCTTCGAGGTCGTGCATCGAAAAATAGTAGCCGGCCTTGCCACCCTCCTGAGAATATTTACGCCGGCACGGCTGGACACAGTTACCGCGCAGTCCGCTTTTTCCGCCGAAATATGACGAAAACAGGCAAAGCCCGGAATACGAGTAACACATCGCCCCGTGGACAAAGACTTCGAGTTCCACGGGCTTGTTGCGGCACAGTTCGGTGCTTTCCTGCAGGGTCATCTCCCGGGCGAGCACCGCCCGTGCACAGCCGAGCCGGGCCAGCAGTTCCGTCCCAAGCCGGTTATGGGTGGTCATCAAAGTCGAACCGTGCACGCGCAACCCTTGAAAAAAACGGGTGATGAGACGGAGCAGGCCGAGATCCTGCACGATCAGCGCATCGGGTCCGATCCGCTCGAGATGCGCCAGCGTTTTGAGGACGAGCGGCAGATCACTTTCCCGGATGAGGCTGTTGGCGGCAACATAGACCTTCCTGCCGCACTCGTGGGCAAAAGCGACCATTCCGGCGATCTCATCAAGACTGAGATCGCGGGCGAGGTTACGGGCATTGAGGCGAGGCGCACCAAGATAGACGGCGTCAGCCCCGGCCTCAATAGCCGTCAGAAAATTTTCCCGATTCCCGGCCGGGGCCAGCAGTTCCATGACAGGCGCCCCGGTGTTACGAACGTTCGATGACAACCCGATCGTCGCCGCCGTGCTCGCTGAGCTGCACGTCTATCCGCTCGTCAGGGCGGACTGCGG
>CAZSOA010000243.1:0-4792 GCA_964608305.1 uncultured Desulfofustis sp. | reverse complement strand
TTAGAACAATGACAGATTATCGATCAACCGAACCCGCGAGCCGACGCGGATCGCGCCAATCGCTCGACACCCGGGAGTGATTGCGTGGCATTGTTCCAAGGTGTCCTCGGCTACCACTGTGAAGTACTCCAGCTCGCACAGTGGCTGTGCAGCGATCATTCGCTTTCCGATGGACTGCAATTCGGCACCGGTTATCTGCTGCGGTGCGTCAGCTACTGCTTTTTTGGCCGCTACCAGGGCACGATACAACACCAGCGCCGCCCGCCGTTCCTCAGCGGACAGATAGGCATTGCGGGAACTCATCGCCAGGCCGTCCGGCTCTCTGACGGTCGGGTGTCCGATGATCGTTACCGGCACGTGCAGATCTCTCACCAACTGCCTGATAATTGTCAGCTGCTGAAAATCTTTTTCACCGAAAACTGCCGAATCGGGCTGAATGATATGCAGGAGTTTGGTTACCACCGTCGCAACTCCGCGAAAATGCCCCGGTCTGCCGTCACCGCAAAGCCCCTGGGACAAACGCTCGACCGAGACTACGGTCTGATCATTATTACCGTACATCTCAGCAACATCCGGGCAGAACAGCAGATCGACACCACTTGCCGCTGCCTGGGCGCGGTCGCCGTCACTATCGCGAGGATACGCCGCGAAGTCCTCCTGCGGGCCGAATTGCGTCGGATTCACAAAGAGGCTGACCACCACCCGCTCCGCAGCCTCTCGCGCCTTGGCCATCAGCGCACGGTGGCCGGCATGAAAATAGCCCATGGTCGGCACGAGACTGATCCGGTAACCGGAAGCACGCCATTGCGCAATTACTGATCGTGTTCCGGCGACGGTCGGTTCAACAATCACAGTGTCGCCTTGATCCGGGTAATTTTCTCCTCGACAAAGGCCCGCTGCCCAAAACTGCCGGCCGTTGCAGCTGTCGCCAGATACGCTTCATAAACCTCAAGGGCTTTTTCCGGTTCACCCTGCAATTCATGGAGCCTGCCCAACCCGAGATAGGCAGCCTCACCGAAACCGGCAATGGTCTTCAGTGATTCATAGGCACCGGAGGCCTGGGCAAAATCACCAAGCGCTTCGCTGGTCTGCGCAATGCCGATCGTCAACAGCGGGTGCAACGGCGATTTTTTACCGATTTTCCCGACTGCCGCCTGGTAGGCTTGCCGCGCTTCTTCATGGCGATCAGCATGCACCAGTGCATGAGCCCTGGCCACCGTCGCCCACAATGCGGCATCGGTCCCCCGATAGTTATCGGCAACCTCGGCCAGTGCATCGATCAACGGCTGGCCTTCCAGTTCTTCAGCAGTAGACAAAGCCTGGGAGGCTTTCTCGGTTCTGTTGTCCCGATAGGAGCCATACAAGGCCCAGGCGACGACAACGACGATGACTGTCGCCACGCCGATCTGGATAAGGCGTTTATAGGTCTTGAAAAAAACAATGATGCTCGGTGGCAGATTGAACTGCTCGAGGACACCCTCGAGATTGTTTTTGTCACGATCATCCTGATAGGGTTTATCGAAAACACTTCCTTTGGCCATGGACATCCTCCGCAAAGCCCGGTAAAGTAAATTGCTCGGCGCATCATGCAGCCCATAGAAGGCCCCGGTTTGCACGTGCCACACCAAGGCGGCGCACCGCTGCCAGGTACGGTCCGACGTCAACCCGCTGCAGTCGTCGACACGGTTGAGCCGATTATCAGGCTGTCATTTATAGTATAAAAGCCCCGGTGTGTCCATCGGTAAACGTTTTTTCACCACGCTCGTCCCCTCCCCCCATCGCATGGATTATGTCCGGTTCCTCCGTCAAAACCGTCAGTGAGCTGACCAAAGACATCGCCGATCTTCTCGAAGGCCGCTTTCGCTTTGTCAGGGTAGCCGGTGAGATATCGGGTCTGCGCAGACCGCTGTCCGGCCATTATTACTTCACCCTGAAGGATCCCCATGCCCAGATCAAAGCCGTTCTGTTCAAAAACCAGCAGGCCTATCTCGACCGGGTGCCGCGGGATGGTCAGCAGATTATCTGTGACGGCCGGGTGTCCGTCTACGGCCCACGCGGGGAGTACCAGATCATTGTCGATACCATCGATTTTCACGGTACCGGTCTGCTGCACGTCGCTTTTGAACAATTGAAGGAACGGTTGCGGGCGAAGGGATATTTTGATCCGGCACGAAAGCGATCAATTCCGGGTCTCGTGCAGCATATCGTGGTAATCACGTCTCCGGGCGGAGCTGCTATCCACGATTTCCTCACCATCTGCCGAAAACGTTCAGGAACTGTCCACGTCCAACTCCTGCCGGTTCCAGTCCAGGGCGACGGTGCAGCCCGGGAGATTGCCGTCGCGATCAAGCGGGCCCACGAGGTACGCCCGGACGTTATCGTCCTCTGTCGCGGCGGCGGATCGATCGAAGATCTCTGGGCATTCAACGAAGAACTCGTGGCGGAGGCCATTTATCGAGCGACGATCCCGATCGTGACCGGGATCGGCCATGAGACCGATTCTACCATTGCCGATTTTTGTGCCGATCTGCGGGGTGCCACACCAACCGCTGCGGCCGAACTCCTTATTGCCGACAGCGCGCAGCTGCGCGAGCGAATCAGCGCCTTCCAGGCCCGGTTGCAGCGAACATTGAACTGGCAGTTTGCCGCACTTCAGAGCCGCCTTGAACGAGTTAATCGTTTTCTGTCAACCTTCGATACGGTCTTCAGTCGACCGACATTGCGACTCGATACTGCTTCATCACGGCTGGAGAACCTGCTCCATCTGCGACTGGAGCGATCACTCCATACCTATGAAGCATTGCAGGCCAGACTGCGCGCCGCGTCGCCTTTTTATAGAGTCAGCCGGCAGCAAGGCCAACTTGCCCAGCTGTGCACCAGCCTGAAACACGCCATGCAACGACAGCTGGCAACCAACAGCCATCGCCTGCAACAGGCGGCCGCCGTGCTTGATTCATTAAGCCCGCTGGCCACCCTCGGTCGCGGCTACGCCATTGTGACCAGTACGCCCACAGACGGCTCCACGGCACGGGTCATCACCGATGCACGGCAGGTAGAGAAAGAGCAGGAGGTTGGTGTGCAGCTCCGGCAGGGCCGACTGACGTGTCTGGTAACAGCGGTTCATGACGAAGCGTACCCACCGGCACCGGGGGCACCGCGATCGTCAGTCGACGGCTGAGCCAGACGCCGACGAGACCGGTTACAGGACAGAGAGCAATGGCGCACCGTTCAACTTTGGCTCAGGTGAACCGGCACGCCATCGGATTACGCGGTCAGCAGCTCGAGCCCGGAAAAAAAGTAACCGATTTCAAAGGCGGCGGTCTCCGGGGCATCGGAACCGTGGGTCGCATTTTCCCCCACCGACGACCCGAACTCCTTGCGCAGCGTGCCTGACGCAGCCTGTGCCGGATTGGTCGCACCCATCAGGTCACGCCATTTTTTGATGGCCCCTTCAGCTTCAAGCACCATGACCAGGCATGGTCCACTGCTCATAAAATCGGTCAGTTCACCAAAGAACGGACGTTCCCGGTGTACGTAATAGAATCCTTCAGCCTCGATCTTGCTCAAATACAACTTCTTGAGACCGACCACCTTGAATCCTTCCTGATAGATTCGCGCCAGAATCTTTCCGGCATGTCCCGCGGCAAAAGCGTCAGGCTTGATGATGGCAAACGTCCGTTCCATGCGTTGTTCCTTTTTCTGAAAATGTATGACAATCAATGAAAAGCCGATTCCGGCCATGCGATAATGCCAGCTTCTGTAGCATTGGAAACGGTGAAAGTCAAGGCCGAGCGGGAAGTGTCACCGGGATATCTGCGAGAGCCGCTCCTGATCCTCGCGGAGAATACGATCGACTTCACGCTCGATTTGCTGTAATGCCAGCACGGTCGCTTCAGCACCGCACCCCCTGGCAAAACGGAGTTGATCGCCCCAGTCCTGCAACATAGTCGTGTCGATTTTCCGTTCAGAGTTTTTCCGCGCCCATTCGGTACCGATTTTAATACCCAATCGCTGCATCAGAGCCTGCTTGTCCGGCCATGAGTCTTCTGGAAAAATCTCGAGCAATTCTTCGGAAATCGCCATCCACCCATCGAAAAACAAGACGCCTTCCTGAAAGCGCCGGTACCATTCGCGCTCGTCATCGCTGAGCTTCTGGAGAACCTCAGGACCAATCTTCAAAACACTGCTCCGGCTTCGTTCATGCTGGCTTCCATCATATCGCTGACCGTTGGCCAGCACGAGATCAGCGGAAGACAAGAGAAAACTGATCACTACGACGGCGACCACCAGCGCATGTCTTCGGATCATTGTTCTTCCTTCTCGACGGCAAGATGCAGCAAGGCATTAACTATCGCCACCGCCACGGCGCTGCCGCCTTTTCTGCCGTGATTGGCAATGAATGGATAGTCCTGCGTCATTAACAACGCCTTTGATTCGGCAGCGTTGACAAACCCGACCGGGACGCCGATCACCACGGCCGGCCGGGACGCGCCTTCGGCGATCATCTCAATGGTCGCCAGCAGCGCTGTCGGCGCATTACCGACGACGGCAATGCCCGGATGTTCGGCTAGAACCCGCCGCAAAGCCGTCTCCGTCCTGGTCCTGCCGGAGCGTTGCGCCGCACCGACGATCTCGGGATCGCTCATGTCACAACGCACCGCTCCACCAAACGAGCTCAGCAACCGACGATTGATCCCGGCCGCCCCCATGGTCACGTCGATGGCAATCGAGCGGCCCTGCCTGATGGCAACCAGCGCTTCGGTGATCGCGTGCTCATGAAATACGAGCGATT
>CAZSOA010000242.1:0-4816 GCA_964608305.1 uncultured Desulfofustis sp. | reverse complement strand
TCGCTTTCCCTGAGCGCCTCTTCGACGCTGCGGCGAACGGCTATTTCCTCGTGTAATTTGCTTAGCTCATGGCGCAGAAGCAGATACAAAATGACGGCGGTGACGAAAACGAACAACCACCCTTTGAAGGTTTGCAGCAGGGTTGACGATGCTGCCTCGCCGATGAAGCGAGCGAGAAACCAGTCGGAGAAGATAATCCACAAGCCTGCCAGCAACGCGTAGAGAAGGGCCTTGCGAGCGGGTGTTCCCTGGCGGTTATCGGTCATTGGTCCGTGCTCTTTTCAGATGAGTCGCTTGCAGCAAAAACGTGCCCGCCATGAGGCATCGTAAACTCGGTCTGTGGGCAACTGTGTTGGCCGCAGACCGAGCCGAGAAGAAGCAAGTCTTCAACGACTTTTATATACGACCAATGATTTTCGGTCGACACCTTTCCGGTGTGTTTTTTCGTTAGAATCAAAAAGGGGGGGAAGGATTGAGGAAAACGGTTTTCATGTCCTTCTGCTATCCATGGATCGGTCTTGCCTCCAGCCGAACACCCAGCGCCGCACACACCTTGTTGATCGTATCGAAGCGGGGCTTGGCGTTGGGTCGCAATGCTTTGTAGAGGGCCTCGCGTGTGAGGCCGGAAGAGCGGGCAACCTCAGTCATACCACGAGCACGCGCAGCAACTCCAAGAGCGTATGCCAGTTCCGCGGCATCACCTTCCTCGATAACGATCGATAAGTAGGCGGCGATGTCCTCGTTATCTTTAAGATGCTCGGCTATGTCGAATTCCGGGAGATCGGCGATTTTGATTTTCTTTGTCATGATCTATTCCTCAATGGTTGCCGCCAACTGAATGGCCTTGGCGATATCTGCGGTCTGGGTGGATTTGTCTCCGCCTCCCAGCATCACGATCAGCACTCCGTCGCGCTGCAGCTAATACATCCGCCAACCTTGGCCAAAGTGTTCACGCATCGCGAACAGGTTGTTGCCAATCGCCTTTATGTCGCCGAGGTTTCCGTGTTGAGCTCTGTCCAACCTGCGAGACAGGCGGATCCGGGTTGTCTTGTCCTTCAACCCAGCCAACCAGTCCTCAAAGGCAGGGGAGAGTAAGACCTTGTACATAGCAATACTGTATTCGTTCGATTACAGATTGTCAATGCCGTTTCCTCTTCTCCACCACCACGCCGACTATCCTGAACTCGATCCCGGTCATGTCGCGGATCGGGTAACGTGCGTTGAGCGGCTTCAGAAACACGTTTGATCCTTCGGTTACGTACTGTTTGAAGGTGGCCTCCGCGCTATTCTTGGGAATGATAGAGCTGCCGTTGTCCTGATCCCGCTTGGGATCGACGACAATAGCGTCGCCATCGACAAACTCAGGCTCCATACTGTCGTCGCGGACGGTCAAGACGAAGGCGCTCGGGCTTCTGGTGGTCCTGGAGTCCAGCCATTCGTCGGCGTCACCCGGTTGAAACGGATCGGTGGCGAACCTGTCAATCAGCACTCAATTTTGACACCTGTTCCGAAGGCAAGTTATAAAAGCGAAAAGTACGTTTAATCCGGATGAGCCACAAATAATTCCAGCCTAGAGGATATTCTACCGCTTTGATAATGTGCAACTATTGATAAAGCAGCAGTGCTCCCAGGTACTTTCCCTCATCTCCCGGCTGTAATCTTGTCACAATGCCGGACCTCCCCCCACAGGTGGAAATCCTAGGTTCGCCCATTCGTGTCAACGAATTGACAAAACGTCGTTTTTCAGTCCCATGCACTATTAGAAAAGATCAGGGCCGATCAGTCGAGTAGGCTCGTCACCTTCGACCATCACCCTGCAAGCCTCCTTCTTCAAGGATCAAAGGTTCAAGGAGCCACCGGTCCGGAGAGAATTTTTGCCCGGTCATCGGGCGATAGTGGGCCTTTTTTCAGGGGGACGGTATTGCGGAGAGCGGCACCTATTTGGCACCTATCACGAAAAAAGGACTTACAACCGAAGTCGTAAGCCCTTGATTTCACTGGTCGGGATGAGAGGATTTGAACCTCCGGCCCCCTGAACCCCATTCAGGTGCGCTACCAGACTGCGCTACATCCCGGTATTGAGTGAGTCGTTTTTCTACCACGGGGCGATCGTGGTGTCAATCACTGCCTGTCCCTCGGCGTTGGCCGGGGACTTATTTTTTTTGCTCGAGCAGGTGCTGAAGATCGAGCAACTCCTGTTTGATGGTTCCAAGTTGTTCCGGCAGGCGGTGAGCCGGCTGTTCATCTCCGGACAGCCTAGGCTCGGGAAGGGTGCCTTCGTCCAGCAGCTTTCGTGCCCCGGCGATGGTGTAGCCGCGTTCGTGAAGCAGGTTTTTTATCGTCAGAATCAACTCGACATCGTCCCGCCGGTAGAGTCGCTGCCGGGATCCGATCCGCTTCGGGCTGATGCGGCTGAATTCACTTTCCCAGTAGCGAAGGACATGCGGCGCCACACCGGCGATTTTGCTTACCTCGCCGATCTTGAAGTGGAGTTTGTCCGGGATCTGGGTGGTCATCTCGGATGGCTCCTGGGGCGCGGTCTTCGTCGCAAGGCTCAGTCGGTTTCGTTGATCTTGATCCGCAGTTTTTTGCTTGGTCGGAAGCTGACGATCTGCCGTTCTTCGATGGTGATGGTCTCCCCGGTCCGCGGATTGCGCCCCTTGCGCGGGTTCTTGTCGCGGATCGAAAAGGTGCCGAAATGAACGAGTTTGATCGGTGTGCCGTTGAGCATCGAGGCCTTCATCGAATCGAAAAACGAATCGACAATGGCACTGCAGGTACTCAATGGAAATCCGAGCTTCAGGGCGACCGCTTCGGCCAGTTCTTTTCTGGTGACGTTTGCTTTTTTCATCCTGCTATTCCTCGCGAAGCGACCCGCCGAAGGTGTCGGTCAGCACCTGCACCAGCCGGGAATGGGCCTTCTCCACTTGTTTTTCGGTAAGGGTTTTACTGTCGGATCGATAGGTGATGCTCAGCGCGACACTCTTGTATCCGGGCTTGATCTTCTCACCCTGATATACGTCGAAAACGTCGCACAATTCAATAAGTTTCTCACGGTGGGTCGACACGGCGTCCACCAGGTTGCCGGCCGGGGTGTCAACCGGCACGACCAGGGCGATATCGCGTTTGACGGACGGATAGACCGGCAATGCCGAAAAGGACCTGGTGACCGGCGCAACGGCGCAGAGCGCGGAGAAATCCAGATCGAAATAGTAGACATCACGCTTAATGCCGATCTCTTTGAGAATCGGTGTCTTAATTCTGCCGATGGAACCGATAACTCGTCCGGCCAGCAGCACCGCGATCGTGAACGCGGGCTCGGAGAACGATTCAAGCGCCTCGCTTCCGGCGGGTTGCAGGATGATACCGTCAGTGCCGGTGGGCAGGCGCAGTTCGGCGACAAGGGTCTCGACAGCGCCCTTGGCATCGAAGATATCGACCTCCGTTTGCTTGAAATGCAGCGGCGCCTGATTGCCATGGCGGTTGCCGGTCAGGACGCCGGCAATGCGGGTCGGTTCGGCAGCAAGCAATTCCCCTGGTTGCGGCAGGTAGATCTTGCCGATTTCAAAGAGCTTCGCCGAGGTCTGTTCAAACCGCAGATTGCGCCGGACGTTTTCAAGTAAGCCGGGCAGCAGTGAGGTGCGCATGACATCCTGCTCTTCGGTGAGCGGATTGAGTATACGCACGTGGTTCCGGCGCACGTCGTCGCCCGCCAACTGGAGCCGGTTGTCAAAGCCGGCGGCAGTGAAGCTGTAGTTGATTGCTTCGGAAAAGCCGGCGCTAAGGAGGATGGCGGCGGCGCGGTTGCGCTCGGTCCGTTCACGATCCTGTTCCGGGTAGCTCAGATCGACATCGGGCAGGGTGACGGGGATATTGTCGTAACCGACCAGGCGGGCGACCTCCTCGATGAGATCGGCCTCGCGTTCGATATCCACCCGAAAGCTCGGCACCGTGACCGACAGGGTGTCGATGTCGATGACCCGGCAGCCGAGCTCGATGGATTCGAGCAGTTCGGCGATCTGCTCGGCAGTGAGTTCGACGCCAAGCAGGCTCACGGTCCGCGAAACCCGGAGCGTGAGCGGTGCCGGTGCCGGCTGCCGGTTGTCGATATCGATTCCCCCGGGTTCGGCGGCGCCCCCGGCAAGCTCGCAGATGAGGGCGACCGCACGTTCCATCGCGGCAATGGTGCCGTCGGGATCGACGCCGCGCTCAAAGCGGTAGGAGGCGTCGGTGGCCAGACCGAGTCGGCGGGCGGTTTTCCTTGTTGAAACGGGGTTGAAACAGGCAGACTCCAACAAGACATCAACGGTGGCCTCGCTCACTTCACTGTCCAGGCCGCCCATGATACCGGCAATGGCCACCGGTGCTTTGCCGTCGCAGATCAGCAGCATCTCAGGGTCCAGCGGCCGTTCCACATGGTCAAGGGTGGTGAAGGTCCGTTCAGACGGCCGCGGCGTGCGGACGACAATGCGTCGGTCGGCCAGCAGGCTGAAATCGAAGGCGTGCAGCGGCTGACCGTATTCGAGCATCACCAGGTTGGTGATATCGACGACGTTGTTCACCGGCCGCAGGCCGAGCGTCAGCAGGCGGCGGCGCAACCACCACGGGCTCGGTCCGATGGTGACGCCGGTGATCAGCCGGGCGGCGTAACGAGGACACAGCTCCGGGGCTTCGACGGTGACCGAGAATGACGAACTGGTAGTCGACAGACGGGCGTTGCGGTAGGGGACCTGCAGCCGGCGGCGGTTTATGCCGGCAGCCTCCCGGGCGATGCCGATGACCGAGGCGCAATCGGGCCGGTTCGGCGTCAGCTCAA
>CAZSOA010000241.1:0-4829 GCA_964608305.1 uncultured Desulfofustis sp. | reverse complement strand
CAGGCATATACATGATATTCCGAGGATAAAATGTGCTTGCGCAACGATGAGATTGGGCGAAATGACAATTTTTCAAGGTTCCCTGAAGCACGTTCAAACACCGACACCAGTTATTGCTTTACCGGGACCTGCACAACGATGCAACAGATGAATACGAATATGCTCCTCTCCAGAACCGTCTTCTCCCTCGTGCTGGCACTGTTGCTGGCCACCGGCTGCGCCCGTCTCCCGGATTTGCCGGCGGTGGACGCACATCTTTTCCTGCCGCCGGCTCCGCAGGGCACCGATACCGCCCAGGTACCCGCTTTCCTCATTGAAAAAGCGGGCCGACCCTACAATCGGATCGGAACCCCGGCCGCTTCGGCAACAAACGGCGACCATCCACGCATCATTGTCGATCCGGCAACAGCAACCGTCTATCACGAGCGGCAGACGTTTACCACCGCACAGGGAACGTATACCAATGAAGTCTACCGGGTGCATTTTGAGAAAGTGCCCTTCGGTTGGGGAGCGTTCAACCTGACCGCCGGCAACAATCCGGGTCTGCTTATCATCTACACGCTCGATGATGACGGCGTGCCATTGCTCATCACCACGGTGCACACCTGCGGCTGCTATCTGGCCTTCCTGCCGACGACAGCCTTGAAGGCTGCGGCCTATCCCCCCGGCTGGCCGACCAAACATCAGTGGATCTATGGACAGACGCTGCCCGCGCAACTCCCGGTGCCGGTTGATCAACACCGGGTTGTTTTTACCGTGATCGATCAAACCCATCGCATCGGCTGGGCCGAAGTCATCAAGAGCGACGAACTCACCGCCCGATATGAACAGGTGCATGCCGATTTGGCGCCGCTGCAGAGTCTTAACCGCCTCCCTTTCGAAGACACCACCGTGTCTTTTTTTGAAACCGAAGGTCCGCGCGCCGGTTACGTCAAAAACAACACGAAGCCGCTGGAACGGCTCCTCATCGGCTGGTGGGCGTTTGATTTCCGGGTCGGTGAAGACAAAGCCTTCCTCGGCGGCGACACGAGTACGATACCGTTGTATACCAGCTTGAAGTTCTGGGCGCGGGAGGCCTCCGACCTCAAGGATTTCCCGCGCTTTCTCGCCTATTGGGGCTGGGATTTCTGATTGCCCTACGGAGCAGTCGGTCTTGCCGGCTCGTCGGCACTACCCGGTTGCCAGTTCCGGGCCTTTTCGGTCATGTCCCGGAATTTATCCGACACGGATTCGAGTTTCGCTTCCCATTCCGGGTTGACGGTCTGTCCGTCGGTCACCTTGAAAAACACCTGCATCAGCGCCGTCATGCCGATCGGCTCAATGACCGCCTGCTTGATGCCCCAGGCAAAGACGAGGGCGATGATCAGCGTCAGCGGGCCGGCCGTACCGGGAAACAGGCTGACCAGAAGCGCCGCCGGGCCGAGGATAAGCAGAAAGACGACAAACGTCATCCCCCAGATAAACAGCGCCAGCCAGACGGCATTCTTTAAGAACGCCTTGTAGTTCTGGGCATAGAGGATCAGCGCGGTGCGGCCGCCCGCCCACGGATTGTCGGCCCGGGTCTTCATGATGTAGGCCAGAATAACTTCATCAAGATAGGTCAACGAGAGGTTGACGATCGTGTTGATAAAATTGACAACGCCACGCAGGCCCGGCACCGGAATAAGCGAAGCCACCGTGAGAAACGCCCGGTTAAACGTTTTGAGAATTCCCTTGATCAACTGGTCCAGACCAAACAGCAGCGATGATGCGGCGAAGCGCTGCTGGACACACTCCCGGGCATAGGTAATCTGACCCTTGCCGTCGGGAATCTCTTTGCCGGCGGCGACTTCGACAAGCACCGCGATATGGCCGGCCTTGACGATATACAGCAGGTACTCACGAATAAAGTACATGATCGCGCTGGCGACACCGAAACCGATCAGGCCGCCCCACATCCCCCCGGCGGCGCCGCTGTCGGCGATCATGCCGACACCGTAGCCGAGACCTGCCCCGGTTCCGGTGATCAGGACATAGCCCAGCGTAATGGCGAAATAGATGAGAAATCGAAAAACCAGAAACGGCGCGGTCTTGGTCAACAATCCAAGGACCTCACGAAAACTGAAATCTTTCATCGGCTCCCCTCCCTTGCGTTTTTTGGCGGCCGGCAACGCCGCCAAATTTCCTTCAGTCTACTCAACCTCCGGATCGTTTTAAAGGAAAACCGAGGAGATCGGTGGCCGGTTCGACTGATTTTAAACCGACAAGAAGGCAATGGACATTGTCGATCACCAGCGACCATGCTATCCTTATCGGGCGGTACCAATCTATTGACCACCGACCCTGGCGGCACAACCGGCCATTAAACCAGCAATACCGTTAGTTACAGCACCAGGGTGTCGAGTTTTTCCGCGCCCGCCTGACCGGAGATAAACAGGAGGCCAACCTCTGCCCATCAACGGAGACGATGGATAAGCCGGAACACGACCACACCATCGACATACAACGATGTTCACTCACCGATATCATTCCCATCGAAGATCTGCAACTACTGCAGGATTCCTTTGCCAGGGCCAACCGGGTCGCATCGACCATCATCAACCTCGACGGTTCGCCAATCACCCGGTTCAGTAATTACAGCAAGGTCTGCACGCTGATCAGGCAGACCCCAAAGGGCAACGCCGCATGCGTCCGCTCCGGCAGCATTCTTGGCGAACTTTCCCTGCAGTCCCGGCAGCCCGCCTGCCACTTCTGCCAAAGTGTCGGTTTCATGGATGCCGCCGCGCCCATCGTCATTGAAGGGATCCACCTGGCCAACTGGCTGATCGGCCAAAATTGCGTGGGCAATGTCGATGCCAATCGCATTGCCGCTTATGCCGAAGAAATCGGGGCTGATACGGGCGAGATGCTGGCCGCATTCGCCGCCATGGAGAAGATGCCCGAGCAGGAATTCCGGGAAAAACTGGATTTCCTCTGGCTGATGGCCAACCATATCTCCAATCAGGCCTATCAACATCTTCGCTACCAGGCCATGCTCGCCTCGCTTGAAACAAGCCGGCGTGAACTCAGCGACTACAAAGACAAACTCGAGTTCCTTGTCAATGAACGAACCGCCGAGTTGGAACGGGCTATTGCAAAAATCCAGCAGATCTCAATCACCGACGCGCTGACCGGATGCCTCAATCGGGGCGGCATCAACACCAATCTCCCGCGGGAAATGAAGCGAGCCAGCCGTTACAACAATCCGCTGACGCTGTTGCTGTTCGATCTCGATCATTTCAAGAAAATCAATGATACCTACGGTCACCACTACGGTGATTTCGTCTTGCAACGGGTTGTTGCCAGGGCGCAACAATTGATCCGGGACGATATCGATTGGCTGGCCCGCTACGGCGGTGAAGAATTCCTGCTGGTGATGCCGCTGACTGCAGTTGCCGGTGGGGTTTGTGTTGCAGAACGGTTGCGCCGGGCAATCGCCGACATCCCGTTTGCCCACTCCGGAGAGCCGGTGGTGGTGACGGCAAGCTTTGGCGTGAGTGGCATCAACGACTGGACGGGGTTTGGCTCAGCATCGCACGATGAGTTGCTGCAGCGTGCTGACGCCTGTCTGTATGAGGCCAAAAAAGGCGGTCGGAATCGGGTTGTCTCCAGCCCGTTGCCGACCAAAACCTAACCTCTTCCAGCAGAATCAGCAGCCTTCCCGTCGACGGAAATGCCGTCACCGGCCACCTGCATTTGGGGGCCTTGAAAAATTCGAAATTTTCTTCAATATCGAGGCGCGCAAGAGAATTTTACCGCAGGCATATACATGATATTCCGAGGATAAAATTTGATTGCGCAACGATGAGATTGGACGAAATGGCAATTTTTCAAGGTTCCCATTTGTATCCGGCATAACAATAATCTTCGCCGCAATGAACCATTGCAGCACCGCACGGGACGCATGGATAGAAAAGGTCCGCCGTTCGCTGCCGGCATGGTGGCGGGCAGAGGCCGTAGCAAACGGAGAGGGAGATGGAAAAGACGACCATCATCGCCATGCTGACCTGCCTGATGCTTGCGCTCTTCCAGGCACCGGTCATCGGAAAGACCAAAGGAACCGAGGAGACGCTGATTGTTCCAGCCACCAGTCAGCCGACAAAAACCGAAAAAGCGCCGGCGCCGGCGCTCAGCAAGCCGCAGCCGGCGCCGGTAAAACCGGAACCGGCGCTGCGAGTCAAACCGGACAAAACGGAGATTACGAAACAAACGGCCGAACTGGCCATCCGGTCATTCTCCTGTTCTCCGGCTTCGATCAATACCGGCTCGGCAACGACGCTGCGGGCGGTCATCGCCAATACCGGCACGGCAACGGCCGACGGCGTATCCATCGTTTTCCTGCTTGACGGTAAAAAAATTGACGAAAAACAAAAACTGCAGATCAAGCCGAAACAGTCGATCCAGGTTGCCACTTCCTACCGCCCGCAACAAACCGGGCGACTCGCGCTGCAGGCCCGGGTCGAGAGCCGGGCGGATAACACGACAATCGACAAGGCCGGCCGCACCGCCGACGCCACCCTGACCGTAAGCGCAGCGCCGACCATCCGCCCGTCCCTGTCAAAACCACCGCAGGACATCGTGGCTCCGGCAAAACCGGGCACCCTGTTGTCCGCTCCTCCCCCTTTGCAGGGAGCCATGCAACAACCAGGGTTGCCCGCCGATCTGGCCGTCGGACAGCTCCGTTACCATGAGGACCTGTCTGGAGTGGCACGAAAAACCGTGCAGAGAAAGAAAGCGGGCATCTCGTTTATCGTCAGAAACACCGGCACAACCAGGATCGATCAGGATCAGTTTCGCAGAACTCAGATAAA
>CAZSOA010000240.1:0-4830 GCA_964608305.1 uncultured Desulfofustis sp. | reverse complement strand
TCGATGGTGGCGTTGAGCGCCAGCAGGTTGGTCTGCTCGGAGATCTCGGTGATCGTTTCGGTGACCCGGCCGATCTTCTCGGCGGCATCTCCCAGTTCGCTCATCTTACCGGCAGCGTTTTCCGCCTGTTTAACCGCATCGGTGGAGACACTGCGCGCCTTTTCGGCATTCTCGGCAATTTCATTGATCGTCGAGGTCATCTCCTCGGCGGCGGCAGCCACCATGTTGGTATTGGTTGCCGATTGTTCCATCGCGGCGGCAACGTTGTTGAGATTGGCACTCATCTCCTCGGCCGCGGTGGCCACATTGCCCGCCCGGCGCGAGGTGTCTTCAGCCTCACCGGACAGCTCTCCGGAAATGCTTGATAACTCAACAGACGACGAACCCACCACGGCGGAGTTTTCGGCGATTCGCTTGATGATCCCCTGCAGTTTCTCAATAAAGGTGTTGAACCAGCGGGCCATCTCGCCGACTTCGTCCTTTGAGGTGACGTTGAGACGCATGGTCAGATCGCCCTCGCCTTCGGCGATATCCTTGAGCCCGACAACCGCCTCGTTGATCGGCTTGACAATTGCCAGTGCGGCAAAGAAAACCAGCAGCACGGTAACCGCCAGGGCGATCGCCGTCACAATGAGGATAAGGTTGCGGATCGAATAAGCAGCCTCCATGAATTCGATTTCATCCTGGGTGGCGGCGATAAACCATTGGGCCTCAGTCACCGGTGCATAACCGGCTACCTTTGGAATGCCCTGGAAAACATACTCTTCGACACCCCGTTTGCCATCAAGCATGGAGCGCATGAAGTCTCGCATTTCAGGCAAGGTCGCCGGATTGAGTTCAAGGATCAACTCCGGCCGCGGGTGGGCGATCAGCAACCCGGTCTTGTCGCTCATAAAACCGTACCCGGTCTCACCGATCTTCCGCCCCCCGACCAGGTCGACGAGAAAATCGATCTTCATAACCAGACCGAAGGAGCCGAGGAACTCGCCGGATTCGGATCTGATCGGCGTGCAGACGACACTGATCAGCTTGTTCGTCGCCTGAGAGAGGACCACCTCACCGATCACCGTCGCGCCGCTGCGTTTCACTTCCTGAAAATATTCACGCCCCTCGATATTGGAACCCTTATACTCTTTCCCGTCCTCCAATACCCCGGTGTAGAGCAGCCCATTGCTGTCGGTGACGAAGATCCCCTGGTAGTTATCACCCAGGCGGCGGAATTGTCTGGTCAGATCGCCAAAAAGCGCCGTTATTTCAAACGAGGCCCCCTCAATGCCGGACTGTTTGACCCGCTCCGCCACTTCCACCACCTTACGGTCGGCGGCAAACACCCCGGCGATTTTCTTTTCCTCAATGAGGATGTTATCGACGAGCCGTGCCAGATCCGAAGCGGTAGCAGCGGCACCGTCCATCCCCAGAGTCCGCAGCGCGTTGGTCGACTTGCTCACCGCGATCAAGCCGACGATGATCAACGGCAGCAAAACCAGGGCAATACCGCCCGCCAACAGTTTGAACCTGATTGAATACACGTTCATGTTCCCTCCCCGTTTTCATGTTCTATCGACACGCTTCGTACCACCTTGTGATCGATTATACATCAGCGGAGAAACGAATAGCAAATGCACCCTGAGAATTTTTCTTAAAACCCGTACCTTCCTGCAATTGGGTAATTCTTGAGACCGCTGTGCATACCGGAAGAGCTATTTCAGCACAACACGCCTAACAGACAGAACTTTTGCTGCCGATCTTGCCCTCTCTTGGCATCTTGGAAGCAAGATACCCGTGACGAACGGTTTGCATGGTGGTATAACCGTGGCCGTCGGCGGTCCAACCGATTTGACCGCCCCAACATTGATCAGCAACGATTACGGAACGAACATGCTTGGAACCATTGTCAACGCGGCGGCAATCATCGCCGGCAGCCTGCTCGGCCTGCTCTTCAGCAAGGGAATCGCCGATCGCTACAAGGAGATCATCCTCAGCGGCGTCGGCTTGTCGGTGGTATTGATCGGCATCAGGAGCGCCCTGAGCTCCGACAGCCTGATGGTGGTGATCTTCTCGGTGATCATCGGCGCGGTGATCGGCGAATTTCTGATGATTGAAAAGCGGCTGGAAACCTTCGGAAAACTGCTCGAACGCGCCGTCACCAGCCGTTCCAGTGACACCAGCTCATTCGCCCGGGGCTTCGTCACGGCAAGCCTGGTCTTTTGTGTCGGCTCTATGGCCATTGTCGGGTCACTGGAAAGCGGCCTGACCGGCAACCACCAGACCCTGTTCGCCAAGTCGATTCTTGACGGCGTCACCTCGATCATCTTCGCCTCGGCGATGGGGATCGGCGTGTTGTTCTCGAGCCTCGCGGTTTTTCTTTATCAGGGGCTGATCACGCTGACGGCGGTATTCATGAAAAGCTACCTGGTGCCGGAGACCATCAGTCAGATGACCTCGGTGGGTGGCCTGCTGATCATGGCCATCGGCCTGAACATGCTGAAAGTCACAACCATCAGAGTCGGCAATTTGCTGCCGGGCATCTTTCTGCCGCTTGTCTATTTCATGATCCTGCAACTCTGGCCGTAATCCCCCGCCGTCACACCTTGGTACGGACTCGATCCCAGCGCTTGATCTGCCAGGTTGTGTGGGCAACCGCAATCTCGTTGCCGGAGCGATCGGATACCAGGCTTGCCACTCTGATCTGCACGGACTCCTGCGTCTGCAATGGTTCGAGAATTTCGCTTGCCAGGACCGCGGCGGTCAGGTGTGACTCGGAAACGATACCTGCTTTGGCCTGATAGCGATAATCCACCTCTATCCGGGCCATGATCAACCGGTAGCGGGCCGGATCGAGCCGGGAGAGGAGCAGCATGCCGGCGGACAACTCGGCCACGGTCGCTATAGCGCAGGCATGGATACCGCGCACGTGATTGCAATTGACCCGCCGATAAGACGCGGCCGCTCGGACCCGTTCAGTATCGATGGCCTCAATCCTGAAACCATGCGGACGATTAAACGGAATAACCACACCGAGCAGCACATTGAGCACCACCAGCCAGCGTGGCGAGCGACGGGCCCGATCAATCAGTCGCGGCAGGTAACGAATCATCGACACATCCTCAAAAGCCGGCAACAACCAGCTGTATCTCTGAGAACCGCCTGGCCGGGTGGTCAGTTTCCGACAACGGCAGCGAAGCTCTCTTCCATACGCCCAAACAAACCGATGGCGCTGAACGATTCGCGCAGCGGCCCGGGATCTTCTATAAAATCCGTCATAAATGCAATCTCCGAGGCCTTCAGGTAGACATGAAACGGATCCTTCATGTCGGGAAATAACCGAGCAATAATGTCGGCCACCGAAGCGCAGCCGAGGTGCGGTTTCAGTTGTCCGGCACGCTGCAAGGCCTTGGTCACGTAAAAAAGCAGGGTTTCGTCAACCCCACTGATCGACTGCCGATGCCCCGGCAAGATGGTCTTGCCGCGCAACCCCGCCAGATTGACGATGCTGGTGCAATAGGCGCGGTAGTTGTTGAACCGGGCACCGGTGTCAAGATCGACATCGAGCAATGGCGACTGAAAGATGCCCCGGAGCAGCGTATCGCCGGTGACCGCCCAACCGTCGCCATGATAGACCAGGTCGCTCTGCGAATGCCCGGGGCAGGCAGTCACCTCGATGCCGAGATGGGCCGGCAACCCCTGCTCGGCCACCCGGTAGCTCTCAGGAAACGGTGGTGACAGTCCACCGCGATCAATCGCCGACCGCAGTTTTTCCCGGTAGTCACGACCAAAGCCCAGGCCCATGAGCAACTCGTCCATCCGGCGGAGCCGCTCATCATGGAGCAGGACCTTTTGCACATCGCGATGCGGCACGTAGACGGTAGCCGATGAATGTTCGGCAAGCCAGGCAGCCTGCCCGTAGTGATCGATATGGCAGTGCGTAACCAGGACCAAACTGAGTCGCTGCA
The DNA here is from genome assembly GCA_964608305.1 of uncultured Desulfofustis sp. GTDB lineage: Bacteria > Desulfobacterota > Desulfobulbia > Desulfobulbales > Desulfocapsaceae > Desulfofustis. The sequence continues at coordinate 877 of CAZSOA010000240.1, read as the reverse complement.
GATCGAAGGTCCGCTGGAGAAACTGCCGACCTGCAACGGTTGGGGGGCCGGTATCGATCAGGATGATTTCATTATCCCGCTCAATACTGTAACAATGCACCGGACCGACCATATACGGGGTGTCGACGGTATGCTGGACAGGAATATTCATAACCGATCAGGCAGCCGCGGCGAATCGGGCTGAGACGATTGGCCGTCCCCGGCGGCCCATCGGACGGCCGGGGACGGGATTGACAGGTGCATCAGCCGAACAGATACCGTTCTTCCTCACAGGCCGCCTCGGCAAGCAGCCGTTTGGCGGCCAGCAGGCCGGTGGCATCATACTTGGTAAATCGTCTGACCCCGGCCAGAAGCATGGTCAGCGTATCGCCTTCCTCGATGTAAAACGCCCCCTTCCGGGCTGCCGAAGCGGCGACTTCTGATGCGGAAAAAGCAAATATCTTGACCGCCGCCCGCACCAGTTCCTGCTTGCGCTCGCTAAACCGAGGCAGCGCCTTCTCGGCCCGCAGCATTGCACTTTCCAGCGCAAAGATCTGAATGGCGATATCGGCGGCAGCCATCAGAATTTCCTGTTCATCGGCGATCTTGTCCATGAACTTCTGCACACCGGTTCCGGCAAGGATCAAAAACAGAGTCTTCAGGTTCTTGAGCAGCGCTTTCTCGGCAACAAACGGGATGGTCTCGTCGAGTTCTTCGAAGCTTGGCGTCATCAACGACTCAAAGGCCTTCATCGCCTCGGCCTGCAGCGGCAACTCACCCTTCATCGCTTTGCGCAGGATCATCCCCGGGATCAGCAGTCGGTTGATCTCGTTGGTCCCTTCGAAGATCCGATTGATCCGCTCGTCGCGGTAATAGCGCTCGGCCGGATAGTCGCTGA
>CAZSOA010000239.1:0-4844 GCA_964608305.1 uncultured Desulfofustis sp. | reverse complement strand
GGCATGGGAGCCGTCGCTGCTCTGGCCGTCGACGACGATGTATTCAAGATCGATCGGGTCGCTGCGCTGGGCGAGGACGCTGCGGATCGTCTCCTCGAGAAAGGCGGCGCCGTTATAGTTGGGGGTGACAACGCTGAAGCGCATGACGGTTATCTGCTGCTGCCTGTTGAGGATTGCGGGTCGGCGGCTTCGAGCATGAGCCGATCGATCAGGCCGGCAAGCTTCCTGCTGTTGCCGTTCCACAGCACATAGCGATGTATGCCGTGCAGTGCCATCTGCCAGCCGTTGCTGCCGTCGGCGGCGACCCGGACCCGGCCGGGCGTGGAAAACGCCCAGAGCGGCTCGCCGGCTTTCGTTTCGGCGCCGGCGGCGACCAGTACCGCCGCCTGATCCCAGCTCTCCCGGTTGGAGATAGTGTTGTAGCGCTGGTAGGCCATGCGCAGCGGATGGTCTTCGGGTGCGTTCCGCAGCGCCTCGCCGGTCCGGATCAGGCTGCCGAATTCGAAGCCGACAAAGTCGATCGGTGTCGGCCACGTGTTCATGGCTGCGAGCGTTGCCGGTGCGTCCCGGTAGAAGTTCCACTCCTTTCCGGCGGGAAACTGCCCGCCCATGCAGACCAGCCGCTCCACCTTGGCCTGAACGAGGGCCGTGCCGTCCAACGGGCTGTACTGGTCCGGCCCGCTGGCAAGCAGCTGAAACAAATTGGAGAGGTAGCCGATTGTTACGACGGTCACCGAATGGTCCGGCTGGGCTGCCAAGACCTGCCGATACAGCGCCGTTGCCTCCTGCGCTTCATACCCGGAGATGTCGAACGCGGTGTGTTCGGCGAGAAATCCGGTATATTTCGACTCTTCGATCACGGTTGCCTCAGCGATGACGCCGATCGGAACATCAGGGCGGCCGAAGCTGGTGTTGAGCACCTGCAGGCACGGGCCGCTGTACGGGTCGCCGGAAGAGATCATCATTGCCAGGATATCGACCTCGCCCCGGTCGGCAAGGGCATGCAGCACGGCAACAGCCCCGACGTCATCGACATCGGTGGACAGATCGGTATCGAGGATGATAGCCGGCCGGTAGGTTGTCGCTGCATTGGCCGCGACGACGCCAAAAAAGCAGGCGCCAAGCAACAGAGCCGGCAGGGTTGCGCGGCAGGTTCTGACCGTCAGGCTCTTTATGCGCTGCAGGCGTGAAGTCATGCGTGTTTCCTGCGCGCCATGAGATCGGTGATGATCATCGGTACAAGAAAATAACAGGCCACATGGGCGAAATAATAATACCGCCAGTTAAAAATGCTCAAAAACACCAGTATAGCCACCGGAGCGAATATGGAAAGGCTAAAAACCGCGCTCATCGGCAGCACCCGAAACAGCAACGGCAGCAGCGGCAACAGCAACAGCATGAATACCGGGTTCCAGGAAACATACACCCACGGAACCTGGTAGCTCTTCAGGTAGACGGTCCATGCCGCTTTGCGCGCCGTGTCGATGGCCGGCTGTTTCGGAAACGGCAGATAGGCATAGACATCATGCCAGCGCAGCGATTTGATGAAGTCGTTGGTGTAGCGACCATACATACAGAGATGCACCAGGTCCCACTGCATCTGCTTCTGGTTGACATCGAAAATGCCAAGGTACGTGCGGCTGCTCTGTTTCGCGTACTCGAGGGCCGGTTTTTTCAGTGCCTGTTGCAGATACACCTTCGTCTGGGCAACCAGGTAATCGGCCGTGCTCGAATTTTTCGGGTGCAGGAAAAAAAACAGGCCGAAAACAACCACAAGCGTCGTCATAATGGCCAGCGACCGAAACCGGAGGCGAACGATGCCGAACAGGACCAGGATGGCCGGCACGAGGAACAGGTAGAGGATGCCGTTATGCCGAAAGCCGATGATTGCGGCGGTAATGCCGAGCAACAGCAGCCAGCGCCGCCAGGTCATGACCAGGGTGTTCTGCCGCTTTTCCCGGTACAGCAGGGCCAGCTGGAAGCCGAGCAGCACCGTGAGCAGGGCAAACGGAACATCCTTCCAGAGAATCGTTGTGTACAGGCCCACCGGGATCGAGGTGACGGCCAGGGCGAAGCAGCAGAACATGACCCACCGGGGCAGCCCGTTGCGGTACAAGGTAAAAAAGATCGTGGCGATCAGCAGGGACGTCAGCAGGTTCTGGGTAAACGGTACGATGGCGGGATTATTCCAGAGCAGCCCCAGCAACAGGTAGAAAATAACATTGAGGGGCGGGTGATCCCCGAGATAGGTTCCGGGTATCTGGGCTGCGCGCCAGACTTCCAGCGAGTCGTTGGACATGACGGCCGGCCAGACGGACAGGTGCCAGAAGAAAAAGATGGCGCCGCTGATCACCAGCATCATCCAGAACAGAGAGCGCCCTTCGTTGATAAAGATATCCTTGGGGCCGGAAAACCGGCGGGCATAGCCGAACAGGCCGGAGACCAGCCAGGCCGCGGCGGCGGCAAAGATCGCCTGAAACAGCAGTCGATGGGGGTGAAAATGGCGTTGCCGCTGGGTATCGACATCGGCAAGCGACAGGATATACCCGTTCTGATATGTCCCGCCGTCCAGCGTGAAGGTCTGGCCGTCTTCGGTGATGATCGTCGCCGATGCCAGCTGAAACGAGTCGCTCGGTGCTATCCGGAGCGCTTTGACGGGGTAGCGGGGCAGCGGCATGCTGATGGAAAACCCGTTGTCCGCGCCGACAAACCACGACTGCACGACGGCGGCATGCCGGCCCTGCCACTGCGTCTCGTTGTTGCCGGCATAGAGGTCGTACCGGGTTGTGGTCCCGGCGACATGGACATCCACCTCCCCGGCATAGTTGAATTTCGGGAATTCCAGCTGCAGCGAGGCCGTCGGCCGGATGGTCAACGCCAACGATGCGCCATCCTCGTTGAAGACGATACGGTTGCCATCCTTTTTCAGCCCGGGGCCTAAGGCGAGGCCGTCAAGGTCAATGTCCCGCCCGTCGACGGCGATACCGCTCAAGACGACTTTCTTATCCGCCGAAGCGCCATTGCGGGTGCCGGTTCTGGTGATGCGCAGGGCGAGGCCGTCAGCGCCATAGGGAGGCAGCGGCTCGAAGCGAAACTTCTCCCACTCGTAGCCGTTGAGCCCCTGCCCCGAATCCCACCAGATATCGAGGCGCTTTTCGATATCGCCGACCGTGCCGCTGAGCTGCAACGTGGCGGCCGGGTACCAGGTGGTGCCCCCGTACAGCCAGGCCAGCAAAAGACAAAAGAGGACCGGCGGAAATACGAGCAGGCGGCCGATCGTTCGAATCCACTGCATCATCAAAACATCCTTCCCGGCAACCGTGATCCGAAATATCGCCTGAGGCCGTGTAGTTGTTTTCTCATTTGGGGGACCGTCGGCTGAAGGATCGATACCAGCGGCGGCGTCCGTCCACCTGTTGCCAGAAGCCGACGCCGAATCGCCGCAAGATGATCGGCGGCCAGATCCCGGTCTCAAGCACGCCGGGGTGCCGAATGATATTTTTCAGGTGCCCAAGCCGCTCGACCAAGCTGAAACGGTGGGCGGTGGAAAACGTGGTGAACTCAAAAATACCGAAATTTTCCAGATGGTAGAGGTCTTCAAACCAGGCAAGCTCGCGATCAGTCGGTAAAAAGACCATGCGGCCATGCTGTTTGGCGAACCACGCCTCATCGGGCAGCCGTCCGCCGGCCTGCAGATAGCTCGTCGTCATCTCGTTAAACAAAGTCAGCAGCCGGTCCTGCAGTGGTTTGATGGTTTTCGTGTACAACGCATGTTCTTCGGGCAGATCTTTGACGATGATCTGCAATGGCCCCGATGCCGTCTGCCGCGTTTCATGGATCGTCTGCGGCGGCTCAGCTGTGGTGGCTGCCGCATCCTCACGCCGATACTGGTCCGCGCTGCCGTGTGAGGCGCCCAGCAGCATCTCAAAGAGCGATCGGTTGCTGTTATAAACCTGGAAAAACGGGCTTTGCCGGGGATAATCGGTGAACAGCAGGCCGGTTTTTCGGTTGCGTTCGCTGCGTTCGGTGCCGTTGTATGAACCGATATAAAACCCGTGCACGGTCACGGTGCCGCCCAGCAGATGGAAAAGGTTGTCCTGGATCGAGCCTTTCCAGCCGACATCGACCAGGTACAGCGGCTCGGTGGCAAAATCGACGGCAAAGGAATGGAGGTAGGCGCGCAGATTCTCCGCCTGCTCGTTTCGCCGCTTTTCATAAATCGCACGAAAGCTCGGCAGTGCGCGCAGAGCCTGGAAATGCGGGTGGCGGGCCGTATCCGGCAGCCGCTCATCGGCGGCAAACGGCAACTCGGCGATGATCCGCTCCGCGAGCCGTTCTCCGAAATTGAGGCTGAGGAGAAACTCGCGCAGAGAAATATCGCGATAATGATCGAGCAGTCGATGAAAATCCTCATCATCGAGCGGCCGCAGCGAGGCGATGAAGGTCGATTTCCGCGAGACCAGCAGGTAGTGCGGCCGGATCAGGACCCGGTTGAACAGCCGCTCCTGGTAGGCAAGAAAAAGGGTGCGGAGATACGCACCCTCCTTGGAGAAAAAAAAGACCTCGGTCGCCCCCTGCTGCCGCAGGGCGGAGAACAGTCGATGGATAAAGAGCCAGAGGCTGATGCCCATTTCCGGAAACACGGTGGCCGGTAGGGCCAGGTCTGAAAACGGCCGGGCGTCGGCTGTTGACGATTGCGTTTGCCGGCGGCGCAACCGCCCGGAGCGGTTCTGCTGCTCCGAGCGCACCACCAGCAGCGCCTGGAGGCCCGCATCTTTGGCCATGGTGACATCGGCATGGGGGTTGTCGCCGATCATGATCAGTTCTTCAGGGCGCCGATTCAT
>CAZSOA010000238.1:0-4865 GCA_964608305.1 uncultured Desulfofustis sp. | reverse complement strand
TGGTTTTTGGTTTTCCATCACAGTACATCCTGCCGGTTCTGATGGGATGGCTGGGGCTGATGGTGGTCGTCTATTTCCAGATCAAGATCACCAATGGAATCGACGATGAGATAGAAGAGATGAGCGGCTCAACCGAGCAGATCAGCTAAGGAGGCAATTCACCATGGAACATGAGCAATGGGCATTATCGAGTCCGGTTCTCGGCATGGTTTTCGTCGGGATCTCGTTCGTCTTCTTTTACCTGATCGGCTGGTACTCCCAGAAGCGGGCCAAGATCTCCACCGACTACTGGACCGCCGGACGGAGCATCGGCGCCATCACCAACGGGCTTGGCATGGCGTCAAGCTACATGAGCCTGGCCACCTTCCTGGGCGTCACCGCCTTGATTTTGAACTTGAAAGTGCCGTTCGTTTACATGTGGATTCAATTTTCCTTGTCCATTCCACTGATCACCCTCTGGTACGGCACCCCGCTGCGACGCATGGGGGCCTTCACCCCGGCACACTTCGTCCGCGAGCGCTACGGCTTGCGTACCTCCTATCTGACCGTCGGGTTCATGATCCTGATCATGGTCATGTATGCACTCGGCCAGATGATCGGGGTCGCCAAGGTCTTTGAAATGTTGTTCGGCATCAATTATAACCTGGCCCTGATCTGCGGCGGCGCACTGATCGTCGGCTACGTGGCCATCGGCGGCATGTACGGCACGAGTTACAACGCCGCCTTCCAGATGATCCTGATGGGTGTCGCCTTTATCATTCCGCTCGGCGCCATCATGAAGGCGATGGGCGGTACCGGCTGGTACTTCCCGCCGCTGCTCTATGCCGACATGGTTCCGGCAATGCTTGAAGCGGTGCCGGATTTCTTCGATATGAAGTATGGCTTCAAATGGTACTTCGCGCTGATCCCGTGCTTTACCATCGGTGCGATGGGGTTGCCCCACCTCGGCATGAGGGTTTACACCGCCTCGAACCTGAAAAGCGCCCGCGGGGCGATGCTCTGGTTCACCTTTTTTTGTGGTATCGTATTCAGCGCCACCTATACCATGGGGTTCTCAGGCGTGTTCTTTCAGGCCACCTCCGGTTCGGCAATCGCACCAACCGATTTTGACAAAATCACGCTGATCCTCAACAGCGTCTACAACCCGGCCTGGGTCCTGGCCTTCGTCATCGCCGGCGCCATCGCCGCGGGTCTGTCGACCATCAGTGCCAACCTGATGGCAATCGGGGCAATGATCGCTCAGGATATTATCGCCACGATTAAGCCGAATCTGCCTGATAAAACCATGAAGGTCATCGGTTACTGCGCGATTACCGGCGGCGGTGCGGCCAGCATCCTGATCGCCCTGAACCCGCCGACCTTTCTGGTCGTCAGCATCCTCTGGGCATTCGGCCTGGCCGGTGTTACCGTCGCACCGCTGGTCATCCTCGGCGTCTGGTGGAAACCGGCAAACCGTTACGGTGCCTCTGCCGCGGCGTTAATTGCTGGAATAACCTATATCGTTGTATCGCCCTACGTATTCCCGAATATCGTGATCTCCGGCGGTCTGCAGGCCAAAGTCGGGATGTCCGGCTCGCTCCTCTGTGTTCCGCTCAGTTTCTTCCTGTTGACTACGATATCGATGATCACTGAGCGCATCCCGTCATTGATGGTTAAGATACCGCTCGAGCATGATAAAATCCTCGTTGACAAAATCCACGGCTGGTCTGATTATAGCGAGCAACGCTACAACAGCACCGGCGCCGGTATCGCGATTGCCGCCATCAGCCTGTTGTTCTGTATCTGGGCACTCCTGCCGGGCGGCTGGTAAGCGATTCGCCTGGTCGTTCCTTGAGATGACAGCTGCTCCGGGCATGGTTTGCAAACCATGCCCGGAGCAGCTGTCTGATTGGTCCATTCATCAAGCAATGAGCATCGAAACGAAAATCGTGCGAACCTATCTTGATTTACTGCCCGATCTCGCAGCAGGCCGGGCCGACATTTTCCGTCTGGCGATAGAAGGCCGGGCTCGGTCGGTGATGCTGATTAATGTCGTGATTCTCGGGATCTGTTTCGGCCTGTCAAATCTGGTGGGAATTATCGGTCAGGATGGTGGTGTGGACATGGAGGGGCGCTTACTGCTTCTGCTGACGGTGATGCTGGTTATCTACGGTATCATCACCATGTTCGCGGCAATGCTCGGCTTCTGCCTTATTTACTGGGCTGCCGCCAAGGCCTTCGGCGGTCCCGGCGGCCTGATCACGGTTCTGGAACTCATCGGTCTGGCGGCCGTCCCGTTCTGGTTGCTGGCCCCCTTGCTTAACTACACGCTCAGATTTTCCCCGCCGACCGGCATCTCGCCGTTTTTGCTGATTTTGCTGGTACCGGCATTCATCTGGTCATGCAAGGTGATCCGCACGAGCATGGTGGTAGGCCAGGGCCTCAACGAAACAAGGGCAACACTGGCCGTTGCCTGCATGTGGATTTTCAGTATCAGCGCCGTCTATGTATCGCTCCCCTGAGATTGTTCTTGAATGACGCGGTAGACCTCGATTTTGTCTTTGACGTTTTTATACTCGAAGCGTCCCATGAACTGGCAACGATAATGATCGCCCAAGAGTTCCGCCGTTCGTCTTGAAACGCAGATCTCGCCGCCGGGACATCCCCGTTCGATGCGCGAGGCGATATTGACGCCGTACCCGAGAACCGTGTAATCGCAGAATTCTTCCGAGCCGATTGTGCCGACCACCACCTCATCGGTATTGATCCCAATCCCGAGGCCGATAGTTACCCCCATCCGCTGCTGCCACTTTCGCCGCAGATTGCGCATCATCGCTTGCATCTCCAGCGCCGTTTCCACTGCCTTTTCCGGATGATCAGGGCAATCCACCGGGTTGCCCCAGACCACCATCAGCGAGTCGCCGATCAGCTTGTCGATGACGCCACCATTATTTCGGGCGATAGCGATCAATCTCCCGAAACACTCGCGCATCATCTGGATCACCTGCTCGGGCTCAATATCCCGGCAAAGCTTCGTAAATCCGCGAAGATCGGCAAACATTACCGTTACCGTTTTGCGCACGCCGTCCTCTTTGAGCAGGCCGGGGTTTTCAATAGCCAGGGTGGCAATGCTCGGCTCAACAAAATGACCGAAGGTGTTCTTAATCTCGTTCTTTTCTTCCTCGAGTACCGTCGATCCCCAGGCGAGGACGCGGATCACCGCAATCAGGGTGCCGAGCAGCGGTGCCGAAAGCGGCATAAACAGCTGAAATGCTTCTGAATAAGAATGAATGAGCACCGCATAGAAAAACCAGGCGGTCATCGTGTAGATGATGCCCTTGACGACACCTTCCTCAAGGATGATGATGCCGGGGAACAAGGTCAGAAACATGATGATCAGGATGGCGACACTCTTGGGTATCGGGTCATACCCTTCCAACGAGTCCATCCTGAAAAACAACAGATCAAACGGGGTGAAGATATTGGCGAACTGTACCACGCACAGTGTGGCACCGACGAGAATAGATACGACCAGGAAGACTTTGAGCTGAGAATATTTGGTATATTTCAGACGCATCATCACCATGGCGATACGGCTTGACCTCCGCTTGTGGATCCGTCGCCGCGCCAGCGAGTCTCGACAGCGGCAACATCTTAAAAAAACGACTGTTTGTTCTCAGGATATCGGCTCGGACTATAGCCGCCTTTCTATGAATGAACAACATAATTGATTGCTCCGCCCGATTGTCTTCGTGCCATGATCATTTCCAAAACACCCAGCTCGGGCTGCCTCTTGCCTTCACCGGCTATCTCTGGGTATAGTCTGCGACGCATTACATACGATAGGGCGGGACGACCGGTCCCATCTTAAAAAAACGCTCGTTCCCGCAAAGACACAGGACACCTGACGGTATGACTTTTTTCATCTACCCTTATGCAGACCACATCGACGGCCGCTCGTGACCTGCGCGCGGGCTTTACCGCAAATCTGGTCGTCGCCGCCAGTGTCGGTGCCTACGGGAGTGTGCTGGGGCTGCTTGCCGCCCAGAAGGGGTTGAGCTGGTATCAACTGCTGATCATGAATCTCAGCGTTTTTGCCGGCTCGGCACAATTCGTCATGGTCGATTTGTGGCTGCCGCCGCTACCCATTGTCGAGATTACCCTGGCGGTACTCGTCATCAATCTGCGCTATATGCTCATCGGGGCTTCGTTACGCCCGTTGTTTCACGGAACACCGCTGTACCACCGCCTGCTCTTCATGCACCTGGTGGCGGATGAAAATTGGGCCATTACCATGGCGCGGTTCCACAAACAGCGGATTTCCCCCTGGTTCCTGCTGGGCGGCGGGATCTGTGTGCAAACCGCCTGGTGCGTCGGCACCATGCTTGGCCATCGCCTCGGTGCGGTGATCGCCGATCCTGAGCGATACGGGCTCGATTTTTCTTTTGTCGCCGTGTTTACCGCCCTGGTTTTCAGCTTCTGGAAGGGGCGTCGGGACCTGTTACCGTGGCTGGCGGCCGCTCTCGTTGCCGTTGCCAGCGAGTGGTTATTACCGGGCAAATGGTATATCGTCTGCGGTGGCGTTGCCGGAGCGCTGCTTGCCGCCTTGAGCGCGCCAATCGACCGATTGCGGGAGCAAGCCGATGAATGACGAATTGCTGGCCTGGCTGGCCATCGGCAGTGCCGCTTTGGTTACCTACGCCCTGCGGGTATCCGGCCTGCTCCTTGCCGGTCGACTCCCCCAAACCGGACGCTTCCGAACGTTCATGAACGCTCTTCCCGGCACCATTCTGCTCTCCCTGATCGTCCCGGCAGCCGTCGCCGCCGGCCCGATCGGCTGGCTGGCGACCGTCGTAACCGGATTATGCAGTGTGAAGACCGGGAAT
>CAZSOA010000237.1:0-4883 GCA_964608305.1 uncultured Desulfofustis sp. | reverse complement strand
CACCGCCGGTCACCATGCCGCCGGCAGCATAGACCGGCGTCGTCCTCATGGAAAATGCCGGAACCGGTACCGTCCGCCTGCTCGAAGAACAGTTCGGAGCAGTGGCCGGCACCTTTGCACTCATCTTTATCGGGCCCGGGAACAACGGCGGCGATGGCCTGGTAATCGGCCGACACCTCCACCAGCGAGGCTGCGAACCGGTTTTTTTCTTCCTGGTCAATCCGGATTCGTTGACCGGTGATGCCGCAATCAACCTGGAGATCGTGCAGAAATTGAAACTGCCGTTCCATGTGATCGACTCACCCACCAGGGTTAAGACCATTCCGGTATTGTTCAAGCAGATCGAATCGCGCGGCAAACCTTGCTGCGTGATTATCGATGCCATATTCGGCACCGGCCTCGGACGCCCCATTACCGGTCATTTCGCCGATACCATCGACCTGATAAACGGTCGCACCTTTGCCCGCCATGTGCCCGTGGTCGCCGTCGACACGCCATCCGGACTCGACTCCAACACCGGCAAATCGTTCGGCAAATGCGTCAAAGCGACCCTGACCGCCACGTATGGCTGTGCAAAACCCGGCCAGGTCATGCAGGGTAGTTCATCATTCACCGGAACCCTACACATCATCGACATCGGCATCCCTCCGGAAGTGATCGATAAGACGACCATCGCCACCTCGATGATTACCGCGGAAACCGCCTCTCTCTGGCTCGGCCGCTTGCGGCGGCAGGCAGATACCCACAAAGGCACCTATGGCCATCTCTTGATTCTGGCAGGTTCCGCCGGTCACACCGGTGCGGCAATCCTCGCGGCGCGGGGGGCGCAGTACAGTGGCTGCGGGTTGGTAAGCCTCTGTGTGCCCTATGATCTGAATGCAATTTTTGAAACCAGCCTTATCGAGGCGATGACGATTCCGTTGCCGACATCGTCATCGCTTCTCAACACCTCAGACCTGTCGACCGTTCTCAAGCATCTGGAAAACAAATCAGCCGTCGTCATCGGGCCCGGACTGGGTACCGATTCACGCACGGCCGAACTGGTGCTGTATCTCTACCATGCCGTAAAACAGCCCATGGTGGTCGATGCCGACGCCCTCACGATTCTCGCCCGACACCAGGAGCACCTGAAAACCCCCGCCGGGCCGCGCATTTTCACACCGCACCCCGGTGAGATGGCCCGACTGATCGGCCAGACTCCCGACGAGGTACAGGAAGACCGGCTTGCTGCTGCCAAACTCTGCCATAACCGGTATCATCGGAAAGGCAAAGCACTGGTGGTTATCCTCAAAGGCGCCGGCACCCTGATCATTGCCGACAATGAACAGGTCCTGATCAATACCTCCGGCAATCCCGGAATGGCAACCGGAGGCATGGGCGATGTGCTGAGCGGCATGATCGGATCGCTGCTTTGCCAGGGACTTTCGCCGGTCCTCGCTGCTGCCGCCGGTGTCTATGTGCATGGTATGGCAGGAGATTATCTCTACCACGACAGAGGTCAGGGCTTTACCGCCTCGGAGTTGGCCCAGGCGGTTCCGGCCTGCCTGAAGAACCTGCTGCAGACGTGAGTCAGCCCGGGGCATCATCTGGCCGCACGAGACACCCCCCAGCACAGGGGGCAACAACACAGCAGCATATATTTATCAAACACAGTCTCTCAACCAAAACGGGATACAGCAATGAAAACGGCTCAGGATCTCATGACCACCGAGGTCATCACCGTCTCCAGCGACACGCCGATCAGCGATGTCGCGCGCATCTTCACGGAACAAAATATCAGCGGAGTTCCAGTCATCGATGATGCACAACGAATCATCGGCATCGTCACCGCAAGCGATCTGATTTTCCAGAATAAACGGTTTACCGTGCCGCCGGTGATCACCATCCTTGACTCGTTTTTCTTTCTCGATTCACCGGAAAAAATGAACAGAGAACTCAAGAAAATCGCCGGCGCTACCGTTGCCGATGTTTGCTCGAAGCCGGTGACCACCATCAAGCCGGACACGCCGCTTGATGAGATCGCCACGTTGATGACTGAGAAGAAGATCCATACGTTGCCGGTCGTCGATGCAAACGGCACGATGGTCGGTATCGTCGGCAAAAAAGATATTATCCGTACCGTGCTGTAAATCCCGGCGCGAGTCGCACCCTACCAGTCAATTTCGGGATAGCCGTTTTTCGCCAGATAGCGATTACATTTGACGAACACACCGGAGCCGAGGAATCCCCGGTGAGCCGATAACGGCGACGGATGGCTGGTCTGCAGCACCAGGTGCCTGGTCAGATCGATCAGTGCCGCTTTTTTCTGGGCAAACGCCCCCCAGAGCATGAACACCACATGCTCGCGCTTATCGGAAATAGTCCGGATAATATCGTCGGTGACGGCCTGCCAGCCAAGGTGGGCATGGGAATTCGACCGGCCGGCGACAACAGTCAGGCTGGCATTGAGCAACAAGACCCCCTGCCGCGCCCATCTGGTCAAATCGGTACTGACCTGACGCGACCGGCCGCCATGCAGACTGTCGTCGATTTCCTTGAAGATATTTTTCAGCGAAGGCGGGGCCGGGATGCCCTCTCGAACGGAGAAACAGAGGCCGTGAGCCTCCGGACCGAGGTGCGGGTGCTCATTGATGTAAGGATCCTGCCCGATGATGACCACCCGCACCTGCTCAAAAAGCGTGATGCGCAGCGCATTGAACACCAGTTCGCGCGGCGGATATACCGTGCTCCCCCTGGTTGTATCCCCATATGCCTTGCGTATCAGCCGGCGGTGCTCCCCCTGCTTGAGCAACGGCACCTGTTCTTCCCAGAGCACCTGTTTGTTGTCCATGGGATGGCCCCTGCTTGTTCAGCCCGAAACCGGTTGCGCCTCAGGCAGTGGATGCCTCACCATTGGCCGCTTCATGCAGAGTGGTGATAAATCCGGCCGCGTCCTTCTCGTCAACGATCCGGTCGACCATGCACTTGCGTAAAATATTTTCACCCATCTCCTTGCAGAGACAATTGGTCGAATTCAGAACACCCGATAAGCCACTATGTTTTTTAATGGCATTAATCCCCTTTTCTCCATCCAATTCACTGCCGGAAAGGATAAGCCCGGAGACACGCTGCTTAAAGATAGTGGCCACCGAATTCATCAACAGGTCGAGTGGTCCGTAGCCCGGCTTCACCTTGGCGTGTTGCACGGTATAATGAGCACTGAACGGTTTCAGACAGAACTGGTCGGCGGCAGCGGCCAGATAACAGGTACCACCCTCGATCGTCAGGCCGTCGGTCATGCGGATCACTTTTATTGGGCTGACGGCGCCGAGATAGTCACAGAAGGCGTCAAGATGTGCGGGATCGGCATAGCAAACAACGAGTACGGCGCCACTCATGTCACTGGACAGGTGCGGAACAATGCGCAAGAGATTGGAAAAACCGCCCGACCCGCAGCCGACAACGGTCAGGCAGGTAATCCGCCGGTATTTATTGATCAGGTTCACTTCCAGGACATCTCCGCACTGCTGGCAGCGCAGTTCAACATGATCACGACGTTGTTCCGGATCAATGATGTTCCGGGTACCGCATTCCTCACAGAAGATGATATCGGGGGCCTTGACCGGGGTGGACGGGATTTCGTCCTTGGATGCAAACATCGGCTCAACCGAGCGTACCAGCACCTTTGAGGCATAGACCACCCGGCGCACCATGGCTTTCTCAAATGCGACCGGATCCTGGTTGTGGAAAAAAGCGTCCTTGCTGATAAAGTCGACGGCCCCGTTTTTTATTGCATCGAAGCTACGCGTTGTTCCTTCCCGGGTCAGGCTGGAAACCATGATGGTCGGCGTCGGCTTGTGAATCATCAAATGCTGCAGCGTTGTCATGCCGTCCATCAGCGGCATCTCCATGTCGATGATGATTACGTCAGGATGAATCTTCAATATCAAGTCCAGCGCTTCGATACCATTGGCCGCTTCGCCGATGATGGTGACGGTGCTGGCTTTGTCGAACAGCGTCCGCAATACTTTTCTGAAAACGAGTGAGTCGTCGACGATCAGTACTCTGATCGGTTTATGCGCAGAGCTGATTTTGGTCTTTGTCGCCATGCTTCACAACACCCTGAGTCGACATCGTTAGCGTGATGAGAGTCTCATTTCTGAACCAGGCATTTTATACCTGATCGTCGATAATGCAACCACTTAATAAAACAGCATCCAGCTCTCCAACCGGCAGGGCAACCAATGCTTGATACGATTTCCGCCAGGGTTATGATCGATAGAGTCGGTGATACGTAATATAGTCGGCCACTGCGGCCGGTACCAGATGCCGCCAGGGTTGCTCAGTGCCGATTCGCCTTCTGATATCGGTCGATGAGATCGCCTCGATTCGCGCCGTCAAAACCATCACTTTATTCCCGCTTGGACCATAAAACAGGTGATGATCCGAGGAGTCGGCAGATCGACCGAATCGGTGCTGCTGCAGCAAATCGTAGAGGGGCCGCACCGGGTATCCCCGTCTGGGTGCCACGATAAAATCAGTGGTAGCGAGCAAATCCTGCCAACGATACCAGGTTTCGATTTCCAGGAAGGCGTCGCCGCCGATGATGAACCAAAAATCATGCTGCCCATCGTGTCGTCGCAGCCTTTGCATGGTCGAGAAGGTGTAGGAAGGGCGAGTGGCCGCCGCTTCCATCTCGGAAGCGGCGCATCCCGGCCTGTCTGCAAGAGCAAGCCGCACCATCTGCAACCGGTGTTGTATGGCGATCGTTTGGTTATCCTCCTTGTGCGGCGGCACCGCAGCGGGGATAAAGAGAACCTGGTTGAAGACGCCGGTGGCCAGAACGGCTTCGGCCAATTGCAGATGGCCGTTGTGCACCGGATCAAAGGTGCCGCCAAAGATGC
>CAZSOA010000236.1:0-4908 GCA_964608305.1 uncultured Desulfofustis sp. | reverse complement strand
CAATAGGTGATGCGCCCTCATTCAGCCCGCTTCCAGCAAATGATTCATCGGTGCTGACACCGGTTCTGTAATACAGTTTATACCCGGTAATCAGTTCATCGGCGGGTTGCCATGAGAACGCCACACGCTTTGTCTCCGTGACGCTCGTGTCGTCGGCGTTGATGGTGACAACTGCAGAGTTGCTGCTTTCCCCATGATCGTTGTAGGCGGTCAATGTGAAATGATAGGTTTCTTGATCGGATAGTCCTGTCACCATAAATGATGACACATCGCCGACAGTTATCGGAGAGTTGCCTTCAGCTATGCCGGTTCCGTTGAACGGCCCCGTACCGTCTTCTCCGGTCTTGTAATACAGGTTGTATCCCGTCACCGTCTCCTGGCTTGGGTTCCATTGGAACAGGACATCTTTTGCCGACGAAAGGGTTGGGGCGATCAGGAAACATGTTGCCAGCAGCAAAATGAATCCGACCGGGGCGGTGCTGTTCTTCTGTTTCTTGATAAAAACTGCCATAGTGCTGACTCCTTGGTGTTCGTTCTGGCGAAATGGCCCCAAAAAGCGTGAACCGAGCTGGCCATGACACTGCTTAACGGGCGAATCTTGACGTGCCGGCAGTTCGGCAAGGGCCAAAAGGGAGAGCCAACGGAGGGATTTTCCCTGGAGGCCACGAAGCGTTCGCCATGCTGCTGATGAACCTGGCACGTCTATCGCAATCTTCGTGCCTGAATGGAAATTATCTTTCATATCAAACAGTTTTCGTAGATGTTGAGAGAATCAGGGCGGTATTGTTAGACGAGGAGTAGTGAAAATGGAAACTTCGTTGTCGATTTCGGTACGGTTGCTTTCGCCATCATCGCCAGATAATGATACCGATAGGGGTAACTAGTCGTTGATGCAAAACAAAAAAAATTCTCAACGAGACGTACTACCATTGCAAACAGAAGTTCCGTCAACCGGGTTGCTGCATGTTTTCACCATGGCTGGCAACGACCTCCGGGGGCGATAGAATCAGGATGAACAGACCTTCCGCTTAGCCGTTGTTCTGCTGTAAACCTTCCGGCAAGAATAATCATTAGGGAACATTAGGGAACCTTGAAAATTGCCTTTTCGCCCAATCTCATCGTTGCGCAATCACATTTTATCCTCGGAATAGCATGTCTATGCCTGCGGTAAAATTCCCTTGCGCGCCTCGATCTTGAACGAAATTTCGAATGTTTCAAGGCCCCCTTCAGTAAAGTACGCAACATCCCCTGTTCCGCAATCGCTGAGGCACTATTCGACGCCAGGGAACTTCACCCGTTTCCTTTTTCCGAAAAGAGCAAAAACGATTTCGGATTTCCGGAATCTCCGGATTCTGCAGCTCATTGGGGAGGCATGGAAAGCCTGAATATTTGCAATGAAAAGCCAGGTAGTTATCGTCACTGTTTTGCCCGGATTGGGCATGATGGGGGGAAATGGTGACGAGGAAATTTAGTTATGAGAATTAATACCAAAGACCAAGGGCGCAGCCAATATTTCGTGATTAGAGTTCTTTCTAAAGAAAATGAAAGGCTTCCAGAGCTAACAACGATAGCTCGGACCGATCGTGGTTCATGGCATAGATCTTGCGGTTTTGAAGGCAGGGCGATGAATGGGGCATTGCCGGAACGTGAAACCTTTTCAGGTTAACACATTCCACCGGGGAGGGGGGAGATCATGAAAATAGTCAAAGGTTTACTGTTCGTTGTTGTATTCATGGGAGTAACCGGCGGGACCGGTTACGGGGCATTACATCTTTTTTCGATGTTCCAGGCTGACAAAACCGCCCACGTGAGTCTCACTGGCGAAGAAGCCGCTCTTACGTCACGATCTGGCCCATTGCTCGCCGCTTCCGGTGTTGGTCCGGTTGAAAATTCAACGGTTTTTCCCGATGGTCTGCTCGTTGGAAATAGGCTTGATGCTCTTCCAGAGCCGATAGCAATGTTATTGTTCGGTGTTGGGCTGGTCGGGCTTGCCGGTGTCGTCAGCAAGATAAAAAGGAAGTAAACAAACCGGGTGGCCAATACCGGTTGTGCCGGGATTGCCGGTCCGCGGGAAAATCATTCCGGAAATCCGGAAAATTTCCTTCTGTGACTCAAGCGTCTCCTATTCATCCCCCCCCTCCCCCTTGAGGGAACCTTGCAAGATTGCCATTTCGTTCAATTTCATCGTTGTGCAATCAAATTTTATCCTGAAAATATCATGTATATGCCAGCGGTAACAATCTCCTGCGCGCCTCGATCTTGAGCGAAATTTCGAATTCTTCAAGGCCTCCTTGATAAAAAAACCTTTCAAGTCAAAGCATTATTTGATTCATTGAGTTCTGATGCAATAATTCTCTTTGTCATGTCTTCAGCTCTATGCTATTCGTCTATGATGTTCGCGGTGTTCCAGGGAGAGACCGCGATGAGGATCGTGGATCATGAAGCAGCTCTGCCATCAATGTCATGCCTTATTTGTTCAACAAGTACTATCCTGCCAGAACAATCGTTTTTGTCGCCGGTGAGGCGATCCTGATCTTTTCATCACTGCTGTTCGTCAACTGGATATATCGGGGCATGGTGATCGTTCCGCAGGAAGTACCGATGCTCGCGCAACAGGCATTGCTGGTCACCCTTGTTTTCCAGTTGAGCATGTATTTTTTCGACGTTTACGAGCTTCGGAAGGACCGGTCGATTGTTGATACCGGTGTCAGGATCACACAGGCCTTCGGGGTCGGTTGCATAGCGCTTGCTGCGTTCTACTACCTGGTTCCGGCTGCGGTCATTTCGACCACGGTATTCTGGTCGGGGTATTTCATTATCTATATCCTGATCCTGATCTGGCGCGCCTGTTATAACTACATCTTGAAAAATCGACTCTTTATCCAGTCTCTGGTGATTGTCGGAACCGGCCGGTTCAGCTCGGATATTGCCCGCGAAGTAGAAGGGCGCCATGATTCCCCCTATCGCACGATCGCTTTTATCGGCGATAAGCCGCCCGACTATAATCCCAACCGCGTGCAGGTTTATAAAGACTGGCTCGATCTCAAGTGGCTCATGGATCACCATCATGTCGACCGGATCGTGGTCGCCATCGACGACCCACGCGGCGTGATGCCGATATACCTGCTGCTCGAATACAAGCTCAAAGCGGTTATCGTCGAGCAAGGCGTTACGTTTTACGAACAGCTGACCGGAAAAATCCTGGTTGAAAAAGTGCGGCCATCGTGGATCATTTTTTCCGAAGGATTTACCGTCGGTAAGATCCAGTCGTTCATGAAGCGCAATTTCGATATCATCGTTTCGTTGCTGCTTTTGCTGCCGGCGTTGCCGATAATGGCGATAACGGCGCTGATTATCAAGCTCGAGAGCCCCGGTCCTATTCTCTATACTCAGGAGCGGGTCGGTTTGGGGAGAAAACGATTCAAGATCATGAAGTTCAGATCGATGGTCGAAGATGCCGAAAAGGACGGCGCCGTCTGGGCAACCGCCAATGACAACCGGGTAACCGGGTTTGGCAAGTTCATCAGAAAGACGCGAATCGATGAATTGCCGCAGTTGATCAATGTCTTGAAAGGCGAGATGAGCATGGTCGGCCCTCGTCCGGAGCGGCCGGTATTTGTCGAGCAACTCAAGCAGATTATTCCTTTCTATGATATCAGGCACGATGTACGGCCGGGAGTGACCGGCTGGGCCCAGGTCTGCTACCCGTACGGGGCCTCCGAGGAGGATGCGCTGCGCAAGCTGGAATACGATCTCTACTACATGAAACACATCAGCCTGGCTCTTGATACGCTCGTAATCCTGAAGACCATCAAAACCGTGTTGTTTGCGATAGGTGGGCGGTGATCAAACGGTGTGCCGTGCATTTGCTCGCAACGCTGAGGTAGCGCGATGACGGCGCCGGTCAGGGTCCTCGATCTGCGCGATTCGCCCTGGCTCGACGGACCGGGGCGGACCATTCTGCAATGCGCTTCGATGGTCGATACCAGCCGATGTATCATTGAGGTCGGCGTGTTGTGCACCGATCCCGATGGTGAGCATGACTATCTGCGGGCGGCGCGGGCCAGCGGGGCGCCGGTGGTGCCGATTATCGAGCGGCGATCACTTGATATCGGGCTTGTTCGGCAGCTCGTGGCCGCGATCCGGGCGCGCTCGATTGCTATCCTGCACACCCACGATTTCCGTTCCAACCTGTTCGGCCTGATTGCCGCCAAATGTGCCGGCATCCCGGTGGTTGCCACCTGCCACGGCTGGATCGCCAATACGAAGAGGCGGCAGTTGGTCTGCCGGCTGGATCAGTGGCTGCTGCGCTGGTTCGATCGAGTTGTCGCCGTGTCGGATTATATGGCCGGACAAATCAGCGAATTCGGGGTCAGTCCGGAGCGTATCGCCGTCATCAGAAACGCCCTGGTGGTTGAGGACTATTCACCGGGTGCTGACCCGTCATTTCGCGATGAGTTGAAGCTACCGGC
Organism: uncultured Desulfofustis sp.; assembly: GCA_964608305.1. Classification (GTDB taxonomy): domain Bacteria; phylum Desulfobacterota; class Desulfobulbia; order Desulfobulbales; family Desulfocapsaceae; genus Desulfofustis. The sequence continues at coordinate 436 of CAZSOA010000236.1, read as the reverse complement.
CGATGCCCGCTTGGTAGCCTTGATCGGCCGGCTCAGCCCGGAAAAAGGCCAGGAGTTGTTCCTCCGGGCAGCCCGGCACGTGCTCGAGAGTCATCCTGCCTGTCATTTCGTGCTCATCGGCATCGGCCCGGAGCAGGAGCGTTTGCTGGCACTCGCCAATGAACTTGGTCTTCGTGAACGCGTCCATTTCGTCGGGTTTCGCACGGATATGGTGCGGATCTATCGCAGCCTCGATCTGGTGGTGCAGAGCTCGTTTACCGAGGGCATGCCCAATGTGATCCTCGAGGCGCTGCTCATGGAAGTCCCGGTGGCGGCCACCCGGGTCGGCGGCACCGCGGAGATCGTCGAACCGGTCTGTGCCCAATGGCTCGTGGAGCCGGGTGATCAGCAGCACCTGGTACAGACCATCGCAACGATTTTAGAGCAGCTGCCGGCC
>CAZSOA010000235.1:0-4923 GCA_964608305.1 uncultured Desulfofustis sp. | reverse complement strand
GTCCCCTCTCCCGTCTATCCGATCAGTCTCGACTACGTAGCCGGCGCGGTGGCGAAACGACATCGGGTGTCCATCGCCGACCTCAACATCATCGACCGCCCCGGGCTCGAGCGGTTGCTGCTCGAATTCGCCCCGGAGATCATCGGCCTGTCCTGCCGCAATATCGACAATACCGAGGCCGGAGACCCGCTTGCGTTCGTTGCGTCGTATCGGGATCTCATCCGCTGGCTCAAAAAGCGGACTACGGCGCCGATCGTGTGCGGCGGCAGTGGCTTTACCATTATGCCCGAGGCCGTTTTTGCCGCACTTGATGCCGATTACGGTATCATCGGCGAAGGCGAGCGTTTCGGACCGTTCATCGAGGCCCTGGCCGACGGGCGCGACGTCACGGCCCTTCCCGGAATCCTGACCCGCGAACGCCCCTTCGCACAACCGGCGCCATGGCAGGGAGAGCAGCCGAGGCTCTTCGGCGATGCTCACGACCATCACCTCTTCTACGTCAAACACGGCGGCATGCTGAACCTGCAGACTAAACGCGGCTGCGCCTTTCACTGCGTTTACTGCCCCTACCCCCATATCGAAGGCAATCGCCACCGCCTGCAGCCTCCGGAAACGGTGGCCCGCACCGCTTTACGGCTCCAAGAGGCCGGAGCCCGTTATCTGTTCATGACCGATTCTGCCTTCAATGGTGATGTCCGCCACAGCATGACCGTTGCCCAGGCCTTTATCGATTACGGCCTGAATATCCCCTGGGGTGGTTTTTTTGCGCCGACCAGGTTGCCCGACGACTATTTCCCGCTTCTGAAGACCGCCGGGTTGAAACATGTCGAATTCGGCACCGAGTCCCTCGCTTCCCCGGTACTGCGCGCCTATCGCAAGCCGTTTCTTGTTGACGACGTGTTTGCCGCCCATCGACAGGCCCATGCCGCGGGCCTGCATGTCGCCCACTACTTTCTGCTCGGCGGGCCGGGAGAGACGCTGCAGACGATCGACACGACCCTCACCCGGATCGAACAGCTCGAAAAAACGGCGCTATTCTTCTTCATCGGGATGCGGATCTATCCAAACACCCCGCTTTACGATATCGCCATTGCCGAACAGAAAATCACGCCGGCAACGGATTTACTGGAACCGATCTTCTATTATGCCGCTGGTCTCGATCACCAGTCCATCTTGGCACCTCTGGAAGAGCGAGCCAATGGCCGCAGCAACTGGGTTGTCGGCTCCGGCGGCGCCGTTATTGCCGAGACCATCAGGAAACTGCATGAGCGAAACCGCACCGGCCCGCTCTGGGAATTTATCGTCCGTTGAGCAACACCTCCAGACAGGTTGCCCACCGGTTGCCAACAAACATCAACGACGGGTTGTCAGTTGGTTGCTTTTATAGTATCTATGTGCGATTACGCAAATCAACCGGAGCGACCGTTATCGGCGCCGGTAACCGAGGCGCGGAATCGTGGTATGCAGATGAACCTGCGAGCAGCCACGTGCGACAACGGTCTTTCTTGACTATGTGGTATTCATTGGTTTCACTGGAGACAAGCGGATCGACAACCGTGCGTGCCATCGTCACCACAGACGATACCTCGCCCTGGTTCTCCGGTCATTTCCCCGGTGATCCGATTCTGCCCGGTATTGCGCAGGTGGCCATGGTTTCCGAGATCATCGCCCGATGGCGGCAGCAAAGCGGTTCGGTCAAACATCTCAGCCGGATCAAGTTCAGGAGACCGACGCGACCGGGAGAACCGCTGACGGTAGAGGTCTGCACCGCTACCCGACAACCGGACACCTATCAGTTTCTAATAACGACCGGGGAAGAACCTGTCTGCTCCGGGATGATGAGCTTTCACTAACCTATATTTCTTTTTGTTATGAGCAATCAACCGACCATTGCCCGCATTACCGAGATTATCATCAACGAACTCAAACTCGAGGATGTCACACCGGAAACCTTCAATGTCGACCTTGATCTGGTTGATGAGATCGGCATCGACAGCATGGATCTGGCAACCATCGCCCTGGTCCTCCGCGACGAATACGGCATCCGCATCGATGAGGACGATTATCCGAAACTGACCACCGTACGCATTATCGCCGCCTATATCGATGAAAAGCGTCGGCAGGGTGAGTGAATTGCCGTGACCATCGGACAGCCGCTCTATAAGTTTTCGGATATTATCGCCGAGCCGGCCATCAGAGAGCGTTGGGAAAAAGTGCGAAAGTACTTTTTCCTGCGGGAATCTACCTACGATATGACCAACCGGTGTACCATCCGCTGCGAAGGGTGCTACTACTACACCGGTGAAAAACAGTTCGCTGCCGAGAACAAGGAGCCGCACGCCTGGCGTGAGTTGATGGAGGCGGAGCGGCAGCGAGGCATCACTTTTGTTGTACTCGCCGGTGCCGAGCCGTCGCTGGTTCCTGACTTGTGCGCCGTCTGCCACGAGATCATCCCCCTTGGCGCCATCGCCAGCAACGGCCTCATCCCCATCCCGCGAGAGATCGACTACCAGGTCCATATCTCGGTCTGGGGCAACGATCATACCAGCCAAGCGATCCGCCGGGCACCGAACATGCTCTCGCGGCAGATCAAGAATTATGAAGGTGATCCGCGCGCAGTTTTTGTCTACACTTTCACCCCGGACAATATCGATGAGGCCCGGGAGGTGGTTGCCCAGCTGGCCGAACACGGCTGCAAGACCACGTTCAACATGTTCTCCGCCCCGGTCGGCTATCGCGGTATGCTCCGCCATACCGATGCATCGTTACAGAAGACGAGATCGATGATGCGCGAGTTGCTCGACGAGTTCACCGACACGGTACTGTTCTCGCCGTACAACATCGTCGCCCACACCGCGCCGCAAGGGTTGCATGACCTGTTTTCCTGCTCCTATCCGCGCCGGAATACATCGACAGCCATCGGCCTGGGCCGGTCATTCCGCCAATATCGCACCGATCTGCAATGGGACCGCAGTGTCGCCTGCTGCGTACCGGACACCGACTGTGACGACTGCCGCCACTACGCCGCGGGCAGCGCCGTAGTCACTGCCCGCATGTATCGCCATGCCACCGACCCGGAAACCTTTTCCGCCTGGCTGGATTATGTCGACACCTACCTGGCCGTCTGGGTCAGAGGGTACGACAAATCAGAAAACCTGTGCCGGCGCCTGATCGACCCGCCGCTCAACAACGAATCGTCTTCCGCCCAATCATGATAACCGTCAGTTCCCTGCTCGACAGCTCGTGGTTCGAGCGCTATAAAAAGATATCCCGGCTCAATATCCGCAGCTCGATCTACGATGTGACCGATCGTTGCAACCTGCGCTGCAAAGGCTGCTTCTTCTTCTCCTCCGGCGAACATAAAGTGGCCGCCGAAGAGACGGATATCAGCCGCTGGGAGCATTTCGTCGACAAGGAAATGGCCCGCGGCGTCAACCTGGCCATTTTGATCGGCGGTGAGCCGACGCTCTGCCTCGACCGAGTCGAGGTATTCTATCGCCGACTTCCCACCTTCTGCGCCACCAACGGCCTGATCAAGGTGCCCCGGGGCCGGTTTCCCGACATGACGGTCGGCATCTCGCTCTGGGGCGATACCGAAGACGAGAAAGTCCTGCGCGGCAAGGACACCTTCGCCGTCTCCAGCGCCAATTACGCCGGTGATCCGCACGCCTATTACCTGTATACGATCACCCCGAAACAGTTAGGCAAAACCGAGACGATCATCCGCCGGATACAAGACGTCGGCCTCAAGGTCCACATGCAGTTGCTGTCCAACGACGAAGGCGTTGACGGCTTCTCATGGGCACCCGAAGAACTGGTGGCGATCCGGGCGGAGATGGATGATCTGCTCGACCGCTACCCGGAGACGGTGATCTCGTCAAAATACTATCATGAGATCATCACCACCGGAATGATGCTCGGCCGCAGGTTCGGCTGGCTCGAGTGCCCGTCGGTCACCGAACCGCTCGACCGGCGCAATCCACGGCCGAAACGACTGACCAACTTCATCCGCTGGGCCTCCGACCTGCAGACCATGCACCGCTGTTGCACCTCAGAGACCCGAGACTGCAACACCTGCAAAGACGGCGCGGCGCACATGAGCTGGGTCATGGTCAACAAGCGGGCCCACATCAAAACCACCAAGGATCTACAGAACTGGATCGAGGTCTATGAAATGTTCGCCAAACTCTACCAGTTCATTCCCTGGTAGCCGGTCCCGGATGGTGCAATGGGTGCCCGGGACATCGTAATACTCGGCTATGATGCTATCTCGCCGCTCGGCATCGATCTTGAGCACCAGTGGCAGCAGGCCTGTGCCGGAGAAAGCGGGATCGGCCCGCTGACCCGGTTCCCACTCGCCGACGATTTTCCGGTCCGCATCGCCGGCCAGCTTCCCGACCTCACCGGCATCGATCATCCCTTTCTCGCAGCCCGGCAACTGGCCATGTGGAGTTCTCCGGTCTTCCGCTACGCGCTGCTGTCCGTCATCCGGGCACTGGCTCGAAGCGGCGTCGAGATCACCGAAACCCTGGCGCCGCGAGTGGCGGTCACGTACGGCACGGCCATCGGCGGTCTCGATGCGGTGGTCAACGCCGACCGTCGATTGCAGACCGAGCAGAAACTGCCGCACCCGTATGCCAACCCGAATTCGTGCATCAATATGGTCGGCGGCAAGATCGCCATCGAGACCGGTGCCCGGGGGCCAATCACCACACCGATCTCCGCCTGTGCCACCGGCCTTTCCTCACTGATCGTCGCCGCCCTGCTGCTCAACCAGGGGCGGGCCGATGTCGCCATCTGCGGGGCCGTCGACTGTGCGCTGATCGAGCCGATCGTCGCCGGCTTTTACACGATGAACGGTATTTACATTCCGAAACCGGGCCGCGAAGACGACCCGCCGGCCACCGCCAGCCGCCCATTCTC
>CAZSOA010000234.1:0-4985 GCA_964608305.1 uncultured Desulfofustis sp. | reverse complement strand
ATTTTGAGCGATTCAAACCAACTGATCATGCCGACGACGAGTTCGAGACAATGCTCTTTCAGAAGAAACGGCAGGTGGGCGACTACCTGTACACCGCCCATCCCGGCGGGCCGGCGGCCTACCAGTCTTCAGAGGTACTACAGGATGTCGAAACGAAGCCGGGTTGGCCGATCATCTCCATCGTCATCGATGAACGCTTCCTGCATGACCCGGAAACCGGCATCATGCACATGAACAATCGCAACCGGAAGGGCCAAGCCTGGGAGAAAGTTGCTCAGGTTTCCTATCTCGAAGACGGCCAGGTTCGTTTCGAGACACACGCGGGGCTGCGCATGCACGGCGGGAAGAGGTTAACGACCGGGGAGTTCAAGCCGGGGTTTCGCCTCTATTTCCGTGGAAAATATGGTCTTGAAGCGGTGCCGGACCGACTGATCCTGCCCGATATCGATGTCCCCCTGCGCACCGTGGTGCTGCAGACCAGCGCCTGGCCGCCCGGCTATCCGCTGAACAATCCGGTCGCCTACGACATTGCCCGCCGGGTCGGGGCCCAGGCGCCGACCACCCGGTTGGTGGATATCTACGTCAACGGGAAGCCATACAGCAAAGGGTTTGCCACCGAGCACCTCAGCCACCGGCAATGGGGGCAGCGATACGGGGACAGTGATTATTTTTTCGTCAAGTATCGTAGCCGCAACACCGCCCGGGATCTCGTCGATTATCGGCAAAAGATCAACCATCTGCTTCGCGACAGCACGCCGCTTACTGTTGAGAATATGAGCGAAGCGCTTGATCTTGATAACCTGACCGCGCAATTTGTCGCCTGGGGCTTTTGCGGTACCGGTGATTACTGTCAGGGCGTAGCGGTGGCCGAACGGAACAATCCGGAAAGCACGTTGTCGTGGGTCACCTGGGATATGGATCACAGTTTTTGGGACGGCAGCGCCATCAGCTACGGCATCGACCGAAAACACTGGCAACAACCAGCCTTCGTCGGATATCTCAACCTCCGAGACGGGCGCAGGTTCTGCTGGCGTCAGGATCTGTTCAGCCGTCTCATCGACCAGGATGAGGCATACCGGTCCCGCTTCATCACCCGCGTCGTGGAAGTGCTCAACCACCTGATCAACCCGCCTTTCCTTGCGGCGCGACTGGCCTACTATCGGCAGATGCTCAGTAATTACGGCCAGCCACATGCCGAATACATGGCGATGTTGACCGATTTCATGACTCACCGACCATCTTTTGTGCGTGAAGAACTGCGCGAGTCATTCAGCTTGTCAGGGCCATTTTCATGCCGGATCAGTGTCCCCGATGATGTGGAAATCAGCGTTGACGGCCATCGCTACCGCGGCGGCTACGAAGGGTCATATTTCCGCGAGACACCCCTGACCCTGGAAATAGTCGGCAACACCCCGGAGACAGGCCGAGCCCACTGGCTGGTCAACGGTCGGACCGTACCTGATGCTCAGCTACAGCTCATTCTGGAAGAAGACACCACCATCACCCTCGTGTTGCCCTAAGTGACATCCACGTATTGCTGAATACCCCAGTGCCGGCAATCATCTCCGGCCGCACCACACCGTCCCGGTAACGACCCCGGTATTGCTTTTCCCCTCCTCCATACCTATCAGTTGATGATAACCAACCCAAGCCGTCGATTCCCAGACAGCGTTATCATATCTTTCTCGGAGGAGGAGTGTATGAAACCGATCCGCACGTTCTTTTGGTACCTGGTCGCAACAGTTTTTATCATCCCAACCCTGTCCTCCTGCCATTCGACGGGATCACCATTCTTGGGCAACACCTTCCATGCCGCGCCAACGATTGCGCTGGCAACCGGCGAGCCGCAGGAAGGCATCTGGGAGACGTTTGACATCATCGTCGACTATCGCTATCAGGCCGACACCACCCTGCAGATTTCCGGCTCAGCGGTTCTGAATCAACATTACCGCTCGCTCTACGAACGGCTCCGCAAGCTCGATCTCTATCTGTTCCTGCTCGACAACGACAACCGGGTCCTGGACAGCAGACGGATCGGCAGGGTCCTCGCCACTGATACCAGAGCAACCGTCACTTTTACCGAAACGGTAGCTATCCCTGCCGAGGCGACCCAGTTTGTTTTCGGTTATGAAGGCCGGGTGGTCGCCGGCGATCCCGAACCGATGGGCGGCGCAGACTGGTTCTATAAACTGCCGCTGCGCTAGACGCTGTGAACCATTGAGAGAGGAGCAATGCTGCGTAATAACTATGCAGCGCGGTGCCGCCAGGCCAGAATCATGCAGAAAATGCGGTTTGTACTCAGTGGTCACGCCCGAACGACCGTAACGCTCCACAGAGATTGCTCTCTGGACTGGATAGTAAAGCAAAAGAAAAGAGCGGCAACGAAACGAAACAAGGCCCGCTGCGCGAGGCAGCGGGCCTTGAAAGAGACTACGCTTCTAATTAAATCAGCTGATTAGAAGTTTACGAACAGACCAAGACCTGCCTGGAACATGTCCAGATCAACACCTTCGACGTCGCCGTTGACGTACTGCAGCTGCAGGTGCAGGCTGGTGTTGTCCATGATGGCGTAGCTACCGCCGGCGGCGATTGCCCAGGCGTCAGCATCAACGATGTCGTCATCCTCGGTGGTCAGGTAACCGACGGAGGCGCCCAGTTTCAGTGCATCGCTCATCTTCGCAAACACTTTCAGCGTACCGCCGATCGCACCAGCACCGGCGCCGGTCCAGTCATACGGACGGCCCAGAGAGATGGCCTCGTTGTGCAGTTTGGTACCGACGTCCATGACCGGGTCGAACCCGTCGAAGTCACTGGTGCCGTTGTTGCCGAGCACTACGTACTGGTATTCACCGTCGTCGGCGGCCTGAGCGTACCAGAGAGCCGGCTGGATGGTGATGGTGTCGGTGACGGCCAGGTTGGCACCAAGTACACCCTGGAGGCCTTTGGCATCAACGGTCTCACTGTGATCGCCGGTAAAGACGTTGACTTCCATGAACGGCGTGACCATACCCAGGTCGGCAGATACTTCCGCACCAAAGGCATAGACGTCACGATCCAGGCGGGCCCCGTTGTATCCGGCGGCGAAGAACTCGGTCTTCACGTTGCCGAATGCCGGCTGTACGGAAGCGCCCCACAGGAAGGAGTCGCCACCGTCTTCCGCCGGACGTGCCGGCGTGGTTGCCGTTGCCGGTACGGCAGCTACATAACCGTCGTCATCCAGCATGACGAACGCCTTGAACGGAACGGCGCTGTTGACCTTGATCGCAATACCGTTATCCTGACCGTTGACAGCCGAGGATCCGGTGAATGCGGCGTAGATCAGACCGGCCTGCAGATTGAACATGCCTTTGGTCAGATCAAGATAGGCGCGATCCCACTGCATGGAGTTGCCATCGGCAGGAATACGGCCGGAACCGAATCCAGGGTAACGACCCCAGCGGGCCTCGGTGGCGTCCAGGCGGAAGACAACGCCGACACCTTCAGCAACCTTGATTTTACCCATCATCCGCAGACGCTGATCGGCCCAGGTATCAGACGCATCAACATCGCCAACTTCGATATCCGAAGTCCAACCGCGAACGCGCATCTCGCCGCTCAGGCTCAGGCGTTCTTCAGCAATCGCCGGTACTGACGCAAGGCCAACCAGAACCGGCACTGCTACAAGTGCTTTCATCATTTTTTTCATGTCTCCGCCTCCAAAAACGGGGATTCTCATTTAGCTCGCAGCTACGAGCTCTGCCATCCTTTCTTCTCTTTTCCACTTTTGGCTCGGAACCACCCTGACAAACCCGGTGGAAGCCTGGAAAAATACTAATCACTGTATAAACGCGCGCCGATAGCCTGTCAAGTTTTTTTTACCGGCGGTTTAAAAAATTATACCACCCGCTTGTCTTTTCAATTACAGCCGGTTAGCAGTCTGACCCTACAAGATATCGGGAAGCTGTCACTCGATGCGCATCTCATAGGCAAGAATCCGGGAATTGTCCGCACCGGGCAAAAATCGTCGCCACAACGCTTTATCAGGTAACTGCGCTACATACAGACGATTCAACCCCTCCTCGGCGACGGCCGCCGTATCTGACTCTTTCTCGAACGCATAATCGGCCACATATCCGGAAATATGGCTTGTTCGCCACAACTCCATAAAGCCGGCGCCCCGCCAACTGAGACAGGCCACCGAGCCACCATCATAGCTGCGCAGGTTCGGCAGATATTTGCTGACCAGATCAACCTCATTGGAAACGATCACCAGTTCCGGCGTTCCATCACCGGTGATGTCCTTGACCTCGAGTCTGCCCGGAATGTAGGCGAGCCAGCGCATGGCCTGCTCGGTATCGACACCTGATATCCGCTCGTCCCCATCGCTCGCCGGCGGAGGGCCGAAGAAGCGCAGGCTGCCGCCGTAGGTAGCCCGGCTGACCCAGATCAGACTCTGCACATCGTCATAGACGAGCAAACGATGACGCTCATCGACAACGACTGTTTCGAGCCGACCGTCTTTATTGAAATCGGCAACAACAAAATCAAACAGATTGGTCCCGGTCGGCAGGTCCACCTGGCGAACGCGCTGCACCCGGCCCGAACCAGGGTCTTGTGACAACTCAAACACCCCGGGAGCGAGATACCGCTGCGCCGGTTCATTATTGGGCTGCTGGCCGAGCAAGATCTCCCCGCGGCCCGGCCAGTGTAACGGCCGGATATACCAGTCGATGTTTCGCTGTACCGGTTGCAGCGTTTCCGAACCGTCCCAGCGCAAGATCTCCGATGCCGCAGCACGGCCGTTGTTTGCCGAAACGAACAGCCGGCGCGTACCGGTATCGCAGGGATCGCCGATATTGATCACATGCACCTTGGTGCCCGGCGTAAAATTGTAGGCAGCGACCTGCTGGAATTGTTGTTCCTGAAAATGAAAGATCCGCAGCGCGCTCCGTGACGCAACAATCAAGTCATTGATACCATCGCCGTCAAGATCACCGAGGGCCATC
>CAZSOA010000233.1:4421-5033 GCA_964608305.1 uncultured Desulfofustis sp. | reverse complement strand
GGCGAGATAGCGGAATCGTTGCTGGCCGACGTGCACGGCAGCGTCGAGTACGGCCGGTTCGTCGACAGCACGATCGATGCGTTCGACTGGTATGAAGACACGTACGGCCCGTCCCGTTTTCTTGCCGGGGGGCTCTGCGGCGGTGCGATTACCGGCCTGCTGGCGGCGGGTCGGGACAAGCGGGTTGCCGGGCTGATCGGGCTCGGGATCCCGGCGACGTCGTCGGCTATTACGCTCAGCGATCCGTACTTGTACATCAGCAAGGGACAGCTCCAGGGGCTCAAACAAGGCTACCTGCAGAATCTGTTCAGCCTGGGGCGGTGGTGGCGGTTTCTGACCTTGCAGAGTGATTATAAAATGATTTTCAAAGCGTTTTTCCATAGGAACAATGGTGGTGCCGAGCAACAGGGCGGAACCGAAGGATCAAATCTCAATCCGCTTTTTGCCGACTCCTTTTTCACGATGCTGGAGTCGGGCCGCAAGTCATGCTTCGTGTTCAGTGAAGCCGATCGTCTGTACTGGGATTTCGAGGAAAAATTTCGGAGACCGTACGCGGGACGGCTGGCCGGCCTTGCTGAGGTTTGCGAAATCCATATCGTTCCGAATGCCAAC
>CAZSOA010000233.1:0-4411 GCA_964608305.1 uncultured Desulfofustis sp. | reverse complement strand
ACCATATCTTTTCGTTTATGGAGTGGGAGGAGGACATGATGACCAGGGTTTGTGCCTGGCTGCAGAACCATTATATGCAGCATAAAACCGGCAGTTCTGTTTTGCCAGCCGGCAGCCCCGCGGTACGCGCATGAAACGATATTTTTTGCAGCTCATGACAAGGTATCGGGTCGTCGTCTGCGTCGGGGCGATATTGCTTGTCGTCGAGGCCGGCGTCCGGTTATCGGCTCCGTTTTTGTCCGGAAATATTCGGCACATTCAAGCGTTGCCGGAGCTGGTACGGCAACTTGAAACAAGCCCGACGGGGCACGGTGCGCTTGTTTTCATCGGCAACTCCCTGATCAACAGGGCTGTCGATACCGAGTTGCTCGGCACGGCGTTGACCGCCTTTTCCGGGCAACGGACCGAGGTGTACAAAATCACCCCGGACGGCACCGCGCTCGCCGATTGGTATTGCTTGTACAACCGCTATCTTCATGGCTCAAAGACGCACCCGGCCATCGTTGTCGTCGGTTTCGCTTGGGCGCAGCTCAGTGATCAATACCCGGTCGATGCCGCACGGCTTGGCGGGTATTTCTGCACGATGGCTGATGCCGGACGGCTGACCGCGGCAGGCCTGCATCACGAGCAGTTGATCGAGGTGCTGGCCGGCAAGATAGCACATACCTACGTGAATCGCGATCTGATCCGCAACCGATTGCTCGCTCCGTTGGTGCCACACTACCGGGAACAGGCGCAGAAGCTGCACCAGGCGGCAGATGCGCCTGACCGGGAGCCGGTTCACGGGGATATCGGGCGCAGCTACCGGCTGTTGGCTGATTTTGCCCGGTTGATCGATGCGGAAGGGGGGCGGTTGCTGCTGATCGCGATGCCGGTCCGCAACGAATACTCCATCGATGCGATGCTGCCGGTTGCAACCCGCCAACTCGGCGTTCCGCTGCTTGATCTGCGACAGCTGCCGGGGCTCGATGAATCGATGTTTGTCGACCCGATTCATCTCAATGCGGCTGGCCGTGCGGTCTTCAGCTCGCATCTGGCTGAGTTGCTGGAAACGAGTTTTGGCGACCACGGGGTGTCGGCGCGAGCATTGCCTGATCCCGATGCATCGCTTTTGAGCTACCGCTAACGACAATGCTCTTTAACAGCTTTATTTTCTGGATTTTTTTCGGCATTGTTGCCGGTTTGTACCTGGTGCTGCCGCATCGCTACCAGAATAGAATGCTGCTGACGGCCAGCTACATTTTTTACGGCTACTGGGATTACCGCTTTCTCTCCCTGATCCTGCTGTCAACGATTGTCGACTATTACGTTGCCCTTGGCATTGCCCGACAAACGGAGCAGAAGACCAGAAAAGAACTGTTGTCCGTATCAATCGTCGTCAACCTCGGTCTGCTCGGTTTTTTCAAATACTACGGTTTTTTTGCCGGTGAGCTGGCGCGCCTGTTCGAGCTGCTCTCTCTCCCGGTTTCGCTGCCGTTGTTGACCATCGTGCTGCCGGTCGGTATCTCGTTTTATACATTCCAGACCATGAGTTATACGATTGATGTCTATCGGGGGAAAACCACGCCGACCCGGAATTTTCTCGATTTCGCTTTATATGTCTCATTTTTTCCGCAACTCGTTGCCGGGCCGATTGAACGTTCCTATCGACTGCTGCCGCAGATTGTCGGGAAACGGGTCTACGACCGGGAGGCGCTTGCCGAAGGGACCTACCATGTTGTGACTGGGTTGTTTAAGAAGGTGGTTATCGCCGACAATATGGCGCCGATTGTCAACAGCGTTTTTTCCCGGCCGGTTGCCGAGTTGACCGGCCCGGAAATTGCGGTTGGCGTCTATGCGTTCGCTTTTCAGATTTACGGTGATTTTTCCGGCTATTCATCAATCGCGCAAGGGATTGCCCGGTGGCTCGGTTTTCGGCTTTCCTGGAACTTCAAGATGCCCTATTTTGCCGGCAATCCGAGCGAGTTCTGGCAACGCTGGCACATCACCCTCTCAACCTGGCTGCGGGATTATCTCTACGTCACGCTCGGCGGCAACCGGCGCGGGCGCCTCCTGACATTGCGAAACTTGCTGGTCACGATGTTTCTGGGCGGGCTCTGGCACGGGGCGCAGTGGACGTTTATTCTCTGGGGCCTCTATCACGGCCTGCTGCTTGCTCTCTATCGGATCGCCGAGATGCTGCCAGCATGGCCAGGCCGGTCCTGGTTCCGGACGCAGCTCGGCAGATGGGTCGGGAAGATCGTGTTCTTCCATCTGGTATGTATCAGCTGGCTGCTCTTCCGCGCCGAATCAGCAGGACAGGCAGGCGCTATGCTGGTTACGGTCCTCAGTGACTTCAGATTCACCGATTTTACCTTTTATGCAGCCGGTCTGATGTTGTTTTTTGTCGGTCCGCTGCTGGCGTTTGAGTACTGGATCGAACGATCCGGTGACCTGCTTGTCGTCATCAATACTCACTGGCTGGTTCAAACGCTTCTCTATGGTTATTTTGTCGGCATGATCGTCATCTTTCCACCGCTTACGAATCAGGTGTTCATCTATTTCCAATTCTGAGACCATGAGTTTTCTTATGTCGTCGCCAGGCCAATTCCCTCAGCAGGTGCGCCGATGAACCGGCCGGAACCGCTTAACATTCTTTATTGCGAAGGCAATATCGACAAAACGGTGGGTGGTTCGTATCACAGCCTGTTTCAGCTCGTATCCGGGCTTGATAAAACGTTGTATCGGCCGCTGGTGGTTTTCTATCACGACCATGCGCTGATCAAAACGTTTCATGAACATGGTGTCGACGTCCGGGTGATCCAAAGGCCGCTGCCGTTTCGCCTGCCCCGGCCGGGACAGGGGGTGTTCAGCATGATTTCTCCGATGCTGGCTGTTGTGCAGAAATGCCTGAATGTTTGTCTTTTCTATCTGGTTTTGGGGTGGCGGTACGCCGCTTTTTTGAAGGAACACAAGATCGCGATCCTGCATCTGAACAACTCGATTATCCGCAATCACGAATGGATGCTGGCGGCACGGCTGGCGGGCATCCCCTGTCTTACCCATGAACGGGGGATCAACAATCACTACCCGCTGCTGGCCCGCCTGCACGGGCGGCGACTGGCCGCAGTCATCTGCATATCGGAGGCGGTGAGGAAGCATCTGGTTGCCCACCGGATCGAGTGGCCGAATTTGGTCATGATTTATAACGGTATTGATCCGGATCAGATTACCGTTGAGCAAACGCCGGCTGCACTGCGAAAACGGCACGGATTGCCGGACAAAGCGCCGATCATTGGCGTTGTCGGCAATATCAAGCCGTGGAAAGGGCAGGAGTCGGCGATTCGGGCGATGGTGCCGGTGCTTGCCGCCCACCCCGAAACGGTCTGCCTTTTTATCGGTGATGTTGCCGCACCGGATATCGATTATCAGAACAGCCTGATAGCATTGGCGCAGCAACTCGGGATTGCCGACCATATCGTTTTTACCGGTTATACAAAGCAGGTTGCCGATTACTACAACCTCCTTGCGGTGGTGCTGCACACGTCGGTTGAGCCGGAACCGTTCGGCAGGGTGCTGATCGAGGCGATGGCTTTGCGCAAACCGGTCATCGGTACCAGGGCCGGGGCAGTGCCGGAAATCATCGACGAGAACGTTACCGGTTATACCGTTGTGCCCGATGACCATGCGGCATTGGCCGAGCATATTATCGCTTTGCTGGCCGACCCGGAAAAGGCGAAGTGTTTCGGTGAGGCGGGTTACCGGCGGCTTGTTGAACGCTTTCATCTGCGGGCAAACGTCAGCGCTACACAGCGCCTTTATGAAACCGTGATCGCACGGAGCTGATGTTACCCCGATCGTTCGGAGACGACGATGCTGCATAATCTCTTTTTGTTTTCGGTCTTTCTCGATTATGTCAGACCAGGCAGCTATGTGCCGATCATCTCGGCGCTCAAACTCAATGCGCTGGTTCCCTTGACGGTATTTGCGATCGCCTTGTTTTATCAGAAAGCCAATGCCCACGGCAGCATCCTGCGACACTATAACAGCAAATTGATAATCTTTTTTCTCATGCTTCTCGGGATATCCGTCCTCTGGGCGGATGTCACTCTTTATTCCTATAATGTCTTCAAAGTCGTTCTCGGATTTGTCATCTGGTATTACATCGTTACCCGCATTACGCTGAACCTGGCATTTATTCAGAAACTGTTTTTTGTCTTTGTTGTCTCCCATGTCGTGCTGTTGCTGCTGAATCTGTCGGTTATCATGGAACCGGCCGTACGACATTATCTCGGTGATAACGCATTCCTCGGTGACGGCAACGACTTTTCGTTGTCGGTGTGTATTGCCCTGCCGATGTGTTTTTATCTGATCCAGGAATCGAAGCGGTTTGTGGTCAGGCTCGTTTTGATCGCTGCAATGATCGCGTTGA
>CAZSOA010000232.1:0-5058 GCA_964608305.1 uncultured Desulfofustis sp. | reverse complement strand
CGGGAGGTGAAAGGGAAATCTCCGTTTTCCCTTGACTCTACTTATCATGGATGTCTCTTAGATTGTTCCGGTTCCCGGTTGAGGAGCGCCGGCAGTGGCTGATGCAGCGACCGCCTGAGGCCCTCAAGGTCGTCGAGGCTGCCGATGGCCATATCCAGGAGCTGACATTTTCCCTGGATGAAGCCGAGAACTCTGAGCCGGCGCAGGATGTCGGCGGCCGTTCGTCGATCGAACCGGGCGTCGAGCAGATCGCTTCGGGTTTTGACGGAAAATCCGGCTTCGCTCAGCAGATCGCCGATCAGATTGACCCGTCGCACGCGATCATCGTACGCGCCACCACCGCCTTTGAAGCGAAAGGACAGATAATTCGTGTCAGCCGGCTCGCCGGCCAGGCAATCGAGCATCGCAAAATGGTACCCGAAACGCAGGATCAGGTGGAGATAGTCAGGGGCGATCACCGCATAACTGCCGAGTCGTGCCGAGGAGAGGCTGAAGATGCCGGCGCTGAGGCGATCAGCCTCTTCCCAGTCCAGGTACGCCAGGCCGTCGTGCCAGGTGATGTCAGGGTGGGAGAGCCCTTGCCAGCAGGCGTGGAACAGCGGCGACGAAATGTCGGTCAAGGCAAGCGTATCCCGTTTTGCGGCCGTTGGGGTCAACCCGCCACCGAGATCAAGGATGGACAGGGTCAGCGGCAGATCGCTCTGCAGCTGTCGGGCGGCACCGAGTTCCCGCTTGCCTTTGCTGACCAGCGTAAACATTTCCCGCATCGCTGTTTCATGGGCGTAGCGGATCAGGTCGTGCATGCTCGTGCAATGGTCTGGCGCAAAGGTCGGCCCGTCGGGATCGATCAGGTGAAGCGGTGCAATACGGGCGATAAGCGTTGCCAGCCGTTGCGCGACCGGTGTTGACGGCAATGTTTTCGGGCGCTCCGGATCGGCTGAGAGAGCTGCTTCAGTACCACGGTATACCATGCCGGAGTGGGCATGAACGATCACCAGCTGACCGGCGGTTAACATCGCGCCGGCGTCGGTCAGACCGGCAATGACCGGCAACCCGTATTCCCGGGCTATAGTCGCGAAATGGCTGGCTTGACTGCCGCCTTCGGCAATGACTGCCCGGAGCCGATCGATAATTCCGGCAAGCGATGGCGGCAGCGCCGGCATCACGAGCACCACGCCGTCAGGGACAGCGCCGGGGTCGAACGGATCGCCTGCCAGATAGACCGGCCCGGCACCGATCCCCGGGGCTGCGCAGATGCCGCCGTCAAGCAATGGTTGTCCGTCAGGAGCGGGCAGCCTGTTTTCCTCCGGATCGGAGGTGTCGGGGTCGACCCGCAGCGGGCGGCACTGCAGGAGCAGGCAGCGGCCGTGCCGATCCTGGCACCATTCGATATCCTGCGGCCCACCGAACAGGGATTCAAGCTGTTGTCCCCAGGCAGCAAGGAGACGACCGGTATCCGGGTCAAGAATCGGATGCGTTGCAGGAGGAGCGGTGTCCGATCCGGCCTGTCTGGCGTCGTTGATGGGTTTGCCATTGCCGTCGAAGCGATGGACTTCCGGTTTGACCCGGCCATCGACCAGGTTCTCGGCGGTGCCGGAAATCGCGTAGACGGCGCAACACGCATGAACAGTCGATTTGGCGGGATCACGCGAGTAGATAACGCCACCGACCCGGGCGTCGATCATCTCCATAACGATCACCGCCATCGCCGTTTCCTGATCGGCAAGGCCGCTGCGAATGCGGTAGATCAACGCACCGGGGTGATACTTGGAGGCCAGTACCGTTTTCCAGGCGGCAGCCAGGTTATCGTCGGTCACCGACAACATGCTGAGGTATTGGCCGGCAAACGAAAACGCGCCGTCCTCGCCGACTGCACTGCTGCGTACCGCCCATGGGCCGCGGCACCCGTCGGCACGGAGGTCGTTGAGTCGGCGATTAAGCTCGTCGATGATGATTGGCGGTATCTCGACCGCTTCGATCATTGCCGTGAGATCCCGGGATAACTCGTCGATTCGTGACTGTTCCCGGTCAAGCGTGATTTCGGCAAGCAGTTCATCGATCTGGTGGCGTAAGCCGTGGTTATTGATAAGCAGATTGCCGGCATGGGTGGTGATCACGAAGCCGCGCGGCTGCGTCAGTTCGGTAGTGCGCTGCAGCAGCCCGAGGGTTTGCGCTTTGCCGCCGGCCAACGCAGGTGCATCGGCGGCTTCGATGATGTCAATGGTGTATGGTGGTTCATCCGACGGTTCCGGCAGCGTGATCAGTCCGAGCATCTCCTGCTCAAGAATTGCCCACCGGGCTTCGAGTCGGTCATGGGTGCCCGGCCGCATCGTGCCCAGTGCTCGGACCAGGCTGCCCACCGACCAGCCCAGGCCGCGGGCGAGCCTCGCTGCGCGTGCCCATTCGACGGGGGTGCCGGAATAATGGAGTTGCTCGAGTTCGCTGAGTATCTCGAGGCTTTTCTGATCGTGTCGGAGCAGCTCGCGAAATGTCTGGTATTTGTCTTGTAACGCTTTTTGCGGGGTGAACAGGAGCCGGCTCCAGTGTCTGAGCAGACGGCGAAACTTCATGGACGATGCCCGGGAGTCTCCGGTGGGTGCAGGAGCGCTTCCGCTACTTTTTCCTCGAGTTCATCACGATCGATCGGCTTGATGCAGTAATCGAAGGCCCCAAGCTCCTTGGCCCGCTGCGCCGTGTCCAGCGTCGGGTAGCCGGTGAGCATGATGACGCGGGTCCGGGGGGAGCGTTTCTTTAATTCGGCGAGCACCTCGGTGCCGTCCATCTTCTTCAGTCTGATGTCGAGGATTGCCACATCAACCGGATGGCTGCCGGCGTAGTCCAATGCTTCAATTTCTTCGGTGAAGACGGCGACCGTGTGTCCTTGTCGCTCCAGGATCTTGCGGATAATGGTGCCGGCATCGAGCACATCATCGAGTACCAGGATCTGTCCCATGTCGTTTCTCCTGTCATGAATCGGAGGGAATCGTGACTCTCACAACAGGGTAGTCCGCTTTGCGGCGGTCGCCAAGGGTTTTCTTGATGCCCGGAGATGGCGGGAGGATGAGGCTGGAATGATGACGGCACGGCTGCCGGGAAGACAGCCGTGCCGGTGCAATCGATCAGGCGAGGATGGCCTGCAGGTCTTCCTGCGGGGTGGCGCCGATCGGTTTGATGGCAAAGTTCTCGACAAGCACGTTCAGGACGTTCGGGGTGATAAAGGCCGGCAGCGTCGGCCCGAGGCGGATGTCCTTGATACCCAGGTGGAGCAGCGTGAGCAGGATGATCACCGCTTTCTGCTCGTACCAGCTCAGGATGAGTGACAGCGGCAGATCGTTGACGCCGCAGTTGAACGCGTTTGCCAGAGCAACGGCGATCTGGATCGCCGAGTAGGCATCGTTGCATTGCCCGACGTCAAGCAACCGCGGGATGCCGCCGATGTCACCGAGCTTCTTATCGAAGAAACGGAACTTTCCGCAGGCCAAGGTCAGCACGATACAATCCTGCGGTACCTGTTCGACGAATTCGGTGTAGTAGTTACGGCCCGGTTTTGCACCATCGCAGCCGCCGACCAGGAAGAAATGCTTGATGGCACCGGACTTGACCCCGTCGATTACCTTATCGGCGACTCCGAGCACGGTATTGCGGGCAAACCCGGTGAGGACTTCGCCTTTGTCCTCATCGGCGGCAAAGCCCGGTAGGGCCAACGCCCGGTTGATGACCGGGGTGAAGTCCTTGTCGTCGCCGATATGGACCAATCCGGGCCAGCCGACCAGGCCGGTGGTGAAGACGTTGTCCTGATAGGTCTCGCGCGGCTTCTGGATGCAGTTGGTGGTGAACAGGATTGCCCCCGGGAAATCGGCGAACTCTTTCTGCTGATTCTGCCAGGCGGTACCGTAATGACCGTAAAAATGCGGGTATTTCTTCAACTCCGGATAGGCATGGCAGGGCAGCATCTCGCCGTGGGTATAGACGTAGATGCCTTTATCTTTGGTCTGCTCAAGCAGGAGATGCAGGTCGCGCAGGTCATGGCCGGAAACGAGGATGGCCTTGCCGGCCTTATGGCCGAGCGGTACCGGTGTCGGCACCGGATGGCCGTAGGTGCCGGTATTGCCGGCGTCGAGCAGTTCCATGGCGGTGAGGTTGACTTCGCCGCATTTCAGGACGAGCCCGACCAGGTCGTTGAGACCGAGATCGCTCCTGGTCAGATCGGCCATGGCCTGCTGCAGGAAGGCATAGACCTCATCGTTTTTTTGCCCGAGGATGGCGGCATGGTCGGTGTAAGCGGCCAGGCCGCGCAACCCGTACAGTGCGATCTGCTTGAGGGAGCGCAGGTCCTCATCGGCATCAAGCGACGGGATGAAGTTCAGAGCGGCGCCCTGGGCTTCCAGGCCCGCCAGATCGGCAGCCGGGGTAAAGCTCAGGGCGGCGGCGGCGCTATCGATGGTCGCACCCGCCTGCTCGGCACGAGCGCGCAGGCTGTCGCGGAGTTCTACGGTTTTTTTGATCCAGGTCTCAAAGCGGGCCGGATCGAAATCCACGTTGGTCAGGCAGGCAAAGGTCGCCTCAGCGGTAAAGTGATTAATGGTCTCATCGACGATCCCGACCCGGCGAGCGGCCGTGGCGACGATGGCCAGGCCTTGGACGGCATGGGTCAACAGGTCCTGAAGCACGGCAACGTTTTCACCCTTTCCGCAGACGCCGACTTTCTCACAGCCGATTCCTTTGGCGGTTTGTTCGCATTGATTGCAAAACATGAAGCATCCTCCTTTTGCTGGTTGATCTGGTTGTCTCAATTGAGGCCGGTGACCTCAACGATCATTGTTGTCTGGAGGATAGCAGGGAAACGTGGTGAGATCTTTGACCTAGGTCAACGGTTTGCAGAAAAATCAAAAATGGTGACCGAAACCTGGCACCGTAACGATCGATGGCAGGTAACTCCTTGAATATATGTTTAAATGAAAATTGTCGTTGGGAAATTCATTGCTTGTGGCCGGTCGGTTCTACCTCCGGCTGCTGCGCTGCGGCCTGATCGGCTGTGCTCCGCGGCCGGCAGACAGG
>CAZSOA010000231.1:0-5072 GCA_964608305.1 uncultured Desulfofustis sp. | reverse complement strand
ATTATCCGGCTGTCTCGAAAAATTCTCGAGGCAGCCGGATACCACGTGTTTACCGAGAGCGACAGCCGGCAGGCGCTGGCGATTATCGAGCAGCATATGCATCCGGTCGATCTGCTGCTCAGTGACTTGACCATGCCCCATCTGACCGGTGAGAAACTGGCCCTGGCGGTACGCCGTTTCGATCCGACGCTGCCGATCATTCTCGTCAGCGGCCACAGCCATAAGGTGCCGGTCTCGCTTGCAGCATATGACGGAATCGAGGCGCTTGCCAAGCCGTTTGATCCGGAACGATTGCTGGCAACGATTCGCAGGCTGCTTGCCGGTAGACAGAAAACCGATGAATAGAGGGGGCCTTCAGCGGAGAGAGCAGTGAACAAGACGATCCTGGTTATTGATGACGAAGAATCGATCCGGCGGCTGTTGTCTGCTGTCTTGCGCCAGGCCGGTTATCAGGTGGAAGTCGGCGACAGCGTCGCTGCCGGTCGGGCGATCCTGCAGCAGCAGCCGATTGATCTGGTGATCACCGATATCAACATGCCCGAGGAATCGGGGTTTGCGCTGATAAGCTACGTGAAGGAGTACTGTCCGTCTGTTCCGGTGGTGGTGGCCACGGTCATCGATAATATCAACGAGGCCCGGCAGGTCCTGGAAAGTGGGGTGTACGGGTACCTGATCAAGCCGTTTAACAAAAATCTGGTTTTGATCACCGTTGCCAACGCCTTGCGCCTGCATGAACTGGAGCAACGGCAGAAAGCGTCCTGGCAGGCGCTGGCGCATGAGCATCGCTCGATCATGGATAATCTGCCCACCGGATTGCTGGTGCTCTCCGTTGAGCTGGAGATGATTGAGGCCAATAAGCGGATGCGCTCCTGGTTCGGTCCGCTCTGCGAGCAGCTCGGGCCCGGATCATTTCAGGCCTTTATCGACGGTATCGGGGCCGATTTTCTGCAGTCGGTGATTGCCGGTGTCCTTGAAACCGGAGCCGGTCGCCGCGTGCAGGTGCCGGTGGAGATGGCTCCGGGGAGCCGGATGTTCCAGGTCAGTATCGATCTGATTCCGGCCGATTCCGCCGGCAATAAATCACTGATCATCATGTTCGAGGATCAGACCGAGGCCCTGGCACTGGAGCGCGACCTGCGTCAGGCCCAGAAACTTGAGGCCATCGGTCAACTGGCGGCGGGCATCGCCCATGAGATCAATACGCCGGTCCAATATGTCGGCGACAATATCCGCTTTCTGGCGGATTCATTTGAGAACCTGCTCCGGTTGATCAATGGCTATGAGGATGTCTATCAGGCTGTCCGGGACACGGATCAGGCTGCAGCCTGGTGGGATGAGATTGAACGCCTGCAGGCCGATGCCGATCTCGATTTTCTCCGGGAAGAAATCCCGATAACCGTTGAACAGAGCCTGGATGGCGTCGGCCGGGTCAGCAATATCGTCCGGGCGATGAAAGAATTTTCCCATCCGGGCACCACGGAAAAGGTGCAGGTCGATATCAACAAGGCGCTGCAGAGTACGGTGACCGTATCGCGAAACGAGTGGAAATATGGCTCCGAGATGCTGATTGATCTCGATCCGGAGCTGCCGCTTGTCCATTGCCTGCCGGCCGAGCTGAACCAGGTGTTTCTCAATCTGATCGTCAATGCCGCCCACGCTATCGACGCTCGAGTGAAAAACGGCGATTACGAAAAAGGGACCATCCGGGTCACCACGAGAACCGGAGACAACGGTGCGATTATCGAAATCGCCGATAACGGCAGCGGTATTCCGGAAGCGATCAGGCACCGGATCTATGACCCGTTTTTTACCACCAAGGCCGTCGGGAAAGGCACCGGTCAGGGACTGGCCATCGCCCGGGATATCATTGTCGAGAAGCACGGCGGAGCGATCAGCTGCGAGACCAAAGTGGGGGTCGGCACGACCTTTACCATCAGGTTGCCGATCGCCTGAGCGTAGGGGCACATAATCGACCGATCCCGCCGTGGCGGGACGGCGGGAGTGAAACGGTGGCAAGAGCGCAAAAACAGAGCAATCGCGCAGTGGTTTTGGCCCGAGTCGTGTTGCCTGCCTTGCTGGTTTTGTGGACCATGGCGGGTTCTTCCGCCGCCGTCGAACGTCAGGTCCAAATCGGTGTCTACGATAATCCACCGAAAGTGTTTCTTGCAGCACCCGGCCAGCCCGCCGGCGTTTTTATTGATATCATCGAATACGTGGCCAGGCAGGAGCGGTGGCGCATCGAGTACGTTTACGGCACCTGGGGAGAAGGCCTGGATCGACTGCGAAACGGTGGTCTCGACCTGATGCCCGATGTGGCGCTGACTGCCGAACGGAGCCGGATATACGATTATCATCAGATGCCGGTGTTGTCGTCCTGGTTTCAGGTCTATGCCGCCAAGGGGAGCGGTATCTCCTCGGTCGTTGATCTCGACGGCAAACGGGTGGTGGTACTGGAGCGATCCGTGCAGGCCGAGGCCTTTGCTTCGCTGGCCGATGGTTTCGGGCTGCGGGTGACGCTGATCGCCCTGCCGGACTATCAAGCCAGTTTTGCCATGGTCGCCTCCGGCGAGGCGGACGCGGCGATCACCAACCGTTTTTTCGGGGTGATGCATGCGGCACAATACGGCTTGGAGGACACCGCGGTGATCTTTAATCCATCCCAGCTCTTTTTTGCCGCTCCCGCCGGGAAAAACCGCGACCTGCTGACTGCCATCGACAAACACCTGACGGCTCTGAGACAGGATCCGCAGTCGGTCTACTACACGTCCTTGAAGCGCTGGACATCTGAAAACGTCCGGCATACCGTCCCTGACTGGCTCCGCAATAGCCTTGTCATCGCCGGCGCCGTGCTGCTGCTGACCCTGGTTGGCAGCGCAATGCTGAAACGGCAGGTTACGGCCCGCACCAGGGAATTGATGCAGCGCAACGAACAGCTGCTGGTCATGCACCGGATTCTGCAAACCACCGTGGCACGGCTTAACGAAGGGCATGTCATTGCCCACACGGTGGACGGAGTACTTGAGGTGACGGGCTGCCAAGGGGGGGCGCTGTTCCTGATGGCCGGCGCCGGAGCAGAGCTGAGAACGGCACGCGTTTCCGGGATTGCCGATACCCTCTTGCCGGCGTTGCGGCGGTATGTCGAACGGCAGTTCGAACGGTGGGCGGCCGGCGGCTCGTCGCCGGCGACATCGACCTGGCGGCACGGTGAGGCAGGACCCAAACTGCCCCCCTGTGGGGCGGTCATCCCAATCGTCTTGCGGGAGCAGGCGATCGGGGCGCTCTGTATCGTGTCGCCGGGGGAGATAGATACGCGGCAACTCGCTGTTGTCGAGGAGATCTGTGCCGCCGTGGCGGTGGTCATCGACAACTCCCGCCTCTATGAGACGGTTGAACGCCATGCCGGTCATCTTGAAGAACAGGTGGCGCAGCGCACCGCCGAGTTGGCGGCGGCGATGGAGCAGGCTCAGGCGGCCGACCGGCTCAAATCGGCCTTTCTGGCAACCATGTCCCACGAACTGCGAACCCCGCTCAATTCCATTATTGGATTTTCCGGTATCCTGCTGCAGGGGTTGGCCGGACCGCTCAACGAAGAACAGCATAAACAGCTGACTATGGTCAAGGACAGTTCCCGGCATCTGCTGGCATTGATCAATGACGTGCTCGACATCTCGAAGATCGAGGCCGGGCAGCTGAAACTGGAGTTGGGCACGTTTGATCTGCGGGCATCAGTAGAGCAGACGGTTGCTCTTGTCAGGCCGTTGGCGGCCAAGAAAGGCCTTGCCTTGCGCTGCTCCATCGACGAGCAGGCAGGTACCGTAACCCTTGATAAGCGCCGGCTCGAGCAGGTGTTGCTGAACGTGCTCAACAATGCGGTGAAGTTCACCGACGCTGGCTCGGTCGCGCTGTCGTGCCGGGTCGTTGATCAATACTATGAGGTGACGGTGACCGATACCGGGATCGGCATCAAGGAAGCAGACCTGCCGGGGCTCTTCCAGCCGTTCCACCAGGTTGATACCGGATTGGCCCGCAGCCACGAGGGGACCGGCCTGGGGTTGTCGATCTGTCGGAAGTTGATGGATATGATGGGTGGTACGATCGATGTGACCAGCACCTGGCAGCAGGGAAGCAGCTTCACGATTCGAATTCCTCGGCACGGTGATCGGGGGGTGTGCAGTGATTCGGGCGAGACAGCGCCGATGGTCGCGGGACGCTCAATTGATCTCAAAGATAGCGGCAAATCGGCGTCGACATCGGTGTGAGCGCGGGAGGCAGGCATGACGGAGACATTGTTGGTGATCGAGGACAATCCACAGAATTTCTATCTGATCCGTTTTCTCCTTGAAAAAAGCGGCTATTCCGTTCTTGGTGCGGAAAATGGGAGGATCGGCATTGAGCTGGCGCTGCAGTATAAACCGCGGGCAATATTACTTGACATTCAACTTCCGGAAATGGATGGTTACGCCGTTGCCGAGCAGCTGCAGGCATATCCGGAATTGTGCCGGATACCGATCATCGCCGTCACGTCATATGCCATGGCCGGCGATCGGGAGCGGATTCTCGCTGCCGGGGCCACCGGTTATATCGAAAAACCTATCAATCCGGACACCTTTGTTGATGAAGTTCGAAACTACCTGTGAAGACTGAGCTGAGGGCGCCAATGAAAATTCTCGTCGTTGACGATCAGGAAACAAACCGCTACTTGCTTGAAGCGCTCCTCAAAGGTCATGACCATCAGGTTGTCGATGCCCGTAATGGCGCGGACGCGCTGGAGCGGTTGCGTGCCGAGTCGGTCGACCTGATTATCAGCGATATCCTGATGCCGGTGATGGACGGCTTTCAGCTGTGCCGGGCGGTAAAAAAAGAGCAATCTCTGAGCCGCATCCCGTTTATTTTCTATACCGCCACCTATACCGGTCCCCAGGACGAGGCCTTCGCGCTGCAGATCGGCGCCGACAAATTTCTGCAGAAGCCGTGTGAACCCGAGGATTTTATCCGGGCCATCGACGAGGTACTGGCCGCCGGTCGGATTTTTGAACGGCCCGTTGAGGAGGTCGCCGATGAAGAAGAAATGC
>CAZSOA010000230.1:0-5078 GCA_964608305.1 uncultured Desulfofustis sp. | reverse complement strand
GCCTACCCGCTCGGTGGTCAACAGCGCTCCGATAGGCAGGCCGTTGCCCAGGGCCTTGGCCACGGTCATGATATCCGGGGTAATGCCGAGCTGCTGATGGGCAAACAGCGTGCCGGTGCGGCCCATGCCGGTCTGCACCTCATCGAAGATGAGCAGCAGGCCATGCCGGTCGCACAGCTCACGAATGCCCTGCAGATACGGCGCCGGCAGCGGCCGCACGCCGCCCTCACCCTGCAGCGGTTCGCAGAGCAGTGCACAGGTCTGCTCGCTGATCGCCGCAGCCAGCGCGTCAAGATCGCCGAACGGGACATGATCGAAACCGTCGGGCAGCGGCTCGAACCCTTTATGAAATTTCGGCTGGCCGGTTGCCGCCACGGTGGCCAGGGTCCGGCCGTGGAACGAGCCGCTCAGCGAGATGATGCGGTAGCGCCCTTCGGCCGAGGCGATGCGGGCCAGTTTGATGGCCGCCTCGTTGGCCTCGGCCCCGCTGTTGGCGAAAAACACCCGGTCGGCAAAACTGTTGGCGACGAGCAACTCGGCCAGCTCCGTCTGCGGTTCGGTGTAGTAGAGATTCGAGACATGGACAAGCATGCCTGCCTGGCGGCAGATCGCCTCGGTGACCGCCGGGTGGCAGTGGCCGAGCCCGCAGACAGCGATGCCGGAGAGAAAGTCGAGATAGATTTTGCCGTCGGCATCGGTGAGCCGGCAGCCCCTGCCGCTGACCATCGCCGCCGGATAGCGGGCATAGGTGGTGCAAAAGACCCGGTCGGCCCGTTCTTTCAGCGCCGCATTGGTTGTTGTTTTCATCAGACGATCTCCGTACCGACACCCTCGTGGGTGAACATTTCCAGTAAAATGGCGTGCTCCAGCCGGCCATCGACGATATAGGTCTTATGCACACCCTGCAGCAGCGCCTCGCGGCAGCAGTTGACCTTCGGGATCATGCCGCCGGCGATAGTGCCGTCGGCGATCAGCGGGTCCAACTCCTCACGGCGCAGCGAGCGCAGCAGCTCGCCGTTTTTATCCTTGACCCCTTCCACATCGGTGAGCAGGATCAGCTTTTCCGCCTGCAGCGCGCCGGCGATGGCGCCGGCCACCAGGTCGGCGTTGATATTGAGCGCCTGGCCGTCCTCACCGACCCCGACCGGGGCGATGACCGGGATAAAGTCCTCGCGCTTGAGGGCAGTCAGCACCTCGGCATTGATCTTCGTGACCTGGCCGACCCGGTCGAGATCGATGATCTCCGGCGGCGCCTCGGCCAGCACCTGCTTGTCGGCGCCGACGCTGACCTGCATCTTCTTTGCGCAGACGAGATCGCCGTCGCGCCCGGAGAGGCCGACCGCCTTGCCGCCGCTGTGGTTGATCAGACCGACGATATCCTTGTTGACCCGACCGACGAGCACCATCTCCACGACATTCATCGTCTCGCCGTCGGTGACCCGCATGCCCTGCACATAGCTCGGCTTGATCTCCAACCGGTCAAGCAGCCGGTTAATCTGGGGGCCGCCGCCATGGACGATGACCACGTCGACCCCGATATGGTTGAGCAGGATCACATCGAGGGCGAACTGACGCTTGAGGTTCTCGTCCACCATGGCGTGCCCGCCGTACTTGATGACCACCGTCTTGTGACGAAACTGCTGAATATAGGGCAGGGACTCGATGAGAACCTTGGCCCGTTCGATGCTTGCTTTCATTTGCCGAAACCTCGCTCAAAATTATCTGCGACCGGCCGGCACAACCGTTGCCGGTCACCCATCGACGCGGTATTCTAATGACTTGCCTACACTTAGTAAAGCACTCTTTCCACCGCTTTTTTTACCGCTTTGCTTTCCTTTCCGGCCATGGTAGGCTATAAACAGGCTCGTAATTTGCAAAGCGCACCGTTCCCACGATTATTCATGAGAGAATTACCATGTATCGCCCCACGTCTATCGCTCTTTTATCAGTCCTGGCAGCGGCTGTATGGTTGCTGCTCTTCAACGGTTTGGCCCTGGCTGCTGAAAAGCCGATTTACGTCGAAGCCGACCATATGTCATCAACCGGTGATAGCAATGCGGTCTTATTCACCGGCAACGTCGACGCCAAGCAGGGCGACCTGCGCATCCGCTCGGACAAGATGACCGTTTTCTATGACGACCCGGACAACCCCGATGACAAACAGCTGGCAAGCACGCAGCGCATCCAGAAACTGATGTGTGACGGCAATGTGGAGATTACCCGGGAGGACTGGCTCGGCACCTCGGAGCACATGACGTATCTGGCCGGCTCCCGCCAGGTGATTCTGACCGGTAACGCCAAGGCCTGGCAGGGCCAGAACATGGTGGTCGGTGAAAAGATCATTTATTACATGGACGAGGGACGCTCGGAGGTGGTCGGCAGTGCCGCAGCGAAAACCGAGGACGGACAGAAAACCGAAGAAACCGGCCGTGTCCGCATGACCATCCGCTAACGAGAAACGATTCATCATGTCCCTGCTGGAAACGAAAAACCTGGTCAAACGCTACGGCCCGCGCACCGTTGTCGACGGTGTCAGCCTGCAGGTCAGCACCGGCGCAGTGGTCGGCCTGCTCGGCCCGAACGGCGCCGGCAAGACCACCACCTTCTACTCCATTGCCGGCTTCATCAAACCCAATGGCGGCAACATCCTGCTCGACGGCGAGGTGATCACGAACCTGCCGATCCATAAGCGAGCCCTCAAGGGCATCACCTACCTGGCGCAGGAACCGTCGGTCTTCAAGAAGCTGACCGTCGAGGAAAACGTCCGCATCGTGCTCGAACCGATCGGCTTGACCACCAACGAAATCAACAGCCGCATCGACGATCTGCTTGCCGAGCTCAAGATCGAATACCTGCGCACCAACAAGGGCCATGCCCTGTCCGGGGGCGAGCGCCGCCGGGTTGAGATCATGCGGGCTCTGGCCACCCGGCCGCGCTTTATCCTGCTCGACGAACCGTTTGCCGGCATCGACCCGTTGGCCGTCATCGAGTTGCAGAAGATCATCCGCACGCTCAAGCAGCGCGGCCTCGGCGTATTGATCTCCGATCACAACGTTCGGGAGACCCTGCAGGTCTGTGATTTTGCCTATATTGTCAACAACGGCTCGATCCTGACCAGCGGCGTGGCGAACGATATTATCGAGAGCGAAGTGGCGCGGAAGATGTATCTTGGCGAAAACTTTACGATGTAGCGACCCGTCATGGCCCTTGAACTCAGACAGCAACTGAAACTGACGCAAAAACTGGTGATGACCCCCCAGCTGCGCCAGGCCATCAAGTTGCTGCAGCTCAACCGCCTCGACCTGTCCACCGCCCTGCAGGCGGAGATCGAACAAAACCCGGCCCTGGAGATCGACACCGCGACGGAGAACGGCCCGGAGGAACCTTCCTACAGTCTTACCGCCACCGCCGAACCGGACGTAACGACTGCCCCGGAAACCGACTTCACGGTGCCGGTGGCTGCCTCCGACACGCTGCCCGACACCAATTGGGAAGAATACGCCAACAACTTCGACGCCAACTTCTCCTTCTCACGCGAAACGCCGCCCGCCGACGCCCCGAGCCAGTTCGATTTCATCTCTGAAAAACCGGGGCTTTCTGCCTATCTGCAATGGCAACTCGCCCACAGCGAACTGGACGAGCGGGAGTGGGAAATTGCCCTGTATATCGTCGGCAACCTCAATCGCTACGGTTTTTTAGAGACCACCCTCGAAGACATTATCGAGCATACCGGCTGCACCTTCGACGAGGCCGACTACCTGCTGGAAGTCGTTCAGGAACTCGACCCGCCGGGCATCGCTGCACGAAACGTCAGCGAATCGCTGAAGCTGCAGCTCGAGCGCCTGAACATGGGAAAATCGCTCGCCGCCGATATCGTCACCAATCATCTCGGCCTGCTGGAGACAAAGAACTACAAGATGCTCGCCCGGCTCACCGGCCGAAAAAAAGCGGAGGTCGTCGAGGCCGTCGAGTTCATCACCGCTAATCTCACCCCGTTTCCCGGCCTGCCCTACGCCGAAGAGGCGACCAATTACATCGTGCCGGATGTCTACGTCGAAAAAATCGACAACGAGTACGTGATCCGCCTCAACGACGACGATCTGCCGCGGCTGCGCATCTCCAGCTACTACCAGGAACTGCTGCAGGCCACGACACCGGCCGGCAAGGAGTCGCGAAACTACATCGCCGACAAGGTCAAGAGCGCCGAGTGGTTCATCCGCTCCATCCACCAGCGGCAGCGCACCATCTACCGGGTGATGGAGTCGATCCTGCGCTTCCAGCTCGATTTTTTCGAGCGCGGCCCGGCCTACCTCAAGCCGCTGATCCTGCGCGACGTGGCCGAGGACATCGGCATGCACGAGTCCACCATCAGCCGCGTCACCTCCAACAAGTACACCCATACCCCGCAGGGCATCTACGAACTCAAATTCTTCTTCTCCACCGCCATCCCACGCGAAGGCGGCGATGCCCTGGCCGCCGAGTCGATCAAGACCCGCATCCGCCAGATGATTCAGGAAGAGGACAAGACCAAGCCGCTCTCCGACAGCGCCATCGCCGATCTGCTCGCCGACAGGAACATCCAACTCGCCCGGCGCACCGTGGCCAAATATCGCGAGCAGATGAAAATCCCCCCGGTCAAACATCGCCGGCAGGCAAACTGAGCCCCCCAACCGTTCCCCGATGAGCCTGCTCGAGCGGATTCACTTCTTCCACCAGGAACTGACCCGCAACCGCTACCCCAACACCCGCACCTTGATGCATGAGTTCGAGATCTCGCAGGCCACCGCCCGCCGCGACATCGCCTACCTGCGCGACCGCCTCCTGGCGCCGCTTGCCTACGACCAGCAGAAATACGGCTTCTATTACGAAGATCAGTCCTTCAACCTGCCCTTTGTCAACAACTCCCGCATCGCCTTCCTGCTCGGCATGCTCAACCGGATCGCCGAGGAAACCGGCCTCAACCACCTGCCGGAGATCCGCCAACT
Source organism: uncultured Desulfofustis sp. (assembly GCA_964608305.1). Lineage (GTDB taxonomy): Bacteria > Desulfobacterota > Desulfobulbia > Desulfobulbales > Desulfocapsaceae > Desulfofustis. The sequence goes on along the minus strand of CAZSOA010000230.1, from coordinate 93 downwards.
GGAGCAGCGCCTTTCATCCCTGCTCGACCAGAACCACACCGACATCCGCGACGCGCTGCACTGCGAATGGATCGAGATCGAACACCCGGACCC
>CAZSOA010000229.1:0-5095 GCA_964608305.1 uncultured Desulfofustis sp. | reverse complement strand
AACCCCTGTTCCCGGCGTGAGAGGCCGGTGTCCTAGGCCACTAGACGATGGGGCCTTGCGTGCAAGACACACTAGATACCCAAAAGGCTGCGGTGTTGTCAAGAGATACTTGACGGGATGTGCCGCTGGGGTTTCAACGGCCGAAGCGACGGGTTACGTCGTGGAGCCGGGTTGCCAGGTCGTCGGTGAGAAACTCCGGGGCACAGCGCCAGCGCCAGTTTCCTTCCGCAACACCGGGGGTGTTCATCCGGCAGTCGCTGCCGAAGCCAAGCAGATCCTGCAACGGCGTGACGGCGAGGGCGGCGGTCGACGAGAGGGCCAGATAGAGCAGATCCTCATGGATCGGGCTGTTATCGTGCATCTGCCGGTTGGCATAGCGCTTGATCAGCTGCCGGTCGTCATCGCTGAGGCGGTCTGAAAGGAACCAGCCAAGCGTCGTGTCGTTGTCGTGGGTACCGGTGTAGACGACGTAGTTCGGTGTGGCGTAGTTGTACGGGAGAAACGGATTGGCCGGGTTGCGGTCAAAGGCGAATTGCAGCACCTTCATGCCCGGAAAGCCAAGTTTCTTGCGCAGCTCGATGACCGCCGGGGTTATATCGCCAAGGTCCTCGGCGATGATCTTGAGCGGGCCGAGTTTTCTCTGCATGGCGTCAAAAAATGATGCCCCCGGGCCCGGTTCCCACGTGCCGTTGAGGGCGGTCTCTTCATCGGCGGGTACTGCCCAATAGGATTCAAAGGCCCGGAAATGGTCGATGCGGGCTACGTCGACGAGCCGGAACACGGCGCGAAATCGTGACCGCCACCAGGCATGGAGCCGTTCGGTGACGTGGGGATCCTCGCTGTTCCAGCGATAGAGTGGATTGCCCCAGCGCTGACCGGTGGCACTGAAATAATCAGGCGGGACGCCGGCGACGCGCAATGGCTGCAGCGTTTTTTCGTCCAGTTCGAAAATGGTGCGGTTGGCCCAGGCACCGGCGCTGTCAAGGCCGATGTAAATGGGAATGTCGCCAATCAGGCTGATTCCCTGCTCTTTGGCATGTTGTCTGAGCAATGCCCATTGCCTGAGGAAGAGGTTTTGTTCGAAACGGTAATAGTCGATGCGCTGCCGGTAGGTTGCTCGCGCCTTGTTCAGGGCTGCCGCGTGGCGTTTCGCCAGTGCCTTCGGCCAGGTGAACCAGGCGGCGTTGCGGTGCGCTTCCTTCAGCGCCATAAAAAGGGCATAGGTGTCGAGCCACTCGGTAAAATCGGGATCGTCGGTCAGCGGTTCGATGAGATGAGTCTTGCGTTTCCGGTGGCGCTCAAACGCACTGGCAAGCAGGTGATGTTTGTACCGTTCGACACGCTGATAATCGACCAAATAGGGAGAAAAATCGCCGCCCGACTCGAGTTGTTCGCGATCAATCAGGCCGTCTTCAAAGAGCAGGTGCGGGGAAATCAGCAGCGGCGAGCCGGCGCGGGCGGAGGTGCTCATATAGGGTGAATTGTCGAACACCGGGTTGGTCGGGCAGGTCGGCAGGATTTGCCAATAGCGCTGGCCGGCGGCCTTGAGGAAGTCGACGAAGCGATAGGCGTCCGGGCCGATATCCCCGATTCCGAATCGGCCGGGCAGCGATGTCAGGTGGAGCAGGATGCCGCTGGCGCGCTCATGGTTGAGAAAAGAACCTGTTTTCGGGGTAATAGAGTGTTTCATAACCGTTGCCCTGGGCAAAAGAAAGGTCGCGGCAATCGGCCGGAAAAAAATGCTCCTTGCCTTGTTTCTGTCGACATTGGTGCTATAATGTGCAAGTAGGATACAAGTGACCGGTCGACCGAGCAAGATATACCTTCGGTGATATCGTGCTGCAACGGACGGTTTCTGCACTGATGTTACAATCTTGCTTTTCTCTGTCGACGATGTATAATACGCGGTTTGTGTCGATTTCACATCATGATGCATGCGGGGGTTCTGCCGCTTGCATTTTTTTTGTTTGACCCTATCGTTGTTGCGGCATGCTCCGGCAACCAGGCGTCATTGCTGATTGGCCGGAGCAAACGATGAACGAAGCAGCTTTCATACCGGACACGAGAAATTCCTACGCTGATTGGCCGGTCAAAAAGATTGCGTTCAGTGGGAATTCCGATTCGTCAGGGCAAGCGAGAATCTGCCGAGTAGACGTACTGCGATCTTCTTTTGTGGTGCGATTCCATGTGCGAGTTATCCTGCAAAACCAGTAACGGAGATAATGCACCGGTGCTATCCGAACTAAAAGAAAACCTCCTGAAAGCCGGAAAATCCGAAGGTTGTATCAGTTTCGACGATCTCAACGACCTGCTCCCCGAAGATATCAAAGACCCACGCGATATCGAGAAGATATTCAATTTCCTTGGTGATCATAATATCGAGATCGTCACCGAAGAAAAATCAGGGGAAAAGCGGACGTTGTCCGGAGAGATCTGGGAGAAAAAGGACGAAGACGGCGGGGACGATCTGCAGGATGACGAGCCGATGCTCGGCCTTTCCGAGGATGACGAGCATGATGCCGAGGAGACCACCACCACCTACCTGCGCGAGATGGGGCGTTTCGATCTGCTGACGCCGGAAGAGGAGGCAAAATACAGCAAGACCATACGCCAGGGGTTCGAGGCGATTATCAAGGCCATCCGTGAGGATGAATCCGGTACCCGTGAAATAGCGCTGCTTCGCGAGCGGATCGATCTGTGGGAAAAACGGGATCCGACCCTGAAGCCGAAGAAGCAGCAGCTCAATTTCATGCGCTATAACGTCTGTAGCGCCGCCAAGAAATATACGGAAATCCGTGAATTGTTCGAACTGCAGGCAAAGATGGAAGCGTACAGCCGTTCCATCGAGGTTGCCAAGGATACGATGATCCGGGCCAATCTCCGTCTCGTGGTCTCGATCGCCAAACGGTACATGCACCAGGGACTGACCCTGGCCGATCTGATCCAGGAAGGCAATCTTGGCCTGATGCGGGCGGTCTTCCGTTTTGATTACACCAAAGGCAACAAGTTCTCGACCTATGCCAGCTGGTGGATTCGCCAGGCGATCACCCGGGCGATTCTCGACAAAACGAGGACGATCCGATTGCCGGTGCATTTCCTCGAACTGCGCAGCCAGTTTTTCAAGGCCTTCTACGCCCTTTACAAGGAGTTGGGGCGCGAGCCGACGCCGCTTGAGATATCCAAGGCGACGAACCTGCCGATGGACAAGATTCTCTCCATCCTGGAGGCGTCCCGCGAACCGATTTCTCTGGAAACGCCGGTTGGCGACAATGATTCCACGCTTGGCGACTTTCTTGAAAACCAGGAGTCGCAGTCGCCCTACGAGGCGGTGCAGACCAGGGAACTTGCCGGCCGTGTCAAAGAGATACTCTCCACCCTCTCCGAGCGGGAAGAAAAAATCATCCGGCTGCGCTTCGGGATCGGTGAAAAGGCGGAATACACGCTCGAAGAGATCGGCAAGCGCTTCAACGTTTCCCGGGAACGTATTCGGCAAATCGAGAAGAAGGCCCTCAATCGGCTGCGCCACTCGAGCAGACGGGAAAAATTGAAGTATTTCATCGACTGAGCGTCTTCTCCGACAACCTTTTAAAGAGCCGGTTTGTGAAGACCGGCTCTTTCTTTTTTTATCATGAAAGAACGCATCGCCCAGGCCGGGCTTTCCGGCATTTATGAGAAGGTGGTTGCCGGCGGGCGACTGGATGGCGCCGATGCCGTGCAGCTCTATCGTTGCCCCGACATCCTGGCAGTCGGCTATCTTGCCAATCTGGTCCGGGAGCGGCTCAACGGCGATCGGGCTTATTTTATTTATAACCAGCACATCAACTATTCCAATATCTGCACCAATCTCTGCTCGTTCTGCGCCTTTGGGAGAAAAAAGGGCGATGCGCTCGCCTACCAGATGAGCGTCGACGAGGTGAAAGAGAAGGTGCGGGCCCGGCTCGATGAGCCCATCGTTGAAATCCATATGGTCGGCGGGATCCATCCCGAACTGCCGTTTTCCTATTATCTCGATCTGTTAAGCGGCATTCGCGAGGTTCGGCCAGACGTCCATATCCAGGCGTTTACCTGTGTTGAGATTGCCCATCTGGCCGGATTGCGCGGGGCGACGGTGGAGGAAACTCTCCAGGAGTTGCGCGCGGCGGGGCTTGGTTCACTGCCCGGCGGCGGCGCCGAAGTGTTCAGCCCGCGAATCAGGGAGAAAACCTGTAAAGATAAGTTGCCGGGCCGGGAGTGGCTCGAGGTTGCCAAAACCGCCCATCGCCTCGGCCTGCACTCCAACGCCACCATGCTCTACGGGCATCTGGAAACGATCGAGGAACGGGTCGAGCATCTGCTTGCGCTGCGCGAGGCCCAGGACGAGACCGGCGGCTTCCTTGCCTTTATCCCGCTGGCCTTTCATCCGCGCAACACCGCGATGAGCGATCTGCACGGCCCGACCGGCATCGACGACCTGAAAAACATCGCCGTGGCGCGGCTGGTGCTTGATAATTTTCCGCACATCAAGGCCTATTGGGTGATGATCGGCCCGAAGCTGGCACAACTTGCGCTCTCATTCGGCGCCGACGACATGGACGGCACGGTCAAGGAAGAGGTGATTACCCATATGGCCGGCGCTGAGACCGACCAAGCCATCGGCAGCACCACCTTGATTGAATTGATCAGGGAGGCGGGCCGGCTGCCGGTTGAACGCACGACGCTCTACGACACCGTTGCCGTCCACGGTCAAGCGGCAGCAGATCGATGAGCATCCAGGCCATTCTCGCACGGGTGGGTGCCGGTGAACGGCTGAGCGATGACGCGTTCATCGAACTGGCGCAGGGGGCCGATCTCTACGACCTGGCCGCCGCCGCCGATGCGATCAGATACCGGCTGCATCCCGATCGCCGGGTTACCTACGTCATCGACCGCAATATCAACTACACCAACATCTGCGTCTCGGCCTGCACCTTCTGCGCCTATTTCAAGGCGCCGGAAAGCGGTGCGGGGATGGTGCTCGGCCGCGAGGAACTGCTGCGCAAGATCGAGGAGACCACGGCCCTCGGCGGTACCCAGATTCTGCTGCAGGGGGGGTTGCATCCCGATCTGCCGTTGAGCT
>CAZSOA010000228.1:0-5157 GCA_964608305.1 uncultured Desulfofustis sp. | reverse complement strand
GGCTGCCGGGTCCCCGAAGCCGAAAACGCCCAGCGTCGAGTTGATGAAGAACCGGCCGAGGACAATGCCGGCGTCTTCGAGTTCACCCTGGAGTACGTTGTTGACTACATGGATGGGGGTCGTCAGGTTCGTGAAAAAGTTGCCGAGGCATTGCCTGATATCAGCCGGCAGCGCGTCCTGATAGACGTTCTTGACCGGTTTGATAAGCCAATAATAGAGGCGGTCGTTAAACTCGAAAAACACCCGGTTCATCGATTCCAGCGGGTCATGGATAACCAGCGGCGGCGGCCGGAACGTGAAGTCGTCCTCAAACAACGGATCGCCCATGATCCGCACCGGATCGGTGATATACGGATCGTCGCGGAGCAGATCCGGCCCGAAATCATCATCTGCAAATTCATCCCCGAGCAGGTCGGGGAAGGTATGCTCCGGCCGCGGCGTCAATTCCGCACTGGAGGCCAGTGCCGGCAGGCCGAATACCAAGGCTATGCAGAGGACCAATCGTGTCATGGCGGCAAAGGTTAAAAAAGCAGCATCATTGAGCGCTGCCGAAGGCGAACCTGCTGATCAGCGACTCGATATCGATGGCCGATTCGGTATCGATAATCACCTCGTCTTCCGAAAAGTAGTCCAGCGATCCGCCAAGCGTGATCTGGATGTATTTATCACCGATAATCCCCTGTGATTTCACGGAGACGATGGAATCAGTCGGAATCTGAAGGCTTTTGTCGATCCGCAAGGACAACTCCGCCAAATTATCTTCGTTCAGCATAATGTTGCTGACCTCGCCGACGATAACTCCGGCAACCTGCACCGAAGCACCCCGCTTGACGCCGGAAACATTATCGAATTCTGCATTGACCGTATAAGTCCGTCCGCGGTCGAGCCAACCAATCTCGCCAAGGTTGAGCGCCAGATAGACCAGAGCGAGAAAACCGATAATCATAAAACTGCCGACAGTGACTTCAACCATTCGATTCTGCATGACTTATTCCACGAGCTGACTCTGATATAACTCGCCCATCGTCGTGCGGACGAACTCTTTGATATGGGGTTTGGCGGACCACTGAATCTCATCGGGACTGGCAAAAACGTCCATATTCCCGTTATGCAGAATAATCACCTGATCGGCAAGATTAAAGACCGTGGGAATGTCGTGGCTGACGATCACCGCGGTGTACCCGAGTTTCTGCTGGGTACGGGCGAATAACTCATAAATCTCATGGGTCATCACCGGGTCAAGACCGGTGGTTGGTTCGTCAAACAGCATAATCTCCGGATCAAGCTGCAACGCCCGGGCAAGTCCGACGCGCTTTTGCATTCCGCCGCTCAGCTGAGCCGGGTATTTTTCCTCGTGGCCGCGCAGATCAAGGATCTCAAGACTCTCCATGACCTGCTCGCGAATCTCGCCCTCCGGTTTTTTCGTCCGCTCACGCAACGGCAACGCGACATTATCATAGACGGTCATCGAATCAAACAGTGCCCCGCCCTGAAACAACACCCCGAACTTGGTACGGAGACTCTCCAGGCGGGTGCCACGCATCCTGGTAATGTCGGTATCACCGACAAGAATCCGTCCCTCGTCCACGTCGAGCAGACGCAAGATGAGTTTCAATGTAACGCTTTTCCCTTGCCCGCTGCCGCCGGCGATGACCGTCGTCTTGCCGGCCGGTATCGCAAAATCAACCCGGTTCAGGATAGTCTGCCGTCGACCGTCCCGCCCGAAGAAACTCTTCGAGACGCCGGCAAAACTTACCGCGGGGAGGTTCATAGGATAATCGCCGTCAAAATATAATCGAAGATAAGCACGGAAATGGAGGCCATCACCACGGCCTGGGTGGTAACCCGGCTCACACTCTCGGCACCGAATCCGGCCCCGCGGATCCGCCTGACCAGATACCCGCGGCCGGCGCAGATCCAGACCACGAGCAGGGCGAAAACAAAGGACTTGATGATCCCGAGATTGATGTCGTGATTGGTAACGCTGCTGCGCATTCCCTCTATATAACTGCCGGGGTTAACACCCATCAGGAGGACCCCGGATAGATAACCGCCGGCGATCCCGATGACATCAAACAGCGCCGTCAACAGCGGCACCGAGATGATGGTTGCCACGAACTTCGGCGAAATGAAGAAACGAAACGGATCCACCGCCATACATTCGAGCGCGTCGATCTGATCGGAAATGCGCATGATGCCGATCTCGGCGCACATCGCCGAGCCGGCCCGGCCGGCAACCATCAAGGCGGTCAGGACCGGACCGAGTTCCATGATCAGCGTCAGGGCCACTGCTGAACCGAGCATCCCTTCAGCCCCGAATTTCTGCAGCGAATAATACCCCTGCAGGCCAAGAACCATGCCGGTAGACAGTGCGGTGAAGAAAATAACCAGCAATGAGCCGACGCCGATGAAATGGATCTGCTTGATACATTCACGGACGCGCACCGGCCGCCGGACGATACCGCGCAGCGCTTGGAGCAGAAACAGCGCCATCATGCCGAGATCGGTCAAGATGTAGATGCCGGTGCTCCCGAGCCTGGCAAGCGGGTTTGATTGAGCTGTCACGCGCATATGAAATGAAAGGAACCTTGAAAAAGTGTCTTTTCGCCCAATCTCATCGTTGCGCAATCAAATTTTATCCTCGGAATATCATGTATATGCCTGCGGTAAAATTTCTTGCGCGCCTCGATCTTGAACCAAATATCGAATTTTTCAAGCTCCCCTGAAGAAGATGGCCGGCCGATCGGCAACGACGGTTGTCCTTGAATCAACTCAGAGAACGGTTTGCGAGCAGACAACGACGTGCGAATAATACGACATCTATGGCGAAAGTCAACAGCGGACGGCAGCGACCGAGCCATCCCCGCTGGGTCCCATGTTCCTGCCGGTACCGGACATTTTTCTTGAAAAACCTTTTTTATCGTCAATAAATCAGCTGCATGGGTCCGGCCGAAGCGGCCTCCGGCTGCTGCACCGCGGCCTGATCGGCTGCGCTATCCGGCCGGCGGTGACCGGACCACTGCGGGGGTCAGGATTTCCGGGGGTCGAACGCCTCGCGTAGGGCCTCGCCGATAAAGATCAGCAGCACCAGCATCCCCACCAGCACGATAAAGGTGGACAACGACAGCCACCAGGCATCGATATTAGCCTTGCCCTGTGCCAGCAGTTCGCCGAGGCTCGGCGTCGTCGGCGGCACGCCGAGGCCGAGAAAATCAAGGCTGGTCAATGCGAGGATTGAGGCCGACATCCGAAACGGCAGGAAGGTGATGACCGGCGTCATACCGTTGGGCAGCAGATGCCGCACCATGATCACCGGCCCGGTGACGCCAAGTGCCCGGGCCGAGCGGACATAATCTAGGTTGCGCCCCTTGAGAAATTCGGCCCGCACATAATCCGAGAGCCCCATCCAGCTGAACAGCGACAGCAAAATCAACAGCAGCAATGCGCTCGGTTCGAAGATCGAGGCAAAGATGATCAGCAGGTACAACTCCGGCATCGATCCCCAGATCTCGATGAAGCGCTGCCCGAACAGATCGATGCGGCCACCGAGATAGCCCTGGATCGCACCGAAAAGAATGCCGATCAGCGTTCCCACGGCGGTCAGCGCCAGACCAAACAACACACTGAGGCGAAACCCGTAGAGCAGCCGGGCAAAGACATCCCGTCCACGATCGTCGGTACCGAACAGGTTGTCCCGGGTCGGCGGTGACGGCACCGGTCCGTCGATCTGGAAATTAATGGACGCATAATCATGCCGATTGAACGGGAACCAGGCCCGATTCCCCGGTTGCGCCATCTGCTCGGCAAAGAACGGGTCACGATAGTCGGTCTCGGTTGCAAACACACCGCCGAACGTTGTTTCCGGATAGGCCACCAGCATCGGCAGATACCAGTTCTCTTGATAGACAACGAGAAACGGCTTGTCGTTGCTGATCAACTCGGCGCCGAGGCTGAGCACAAACAGTACCGAGAAGATCAACAGGCTGACGTAGCCGCGACGGTTGCGCTTGAAACGCAACCACCGCCTGCGCCGGGGGGTCAGCGGCGGCGATGGTGCCGGCGGTTGGTTAGCGGGAGCGATCGACATGGCTGAAATGAATTCTCGGGTCGACAATGACATAGCTCAGATCGGAGAGGAGTCGACTGATCAGGCCGATGATCGAAAAGAAATACAGGGTTCCGAGCACCACCGGATAATCCCGGTTGAGTACCGACTGATAGGCGAGCAATCCCATGCCTTCAAGGGAAAAGATGGTCTCGATGAGCAGGCTGCCGGTAAAAAAGGAGGCGATGAAATAGCCGGGGAAACCGGTGATAATCGGGATGATCGCGTTGCGAAACACATGCTTGTAAAGCACGGTCCGCTCGTCGAGGCCTTTGGCGCGAGCGGTCAAAACGTATTGTTTACCGATCTCCTCGAGAAACGAGTTCTTCGTCAGCATGGTCATCACCGCCAGACTGCCGACCGCGCTTGCGGTAATGGGCAGGACCATATGCCAGAGATAGTCGAGGATCTTGGCCATCGTTCCGAGCTCCGACCAGTTATCGGACACCAGGCCGCGGAGTGGAAAGATACTCCAGAAACTCCCGCCGCCAAACAGCACGATCATGGCAATGCCGAGCACAAAACCGGGAATCGCGTAGCCGACCAGGATTGCGGTACTGCTGATGACATCGAAGGTGGAGCCGTCACGCACCGCCTTGGCGATGCCGAGCGGAATGCAGACCCCATAGACGATAAAAAAGGTCCACAACCCGAGCGACATTGAGACCGGCATGCGGGAGATCACCAGGCTGACGACGTCTTGCTGATAATAATAGGAGGTGCCGAAATCAAAACGCAGGTAGTCGGTCATCATTGCCAGGAAGCGCTGCAGCGGTGGCCGATCAAAACCATAGAGGCGCATCAGCTCCGCCACCCGTTCATCATCAAGGCCGGCGGCGCCGCGATACATCGAGGAGGCGGCCGCCACCTCACCACCCGGACCGCCGTGGCCCTCGAGCGTCGCAATCATCTGATCGACCGGCCCACCGGGAACGAACTGGGTGACGACGAAGGTGACCAGCATGATACCGAACAGGGTCGGTATCATCAATGCGATCCGCTTGAGTATATAGATGGCCATCTTGATCCCATCCCGGCGTTGATGCAGCAGT
>CAZSOA010000227.1:0-5165 GCA_964608305.1 uncultured Desulfofustis sp. | reverse complement strand
ACCGGCCTCCAAGTTGCAAAGGACCCCGGCGTCTGGTGGGTCTATGCCGGTTGCAGCCTGATGCTGATCGGCCTGTTCGTCGCCTTTTTCATGTCGCACCGCCGCATCTGGCTGAAGATCAGCGGCACCCCGGAAGGATCGTCGGTTCTGTTGACCGGTACCGCCAACAAAAACCGCCCCGGATTCGAACGAACGTTCAGCGACCTGACGCAACGTCTGCAAAACCATTCCGGATCGCCGGAACAGATTTAATCGGCTTGCTTCCGCCCACGGAGTCTTTTATGGATAGCTCTCAACTTCTCGGCATCACGACATTTTCGTATTTATTTGCGGCTGTTCTTTATATCGCGGCCCTGGTTTTTCACACCACGCGGCTCGGTATCGTCGCCACCGGCTTTACGGTCGTCGCCTTTCTCGTTCAGACCGTCGGCATCGGTTTGCGCTGGGTGGAATCGTACCAGATGGGCATCGGCCGCGCCCCCCTGTCCAACATGTACGAGTCGGTGGTCTTTTTCGCATGGACCATCATTTTGCTCTATCTGCTTATCGAGTGGAAATTCAAGCTGCGCTCCATCGGCGCGTTTGCCGTTCCGCTCGCTTTTCTGGCCATGGCGTACGGCTCATTTGCGCCAATCCATAAAGGTATAACCCCGCTCGTTCCGGCACTCCAGTCCAACTGGCTCATCGCCCATGTCGTCACCTGCTTCATCGGCTACGCCGCGTTTGCTATAGCCGCCGCACTGGCGATCATGTATCTGGTGAAATTTTACGGCAACGGCGGCGACGAAAAGCAAAACAGCGTGCTGCCATCATTAAAAATTCTCGACGACATCATCCACAAGTGTCTCGTCTTCGGCTTCATCTGGCTCAGCGCCGGGATCATCACCGGGGCGGTCTGGGCCAATTCGGCCTGGGGAACCTACTGGAGCTGGGATCCGAAAGAGACGTGGTCGCTGATTACCTGGTTCGTCTATGCGTTTGCCCTGCATATTCGCTATACCCGCGGAATCAGCGGGAAAGCCATCGCCTGGTTAGCGTTGCTCGGTTTTCTCGCCGTCCTTTTTACCTACTACGGTGTGAACTTCCTCCTCTCGGGCCTGCACAGCTATGCGTGATTGTGCAATTTTACACGCAAATACAATTGATTACCTCCGGACATTTTCAGGAGAGATTCTTGACATATACCCGGGAAATCGGTATACCTGAGTGCAGATGAATAATCGATGAGCAGGTCCGGCAGGAAATTAATTCAATAGAGGAGTGGTCACCATGATGAAAAAAGCGTTACTCTGTGTATTTGCCGTCATCTGTTTGAGCTTCGCCGGCATCGTCATTGCCGACAACGGCCCGGCGGATATAATTCTCCAGGCTGAGATCGACAAAGCAAAAACGCCGAAACCGGCAGTGTTCCCGCACGCCAAGCATCAGGAAGTCGCCAGTTGCGGTGACTGTCATCACGGTTCCGAGGCCGGCAAGCAGGTGCCGTACACCGAAGGGATGGCCATTGAAAAATGCGAGTCGTGTCACAACTCCGGCAATGCAGACATGCCGAAAGGGCTGAACACCTACAAGGACGCCGCTCACAAGAATTGCCGCGACTGCCATAAGCAGGCGGCCGCCGACAACCCGGCGCTGGCGGAAGTCTTCAAAGGCTGCAAACCCTGTCATCAATAACAGCTAGTTGCTCTGAAACGCGAAACGGCCGCCCCTGATGGGGCGGCCGTTTCGCGTTGTACGCCGCGACGTGTCGCTTATTTCCCGTTGTGCATCCGGGAAATATCACCGATCTTCAGAATCATCGCACCGATGCCGCCCAGCAGATTGAGTCGGTTAGCCCTGATCGACTCGTCATCCGCCATAACCAGCACCTCGTCGAAAAATCGGTCCACCGGTTCCTTGAGCGTCAACATCTGTTCAAGAAACCCCCGATAATCCTTTACCGCCAGACACCGGCGGCTGCTCTCGGCGAGTTGCCGGACCACAGCATACAAAGCACGCTCGGCATCCTCGATGAGCATGCCGCTGTCGACCGCAGTCTCCTCATGCTCTTTGGTAATGTTTCTGATCCGCTTGAACGAGCCGGCCAGCACCGCAAACGATGGTTGCCGGCGAATATCGGTGAGCGCCTCGATGCGCTGCAGACAATCGACCACATCATCAAACGTCACCGAGCAGACTGCGTCGACCGCTCCGCCTTCACTGCCCTTGGCAACGCGATCGTTGACAAACCGGCCCTTGATAAAGGCCATGATCTGCTCCACGGTATCACTGCCGCCGTTCACCCGATCACCATAGAGTGCCAGGGCCTTACCGAAAATATCGGCAAGAGACAGGTGGTAGCCCCGATCTTCGATAATGTGCAGGACAGCCAACGCCAACCGCCGCAAACCGAACGGATCGGTGGTCCCGGTCGGCGTCTGACCGATTCCGAAACAACCGGCGATGGTGTCGATCCGGTCCGCCAGGCCGACCAGGGCGCCCGCGCCGCCGGCAGGTAGGGTATCACCGGCACGCAACGGCAGATAATGCTCGGCGATCGCCGTCGCCACGAGTTCCGGCTCGCCGTCGTGCGCGGCATAGGAACTGCCCATGACACCCTGCAGGGACGGGAATTCGCCGACCATATCACTGGTCAGGTCCGCCTTGCAGAGTAACGCGGCACGGCAGGCATCACCAACCAGTTCCGGTTCGAGCTGCTCCGCCAGCAACCGGGTCAGTTTAACAATCCGATCCACCTTATCGCGCATCGATCCAAGTCGTGCCTGGAAGATGATGCCGGACAGCGCTTCAAGCCGCTCGGCAAGAGGCTTTTTCAGATCGGACTGGTAGAAGAAGAAGGCGTCTTCAAGCCGGGCCCGCAGGACCCGTTCATGCCCGGCGCGGGTTATTTCCGGTTGTTTTACCCGGGTATTGTTGACCGCAACGAACCCCGGCAGGAGCGCACCGCGCTCGTTCACCACCGGAAAATACTTCTGATGCTCACGCATCGAGGTAATCAGAACCGCATCGGGAATCTGCAGGAATTTTTCATCAAAACGTCCGCAGACACCAAACGGGTATTCCACCAGATTGGTTACGGTGGCCAGCAACCCCTCATCCATGGCCACCGAAGCGGCACCGCTGAAACCACCGTCACGGACCGCGCCGGCAACCGTCTCCTGCACCCGCTGCCGGCGCTGGTTAAGATCGGCAAGAACGAATCGGGAAGCGAGCGCCTCCTCGTAATCGGCGGCAGACTCGACGACCACCTCATCCGGCGCAAGAAACCGATGGCCGCGGGTGGTGCCGCCACTGACTATCCCCTCGTGCGCAAGCGGCACCACGGTCGTGCCGAACCGGGCCAGCAGCCACTGAATCGGCCGGGCGAAACTCAATTGATTGGCACCCCACTTCATTGACTTGGCAAAGCTCAGTTCGACGATACATTCCTGCAACAGAGTCGGCAGCAAATCGCTGGTGGCCGCCCCGGGCACCTCCCGGACCAACTGTACGTATTCGCCTTTTGCTGTCGAAACCACGCTCAGATCGGCAACGCTCACCCCTTTGGACCGGGCGAACCCTTCCGCTGCCTTGGTCGGCGTGCCGTCGGCCGCAAACGCCGCCTGCCGCGACGGTCCAAGCATTTCCTCGCGGATGTCGTCCTGACGCTCAGCCAGATCGGTAACGATCAGCGCCAGACGACGCGGTGTGGCAAAGGTCCTCATCGCCCGATAGCGCAGTTGTAAGGTTTTGGCTTTACCGGCGAACAATTCGGCCAATTGTTCGGTTGCCGGCTGCAGAAATCCAGCCGGTAACTCCTCGGTGCCGATTTCAAACAAGAGATCCATGATAGTGGCCTTTCTTAAGCTGAAGGGGGATTCTCTCCGGCCGTGTTCGCCGGAATGTCGGGTCCACTCGTTACGGCAAACAAAGAGTAGCCCCGGGACAGGTTTTCAACGGTGATTTCATACCATCGCAATTCATCAAGCTGCGCCAGCCGCGCCTCGAGGCGGTTGAGGAGTTTTTCCAGGGGCCGGCCGCCGGCCTGGCGGGCTGCCGTCATTTCCATGCGAACGGTGGTCTCGACGATGTCGATAAGGTCCTCGAGCCACATGAATCGGTTAAAACGAACACCGACCCGAACCACTCCCCATAAGCCATCGCTGCCGATCCCCGTTTCCGATTCCGATTCGGCCATGGGCTGGGCGATGGGCACGGCGATATCAAGGCGAAGGTCGTCCTCGTCGCCCAGAAAACAGCTCATCGAACATTCATACCGGCTGATCCGTAATGAGTCGCCGTCCTCAGTGCGCCGCAGGAAAAACGGAAAGAACATCTCCATATGCGCGGCTTCGGCATCAAGCCGGTACTTCATGGCCTCAAGGATCTGGCGAAAATTCTTGATATCGATTTTGCCGTGAAACTGATTGAGGATCTCGATGAACCGGCTCATGTGCGTGCCCTTGAACTGATGGGGCAGGTTCACGTACATGTTGATGGTGGCAATGGTCCGCTGGCGGCTTTGTGCCTTGTCGAGAACGGTGATCGGATAGGTGACGGTCTTGACCCCGACCTTTTTGATGTCGATTCGCCGATGATCCTGCTGACTCTGGATATCTTTCATCAAAAAGGCACGGGTGAGAGGTACGGTCGGAGGTTAACCGAGCAAGCGACGCACGGCGGCTTTCAACTCCGACATATCAGCTGATTTAACCACATACTCATCGGATGCCCAGGCGCCGAGGTCCTGTTTGTACTCGAAGTAGGCGCTGCTGATTACCACCGGAATGGAGGCATTAAGCATCTTCATCTGGCGAAGCACCTCGATGCCGTTAAGACCGGGCATCTGAATATCGAGCACCACCAGATCGGGGGGATCTTCCTGGAACAGCCGCAACGCGGTTTGTCCCTCGAGCGCGCTGATCACCTCGTAGCCTTCGTCTCGAAACTCTTCCTGGTAGAGCATCTGGATCGATTCGTCATCGTCGACGAGCAGTATCTTTTTCATGACAACCTCCTTCATTGATCCAGAGATTCACGTAAATACTGGGTCGCTTCTTCCGGCGGCATCGGGTTGATGTAAAACCCCGACCCCCATTCAAAACCGGCAATAGACGTCAGTTTCGGAACAATCTCGAAATGCCAGTGAAAATGTTCGATCTCCCCGGAGCGAAGCGGCTGGGTGT
>CAZSOA010000226.1:0-5189 GCA_964608305.1 uncultured Desulfofustis sp. | reverse complement strand
ATTCAAGAAGTTACGCGGTCACGGCATCCTCAATGAGGAGCATATTGCCGAGGCGATGCGCGAAGTGCGCATGGCGCTGCTTGAAGCCGACGTCAACTACCAGGTAGCCAGAGATTTTGTCGATTCGGTATCGGCCAAGGCACTCGGTCGGGAAGTGTCGCAGAAACTGTCCCCCGGCCAGCAGGTTATCAAGATCGTCCATGATGAACTGGTCGATTTACTCGGCGGCAGTGCCGAACAGATCCGACTCGACGGCCCGCAGCCGGTCGTCATCATGCTCGCCGGTCTGCAGGGTTCCGGCAAGACCACCACCGCCGGCAAGCTGGCGGCGATGCTCAAGGAAAAAGGCCGGAAACCGTATCTGGTCCCGGCCGATGTCTATCGACCGGCGGCCATTGAACAATTGCAGGTGCTCGGCCGGCGCATCGAGGTGCCGGTGCATCCGTCGACCACCGCCGACAAACCGGTCACCATCTGTCGGCAGGCACTGATTGCCGCCGGTGATCATGCTTGTGATACCCTGATCATCGACACCGCCGGCCGGCTCCACATCGACGACCTGCTGATGGCCGAGCTCCGGGATATTCAAGCGGCCGTCAACCTTTCCGAGATCCTGTTCGTTGCCGATGCAATGACCGGCCAGGATGCCGTCACCGTTGCCGATAGCTTCAATAGTAATCTCGAGATCACCGGTGTCGTTTTGACCAAGATGGAAGGCGACGCCCGCGGCGGCGCCGCGCTGTCGATCAAGCGGGTGACCGGCAAACCGATCAAATTCATCGGCACCGGCGAGGCGCTCGACGCCCTGGAACTGTTCCACCCCGATCGAACAGCCTCGCGGATTCTCGGCATGGGCGATGTTCTGACCCTGATCGAGAAAGCCGAGGCGGTCGTCGACAAAGACGAAGCCGACCGGATCGCCAAAAAACTGAAACGCAACGAATTCTCGCTCGAGGATTTTCTCGAGCAGATTCAACAAATCAAGAAAATGGGCTCGCTCGAGCAGATTCTGTCCATGGTCCCGGGTATCAACAAACTCCGGCAGATCAAGGATGCTCCGCAACCCAACGAGAAAGAACTGGCAAAAACCGAAGCGATCATCCGCTCGATGACGAGAAAGGAACGGAACAATCATCGGATCATCGATGCCAGCCGGCGGCAACGTATCGCCTCCGGGTCCGGAACCGCGGTCGCCGATGTCAACCGGGTACTGAAAAGTTACACGGAAATGCTGAAGATGCTCAAGAAAATGCGCGGCAAACCGGGCGCCATGTCCGGCATGAAGCGGCGCAAGATGCCAAAAGGGATGCGCCGATAACCGCCGCGCCACCCCTGATAGAACCCGATCGAGCGTCATCGAGACGCTCTGTTTTGCAAGGAGGAACAACCACCCATGGCAGTGAAAATACGTTTAACCAGGCTGGGCCGGAAGAAAAAGCCGTTTTACCGCATCGTCGTGGCCAACAGCGAGTCGCCTCGCGACGGCAAATTTCTCGATGTGGTCGGCACCTATGACCCGTTGCAGGAGCCGGCAGCAATCACGATCAACAACGAGAAGCTGCAAGATTGGCTCGGCAAGGGCGCCCTGCCGACGACCACGGTGAAGAACCTGATCAAGAAGGCAGCCGTTACCGCCGCTTGAGTGCCGCCATGAAAGAGCTTGTCGCGCATATTGCCGAAGCGCTTGTCGACCATCCCGAACAGGTCGCCATCGCCGAGCAGGAGACCGACGACGGCGTGACCATCGAATTGACGGTTGCCCAGGAAGATCTCGGCAAGGTGATCGGCAAACAAGGGCGCACCGCCCGGGCCATGCGCGCTCTGCTCGCGGCAGCCGGGACACGCCAGGGGCTGAAGACCCGGCTCGACATTATGGAGTGAAGCACCGGTCGCCATGCCTACGCCGTATCCCTTTCCGGCCACGCAGTTCCGTCTGGTCGGTAAAGTGACCAAGGCCCATGGCCTCAAAGGCGAGCTGAAAGTCGTCAGCCTCGCCGGCGATCCGGAACAATTCAGAACATTCAGCCGCGTCGCCCTCGTAGCGATCGACGGCCGGATGACCTCGCCGTTGCCCGTTGTCACCGTTCGCCGACAACAAGACGTGGTCATCCTGAAACTTGCAACCATTGACACGAGAAGCGAAGCCGCGTTGACCGTCGGCATGGGTGTCTTGTTGCCCGCCGAGGCCGAGCCGCCGGTTGTGCCGGGTGAAGAATCGGCCGCATACCTGGTCGGCAGGCAGGTGTTCAGCATCGACCCCACCGGTCCCATGCGCTGCATCGGCACGATCCGCGACTGGTTCAGCAACGGCGCCCAGGAGGTGCTCGTTGTCGAAAACGATGGACAAGAGATCCTCATCCCGTTGGTATCGTCGGTGATCGTCAGTATCGATGACCAGCGGGTGATCATCGATCCACCGCCGGGGCTGCTGACAATCAACGAACCGGCCGCCACCTGAGCCACCTCTGAGCCGCGACGATGCACGTATCGATTCTGACCATCTTTCCCGAATTCTTTGTCTCGCCGCTGCAGGTCGGCGTCGTGGGCAAAGCGATTGCTGAGGGAACAATCCGTGTCGACGTGATCAATCTTCGCGATTTTGCCGACGATCGTCATGCCACCACCGACGACCGGCCGTACGGGGGCGGCGCCGGGATGGTGATGAAACCCGAACCGCTTGCCAAGGCCGTCCGCACCCTCAAGGCCGATGGCGACGACACGCGGGTGATATTGCTCAGCCCGCAGGGACGGACCTTCAGCCAGACCGTTGCCGGCGAACTGCTTGCCTGCAGGCGGCTCATTCTTGTCTGCGGGCGTTATGAAGGGGTGGATGAGCGGTTCTGCGAACGTTATGTGGACGACGAGATCTCCATCGGCGACTATATCCTGAGCGGCGGCGAACCGGCCGCCCTGGCGGTTATCGACGCCGTCGGCAGACTGGTTCCCGGGGTGCTCGGCCACACCGAATCGGCACTGCAGGACACCTTCAGCAGAAACCTGCTCAAGCACGCGCAATACACCCGTCCCCGCGTCTTCGAAGGAGAACCGGTGCCGGAGGTATTGCTCAGCGGTGATCATGGTCGGATCGAGGCCCATCGACTGGTGACCTCAGTGGCCCGAACCCTGGAGCGACGGCCGGACCTGCTTACCGGGGCCCGCTTCAGCGAGGCGGAGTGGTCACTTCTTGACCGCCATGGCCTCGGCCCTGCGGTACGGGCGCGCGGGAACGGCGGTACATGAACACCGGCACCATCGACATCGCCTTGCTGCACCACCCGGTGCTCAACAAGGCCGGAGAGATCATCGGTTCAGCGGTCACCAATCTCGACCTGCACGATATCGCTCGGGCTGCGAGGACTTACGGCGTCGGTCGTTACTACGTGGCAAGCCCGTATGACGATCAACACCACCTGATCGGGGAGATCGTCGGCCACTGGCGCGACGGCCACGGCGCGACCTACAACCCGGCGCGCAGGGACGCCCTGGGGATCATCCAGCCGGCACGAGACCTGGCCGAGATCGTTGGGGATTGTCAGCGACGGCACGGCAGCCGACCGTTGTTGGTGGCGACCACGGCAAAATCCATGCCCGACGCGGTATCCTGCCGGGATCTGCGCCGGACGCTGGAGCAAAACGGCCGGCCGGTGCTGCTGCTGTTCGGCACCGCCCACGGACTGGCTCCGGCCTGTATGGAACAGGCCGACGCGGTGCTGGCGCCGATTCGTGGCGCGACAGATTACAATCATCTCTCCGTACGGTCGGCGGTTTCGATTATACTTGATCGACTGCTCGGAGAGGCGTACTAACACAAGCAACAAGCAATCAACAAAAAGAGTTCAGCCATGCATCCAATTATCAATAAAATCGACCAGGAGCAGATGCGTTTCGACCATCCGGCCTTTCGTCCCGGAGACACGGTCAAGGTTCATATCCGCATCATTGAGGGCAACAAGGAACGTATTCAGATCTTCCAGGGGGTCGTGATCAAGCGCAAGCGCGGCGCCATGGACGCCTCCTACACGGTGCGCAAGATCTCGCACGGTGTCGGTGTCGAAAAAACCTTCGCCCTGCATAACCCGCGTATCGAGAAGATCGAGCACGTGACCTCCGGACGCGTCAGACGGGCACGGCTCTTCTACCTGCGCGACCGTCGCGGCAAGGCGGCCCGTATCCGTGAGCGCGGTATCAACTGAGAAGCGCTTTTCACCGCGGCCGGTCCCATGACGCGTGGGACCGGCTCGGCATCGCCGCGCCCCGGGCGCCTCTTTACCGGTCTGCCTGCTGACGGTGATAACGGGCGTTTTGAGCGATTGCTTCGCCGACGCGGTTTTTCCCGCATCGCCGGCACCGACGAAGCCGGACGCGGGCCGCTGGCCGGGCCCGTGGTGGCTGCCGCTGTGGTATTGCCTGCGGATTGCGACCACCGGGCCTTCCGCGACTCGAAACTGACCACGCCGGCCGAACGCTATCGACTCCGCGAGCGACTGTCTGCGGATGGCGCCGCCGTCGGCATCGGTATCGTCGAGCCGGCCACCATCGATCGCATCAATATCCTCCAGGCCTCCCTTCAGGCAATGCTGCAAAGCATCGCCGAGCTGTCCCTGGCTCATGCGGCGCCCGATTTCGTGCTGGTTGACGGCACCATAGCATTACCCATCGACCTGCCCCAGCAGACGCTGATCAAGGGCGACCGTCGCAGCGCCTCGATCAGCGCGGCATCCATCGTCGCCAAGATCACCCGCGATGAACTGATGGCCAAGGCCCACGAGCTTTACCCACACTACGATTTTATCACCAACAAGGGCTATCCGACGCTGCGCCACCGGCAGGCGGTCCGGCGCTACGGCCCGTGCCCCATCCATCGCCTCAGCTTCAAAGGAGTCAAGGAATTTGTCACGGGAGCGTTGTGAACTCGGCCGCTGCGGCGAGGAGTTGGCCGTCGACTATCTGACCCGGCAGGGGTATCGCATCGTCACACGGAATCATCGTGAACGATACGGGGAAATCGACATCATCGCCCGCGACGGCCAGACCTATGTCTTCGTCGAAGTCAAAACGAGGCGTTCGAATCGTTTCGGCAGCCCGCTCGAATCGATCACCCGGCAGAAGCAGCAGCAGATCGGTCGAACGGCGATGGGTTATCTGAGCCGCCATGCATTACACAACAAACCGGCCCGTTTTGACGTCAT
>CAZSOA010000225.1:0-5189 GCA_964608305.1 uncultured Desulfofustis sp. | reverse complement strand
AGGCATTGGGGTTTGCATTGACCGCACAGTCTCCGTAGACAAGGATCCGATCGCGCAGACACATCAAAAATACCGACGAGACAATGGTGAAGCCCGGTTTCGCCTTGATAAATTCGAAGGCCGGCCGGATCGTGTGGGCGGTGGTGTTGAGCGCGCCGGACACCATACCGTCGGCGTACCCCTTATACACCATCATCGTCCCGAAATAGGTGGGATCGGACATCCGATCCCGAGCCATGTCTTCGATAACCCCTTTGTGTTGACGCAACTGCAGGTACTCCTGCACAAACGGTTCAAGCAGCGGGCTGGTCTGCGGGTCGATCACCTCGACCCAGGTCAGATCCAGGCCGTTGGCGGCGGCCAGCGGCCGCACCTGCTGCTCGCGGCCAAGGATGGTGAGGTCGGCGACACCCCGGCGCAGCAAAATATCCGCGGCGCGCAGAATCCGTTCGCAGGTGCCTTCCGGCAAAACGATGCGCTGGCGGTCTTCAGAGGCCCGCTCCATCATCGCATACTCAAACATCTTCGGTGTAATACGCACCGGCTGTTTACTCGAAATCACATGTTCACTGAGTTCCTGCACCTTGACATGTTTCGAGAAGAATCCAAGCGCGGTGGCGATACGCTGCGAGTCTTCCGGCTCGATGTGGGCATAGAGGTCGTGCAGTTGCTGGACCACCAGATAGGTATGCCCCTTGACGCAGAGGATCGGGATCGGCGCTCCGGACCACCCTTCGATCAGCTTGCGCACGCTCTCGTAGGGAACAAGTCCACCGGTGAGCACAATCCCGGAGACCTCCGGATAGGACTTGGAAGAGCGGGCCGACAGGCAGGCCAGGATGATATCGGAGCGATCGCCCGGAGTGATCACCAGACACCCCGGCTTCATATATTCAAGAAAATGTTCAACCCGCATGGCCGCGACGATATACTCGCCGATCTTGGCGTTCATCCCGGACGCACCGTACATGACGCTGGCATCGAGCCAGCGCTTGACGTCGCCGATGGTGGGGTTGGCCAGATCGCTATTTTCCGGCAACACAAAAAACGGGATATCCTCATCGGGATGGGTCTTTTTCCTGATCTCGGCGATGGTCCCGGCGCTTAGCCCTTCAGGCGCCCGGTTGATGATACAAGAAACCAGCGTCAAGCCCTTTTCCTTATGGCTGTTGATCGAGGCCTGGACCTGGCGGATCATCTGTTCGACATTTTTTTTCCGCCCCGACGAGATCAGCACCACCGGCGCACCGAGATTGGCGGCTATATCACCATTGATCTCCGATTCAAACGAGGTGTCATACCCCCGGAAATCAGTTCCTTCGATCAGCACGAAGTCATAGTTGTCTTCAAGTTTCTTGTATTTTTTTAAAATCAAGTCATGCAGGTCGTCTTCCCGTCCGGAGTTGATCAGCTCATAGGCATCCCGCAGCGTACAACCGTAGGTGTCTTCATAGTTCATCTGCAGGTTGAAGTAGCCGCTGATCAACGCGATGTCGGGATCTTCCTGCCTGGTTGCCGGATCGCTGATGATCGGTCGGAAAAAAGCAACGCGATGCAATGCTTTTTTCAGCATCTGCATGATGCCAAGGACGATGACCGATTTACCGCTGCGCTCTTCGGTGGCGGTGATATAGAGATTATTGGGCATGGAGTTCTCGCTGAACGGATGATGAGCGGTATCGGAGAGCAGATCTCCGGGGTCGGTAGCGGCCGTGGCGGCAGACGGCATCACAGGTGTTCGGCATAGAGTTCGATAACGTGTCTGACCTTGATGCCGGCATGGCGCCGTGACAGCATGTCAGTAATCTGCATCATGCACGCCGGGCAACTGGTGGCCACGGTCTCAGCGCCGCTGGCGACGATGTTATCGGTTTTGATCGTGCCGATCTTTTTCGACATTTCGTAATGATAAACAGTAAAGGTACCGCCGCAACCGCAGCAGGTGCCGGCATCCTTCATTTCCGTAAATACCCTGTTGGAGGCCCGGAGCAGCGTCCGGGGCTGTTTGGTGATACCCAATGAATTCTTCAGATGGCACGGGTCATGATAGGTGACCGACGGCCCCTGGTGGACGCTGTTTGGCGCAACGCCGCAGCGGTCGACGAGGAATTCACTGATATCCATGGTCTTTTCGGCAAGTTTGTCAAGCTGTGCGCCGATCTGCCGGTCACCGTCATACAGACGCGGCCAGAGTTCTTTGATGGTCGCCGTACAGGATGCACACGGGGTCACCAGCGCCGTAGCATCGAGTGACGCAAACAACGTCACATTCTGCTCCACCAGACGATTGAAGCCGTGCCGGTCGCCGCTGGACAGAACCGGAATGCCGCAACAGGACTGGTTGGCCGGTAGATCTATCCCGACACCGTGGTGCTCAAGGGCCTTGATCACCGCAGTACCGACGGTCGGAAACATCTTGTCGACCACGCATCCGGGGAAAAAGGCGACGCGCAACCCGCCGGGACCGGCCGGTGTGGCCAGGGCTCCGACGAGATGCCGCAACGGCTGCGTGGCCAGGGTGTTGAAATGACGATCGGCGATCAGCGGAGCGTTGAACCGGGCGCAGGACGAGCCAAGCAGATCATCAACCTTCTTGGTAAAGATCGACTGAAAGCGCGAGCCGATAAAGGTCAATGCGTTGAAGAGACGCGGATTGCCGAGCATGCCGCGAAAGATTGCCTTTTTCGCGGCGGGCAGACCGTAATAGCCGGTGAGTATCGCCCGGGCCTGAAAAAAAATGTCAAGGATCTTGACACCGCTCGGACAATTGGCTTCACAGGTCCCGCACATCAGGCAGCGGTTGAGTGTCGCGTTCACCTGATCGGGATCCTTGAGCAATTCATCGGCCAGCCCGTCCAGCAACGCGAGTTTGCCGCGGGTCACATCGGCTTCCCGACCGGTCTGGGCAAAAACCGGGCAGACGGCCTGGCACATGCCGCAACGCATGCAGTTGGCCAGCAGGTCATCAAGCGCCTTGAGCCGTTGCGCTAGCTGGTGCAGGTCTGCCATGGGCTGCTTCCCCCTCACACCATCTTACCGGGATTAAGGATATTGTTCGGGTCGACGGCCGCCTTGAGCCGCTTGCCGTAGGAAATACTTGCAGCGCCGATCTCCCGCTGCAGAAACGGCGCCTTGGCGATGCCGATGCCATGCTCGCCGCTCAGCGTCCCGCCGAGCGCCACGGCCCGATCAAAAATGGCTTCGATGGCCTGCTCAACCCGCTGCCATTCATTTTTATCCCGGCGGTCGGTGAGAATGGTCGGATGCAGGTTGCCGTCGCCGGCATGACCGAAGGTGCCGATCGGCAGATCGTAGGTCCGACTGATCTCCTGCAGGGCCTCGATCATTGCCGGAATTTTCGACCGCGGTACCGTCGCGTCCTCGAGCACACAGGTGGGTTTGAGCTTGGCCAGGGCCGGCAGTGCATCGCGGCGGGCCTGCCAGATCGAATTGCGCTCCTCGGCGGTGTGTGCCACGCGAATGCTGTGTGCACCATGCTCCCGGCAGATCCGTTCGACCCGCTCGGCGTCATCAGCCACCTGGGCCGGATGACCGTCGACCTCGATAAGCAGCAGTGCCGCCGCCTCCGTGGGCAGCCCGGCCTTACGGAAGCTCTCAACCGTGCGGATCGTGAAGTTGTCCATCAACTCGAGCGTGGCCGGCAGGATCTTCGCGGCAATGATCGCCGACACCGTCTCCGATGCCGCCCTGATCGACGAAAACACCGCCATCATCGAGCGCGCATCCTGGGGCGGCGGGATCAGTTTCAGGGTGATTCTGCCGAACACGCCGAGGGTCCCTTCCGAACCGACCATCAGACCGGGCAGATTCAGGCCGGTGACACACTTGACGGTTTTTGACCCGCCTTTGATCAGGTTGCCGTCGACATCGAAAAACTCGATGCCCATCAGATAATCCTTTGTCACCCCGTATTTCAAACCGCGCAAGCCGCCGGCGTTTTCGGCAACATTACCGCCGAGCGTGGACACCGTCTGGCTGCCCGGATCAGGTGGATAGAACAGCCCGCGGGCCGCAACTTCGGCAGCGAACCGGGCGGTTATCACGCCCGGCTCGACAACGGCATAAAGATCTTCTTCGTTGATCTCGACAATATTCGTCAAATGATTGGTAAGCATGACGGCCCCACCGGGATACGGAATCGTCCCGCCGGAGAGATTCGTTCCGGCGCCCCGGGCGGTCAGAGGGATACCGTGCTGATTGCAGAGCCGTACCGTCTCGCCCAGGGTTGCCAGCGTTGGTGGGCGAATCACATAGGCCGGCATAACCGGTTCAAGCACGGCGGCGTCGTAGGAATAGGCGAAGCGGTCCGCCTCCCCGGTCATGACGTTATCCGCGCCGACGATTGCCGCAAACTCCCGGCCGAGCCGTTCATTGGTTGCCTGGGACACGTTGCCCTCCATCGTGAGTTCTTCCCCCCGCCGTCTCTTACCCGGTGCATCGGACACCTTAGCATATATTGCTTGAAAAGGCAGGCCATTTGCAGTACCACCGCAACCTGTACCAGGAACTTTCTGCAACCCGACCATGAACAAGAACAGTTCCCGGTGCTTAGCAGTGTTGCCGGTCGCCGCCGCCGGCAGGAATGGTCGAATAGGCTTGACGCCGAACAGTCGGTTCGGCATTATCGTGTCAGTTCATGAAGAAACTGGTCACACCAGGAAATGACTACCTGCTCAAGGAGAACAATGATGAAAAAACTGTTTTATCTATTCGTCGGCGCCGTTGCCTTGCTGGCCATCACCAGTCAGCCGGGAGACGCGGCACAGACCCTGCGGCTTACCTTACAACTGCCGGCAAGCCACCATCTGGGCCTCAATGTCCAGGCCTTCGCCGATAAAGTTGCCGAAGCGACCAACGGCGAAATCACCGTCGAGATCTACCCGTCCGCACAACTCTACAAGGACAAGGAAGTTCCCCAGGCGGTCTCTTCCGGGGCCGTCGAGATGGGTGTCGTACCGCTGACCCAGTTCGCCGGCACGATTCCGGCCGTGGAGTTGTTTTACGTCCCGTTCCTGTTTGCCAGTGAGGAAGCACTGCACAAAGCAGTCCAGAAGGGCAGCCCGGTAAGGCAGCCGCTCGACGACGCGGTCCTGCAGACCGGCGCCCGAATCCTCTGGTGGCAGGCCTACGGTGGAGCAGTCATTATCAATAATGACTTTGAAATCCGC
>CAZSOA010000224.1:0-5205 GCA_964608305.1 uncultured Desulfofustis sp. | reverse complement strand
GGCGTAGAGAGTCGTTCGCCCAGATGCGGGTCTTGAAGCTGATCTGAAACTTTGCCTCCACCGTATCGAGTTCGGCTTCGTCGGCAAACCGCTCAAACAGCGCCGAGTAGGGGGTTTCATTGGGGTGGGAACTGTAGTGTCCGAGCAGCAGATAGTTGCGACGGTGGGTAGTGATAAGGGTTCGGCTGGAGCCGGAATCAAATGCCCAGGCCGCATCGATCATTGATGGCGTCCGGACTTCCTGGTACACGGGCGCCGTCAGGTCGTCGGTCAGTTCATCGCCGGATGGCGTTGGTCCGGGAAGTGCCAGGCGACCGGTCGGAATGTCCGGCGTTTCCGGTTCGCTGCGTCCGGAGGCATCGTCGTAACAGGCGAGCCGTTGCAGCGGCTCGGCAATGGCATGGCACTGCTCCATCTCATCGGCAACGGTACCATGAGATCCGCTCACGCTGCCAAACAGGGCGAGGACGGCACAAGCCGCCGAAAAGGGTCGAAGACGTATCATAAGTGACTGCTGCCGGCGTGTGTTTTATGAAAGAATCCGGCTCCGGAAATAACCAAGCCATCGGCGGCCGGGAGTGCGTTTCCCGGCCGGGGCAGCAGTAGTCTAGCCGAACTGCGGCGCTGAGGCAATGCAATAGTATGCGGGGCTACCGTGTTGCTGGGGTAGGCAGGAAACGGGGCTGGTGCGTGCCGGCTGCAAAGCACGCACCAGCCCCGTCAGGAGATCAGGCGTACCGATATTTCCCTTCCATCATCATGTTCGGCGGACCGAGCCAGACCCCTTTGAGCAGGAGGTTGAAATAGGCCCATTTGAACATCAGCTTGGCCATGTGGTTCATTTCGGTGTCCTTGAGCAGGCTCAAGGGGCCGACGGCCGGAAACGGATATTTACCGGTAAGCGGTTCGGTGTCGTAGTTAAAATCGATGATATAGGCTTTCCCGAAGCCTGATTCGATGAATCAAACCGCGTGCCCGTCTGAGCGGGCGTGCTGTTCACCTCCCGTGATGTAGGCCATGATGTTCTCGTGGAGGACGTCGCCCTGGAAATGGGCCACCGCACCGGCCTTGGAGGTGGGGACGTCGGTGCCGTCACCGAGCGCCCAGACGTTATCGTACCCCTTGGGTTGCAGGGTGTGCTTGTCCACCGGAATATAGCCCATCGGATCTGAGATGCCGGAGTCGATCATCACCTGGGCGCCGAAATTCGGCGGGATGGACACGAGCATATCGTACTCGATCTCCGTTCCGTCATAGGAGGCGATGACCTTGCGGGTATGGTCGACGGAACCAAGGGCGAAATTGGGCGTTATCGTGATGTTCTTGTCGCGGCAGGCCTCGGTCAGCACCTTGGTCGCCATCGGCTTGGTAAACGCGCCGGATAACGGCGTGACGAATTCGATGTCGACGCTGTCGCGAATGCCGCGCTGGTGAAAATGCCAGTCCGCCAGAAACGCGAATTCCAGCGGTGCCACCGGGCACTTGATCGGCATTTCGGCGATATTGACGATCAGCTTACCGCCTTTGAACTGCTTCAGGGCCTTGCCCAGTTCCTGGCAATCGTTGTACCGGTAGTAACCGTAGATGCCGTTCCCCCATCCTTCCTGGAGCCCTTCCACCTCTTCGGGACGGATGTCGCAACCGGTGGACATGATCAGGATGTCATACTTGAATATCCCTTCCGTAGCGGTGGTCACCTCTTGCTTGTCCCAATCGACATTGACCAGTTCCGATATGACGAAATTGATTCCGGGCTTGATAAACTCCCGTCTGCTTCGTCTTATTTCCCGCGGCTTGTTGATGTCAAACGGCACGAACAGAAAACCCGGCTGGTAATAGTGGACATTGTCCTTGTCGATCAGGGTGATCGACCAGTCGTCATCCAGGTCTTTGCGCATTTTGTTTGCCATCATGGTGCCGCCGCTGCCGGCCCCGAGTATGACTAACTTTTTCATAATGCCTGTGATCTCCTTTTCTGGTGGTTGATGAGGGAATAAAGCGGCTCAGGCGGCAGCCTGCCGCTGGTTTTTATCAGATTGGTATGCCTGCAGGCAACTGCCGACGGCCCGCAGCATCATAAACAAAAAGCCGAGTGCTTCCTGGACTTTGGGGTCTTTGATCTGCCTGATAATGCCGATCGGGCCGATCGGCTCGACTCTGGTCAGATCGAGCGTCTGGATGGCCTGGCAGATCTCGTCGATCTGCCGTTCGTTACAGTCGATCCGCTTGAGAAAGGTGAACATCGTGCCGGCCAGTTTGACCAGCCCGCTGCTCTGCTGCAGGCCGTCGAGCCACGAGTTGATGCCGTACATGACATCACTTTCCTTGGCGAGCACGCCGACCTCCTTGACGAACTCGGTCATCGGCTGGAGCATGTTGAGCAGGTCGCTCAGGGTGTGGATATTGATCAGTACGGTGTGGAGCAGGTCACCGAGCTTTTCCGCCTGGAACTCTCCTTCGTGAAGGGCGTTGAGGAACCGGACCAGTCGCGGATACATGAGCTGCAGCAAGGGTACCAGATCGTCGCGCAGCTCCACGCCGGCCCGCAGCAGGTCGATGCCCTCGCCCATGGTCTCGAGGTTGGTAATGGCTTTGCGCAGCAGGATGGTTAATTCGTCGAATTGGAATTCTCCGTCGAGGTCGGCAAAAAACTCGATGGTGCGGGGATAGGTCTGGCGCAGGACGGGGGCGACATCCTGGCGGAGTTGCACCCCGGCTTTGATGATCTCCACCGCTTCGTTCAACTCGCTCAGACTGGCAAGCAGCGTCCTTGTCAATCGTTCGAGGTCGGCGCTGGTTTCGGGGTCGTCAAGTTCCTGGAACAGCGCCGCGGGAATCGCCGCCTTTTCTTGTCTCTGGCGTAACGGCTCCAGTTCCTGACGGACTTCCCGGAGGACGTCCGCCTTGATCAGGTTCATCTCTTCGGAGAGCCTGTCCAGCCGTTCGAGAATCAACGCTTCATTCATGTCTGTCTCTCTCAATCATTTGGGAATCTTGAAAACTTGTCATTTCGCCCAATCTCATCGTTGCACAATCAAATTTTATCCTCGGAATATCGTTTATATGCCTGCGGTAAAATTTTCTTTCGCGCCTCGATCTTGAACGGAATCCCGAATTTTTCACGCTCCCCATTTGTTTGGTAAAACCGCTCGATTGGGTCCGGCCGATGCCGCGTGTAGCCAGGGATGCGAAACATCGGCGGAACAGGCCGGAGCGGAACATGTTACAATGTGGCATATTACGTCGTAGTACCATGGTCGTGCGAAAAAGAAAAGACACAAGCTGACCTTTCTCCTGATTTTCACAGGATAGGGGTGTTTTTAACGATTTGCCTTTTCCCCTGATCGAGCGATCGGGTATAATCTGAGGTCTACCACAAAGTATCAGCTACCAAGGAGGTATTATGACGCTTCGAAAACGTTCGGGTTGTTCCAGTTCCGGCTGACGTCCGGTTTCGGACACCGGTGGTCACCGGAACGATATGCCGACCAGTCTGCAAATGATGGAAACCGGGCAAGGCTCGGCGCTTCCGGAAGCACTCCGCCAGCCGATCCGTTCCGGTATTCGAGAGAAATATCGTGATGTTGCCGCGACGGCGCAGGGGCTGTTTCGCTACCCGACCGGCAGGGAAGGCGCATTGTTGCTCGGTTATGACGCGGCGTTGGTGGCTGCGCTTCCTGAAGCCGTTCTCACGAGTTTTTGTGGGGTCGGCAATCCGTTTACCATCGCACCGATTGCCCCCGGGGCAGCGATTCTCGATGTCGGCTGCGGCGCCGGTTTCGATATGGTTGTCGCCTCCCGGCTGTCAGGGCCGACGGGTTATGTGTACGGGGTTGATCTCTCGCATGAAATGGCGGTACGGGCACGGGCGAATCTCGCCTTGACCGGCACGTTGCAGGCCGAGGTACAGGTGGTCGACGATGAACGATTGCCGTTTGCCGACACTGTTTTCGACGCGGTTATTTCCAACGGCGTGATCAACCTCTCACCGGACAAGCCGCGGTTGTTTGACGAGATATTTCGAGTGCTCAAGCCTGGTGGGCGGGTGCAATTCGCCGATATGATCCTCGAGAAACCGCTGCCTCCACATCTTGCCGACTCCATTGCCTCCTGGTCACAGTGAGTCGGCGGGGCGATCCCCGGAGGGGATCTGTGTCGCCTGATGAGAGATGCCGGTTTTCGTACGGCCACGATGCTCGGCGTCACGCCGGTGCGGACTTCCGACTTTACGATTGGAGGTTTGTTCACCGGTCTGAAACCCTGAGCGCTCAGGACCAGGCAACAACCGGCCTGATGAAATCTTCCGTCACTATCCCGCGCATCTCCGTGAGTGTTTTTTTTATTTACCATTGCATCGCGTGCTGCTACTATGTGGCATTGTGTGCCACATAGTAGCAGTTTCTGTCGAAGGATCAGGATACTCCGGCCGGAACGGACGAAAGAGCGACTGCGCCTGTTGCGCCGGGAAACGTTCACCAGTGGGAGAGAGATGAATACAGATCTGATTGCCGACAAAGTTGAGGGACTCGCTCGTGAGATTGAAATTCTGCGGAGCGAGGTACTGCATTCACTCGGGGAACAATCAAGCAGCACGGCGGAGCAACAGGAGGTAACGAACGGTTCTGATCTGCTCAGCCTTGTTCAGGGATTGCATATCCGAATGAACAATGTTGAACAGAGTTTGACTGATATCAGGGACGATGTGTCTATCAGTGCCCGCATCGACCCGACCTCCAAACTGGCGATGCGGAAGCTTGCCGATTTTTTTCAGGAGATTGGCGGGCAGTTCAGTATTGAGTCGCTGGAGATCATCCTTCGTCAGGCCGTCAGCAATTTCTGCAAATCAGATGGTGGTGCCGATGATACGGCAATCGTCGACGAGCATCTCGAAGGTGCGCTCGTTCTCGATGCCCGCGGCTTAAACTGCCCGATGCCGACGCTGCGCACGATCAAGGAGATCGAAAAACTAACGTCAGGTGAGATCCTGCACGTCAAGGGGACTGATCCGACCTGCCGGAACGGTTTGAAGTCCTGGTGCGCACGCGCCGGCCACCAGTTTCTCGGCGAACGCGACAGTCCAGGATTTCATAGTTTTTTTATCCGGAAAGGATAGCAGCCAGGGTGGCGCACCTCCCCCTTGTCGGCCGGCTTACTTAGAACCGGCGGCGGGGGAGGGTGAATCGCCAAGCTCTGCAGTCTTGGCTT
>CAZSOA010000223.1:0-5208 GCA_964608305.1 uncultured Desulfofustis sp. | reverse complement strand
ACTATCAGCAGCGGGATGCTATCCGCAAAGAGCGTCGGGCCACGCTGGTCGAGGGAAACTTCGATCTGCTGGCACTCGTCACCTATGGCTATGAGCCGGTCGTGGCACCCCTGGGGACAGCGCTCACCAGGGAGCAGATCCGGTTGCTCAAACCTCTTGTCGATGAGGTGGTCCTGCTTTTTGATGGCGATGAAGCCGGGATCAAGGCAGCGGAACGGGCAGCGCCGCTCTTTTTGGCAGAGGGGCTTGGCAGTCGGGTGGCATTGCTGCCCGAGCAGCATGACCCTGATTCGTTTGTGCGCCGATATGGTGTCGAACGGCTCAAGGAGATCGTTGGTTCGGCTGAGACGCTCCCTGAATTCGTGCTGGGCCAATGTGTGCAGCGCCATGGCCTTGGACTTGCCGGGAAAAATCGCATTATTGAAGATTTGCGACCATTGCTGGTGGCGGCAGACTCGCCGTTGCAACGGTCGGTTGTGGCCAGTCATTTTGCCGATCTGCTTGGGGTCGATACGCAACTGGTGCTGGCGCAACTGGCGGGTGACCCAAGCCATGTCGAGCAATCCGCCGCCGCTCGCGCAGCAACGCCGACGGCGCGGCTGGAACCGACTCCGGATAAGAGTGTTCGTCGGTTGATCAGCTTCCTGATCCTGAATCCAAACCGGCTCGCTGAGCTTGAGGAAGCAGGAGCGGCGGAGGTCCTTGCCGGCAGTATTGGTGAAATTATTTTCCTGCAGATGCAGAAATTGGCAGGTCAGCGCGGTCGGCATTTCCAACCCGAGGATGTGCTTTCGGCGCTGCCGGATGGAGAGGAGCGAACCTTGGTCGCATCGCTGCTGCTGGCTCCTGACCCGGTCGATCATCGGTATACCGGTGACGACGAAGGGACGGATGGTTTCGAGGACATCCTTATCTGGTTGCGGCGGGTCGTGTTGAAGAACCGTTCCGACGCCTTGGTGAATGCCCTTATTGATGCACAAAAAAACAATGATTTTAATGTCGTAACTAGTCTCCTGCGGCAAAAGATGGAAGTTGATGCTGAGCTGAAAACCCTCTGAAGCCAACCGGAATAGTCGCCCTTTGCATGCTGCTCATCGGTGCTGCGTGTTTGTCGCTCCGAAAAATCGGAAGCCTGCGTATGAATTATTGATTTTCATGTACTTATACTCTAATAATGGTGAGGTAGTGAATCGTGTGCCGGCACGGGCGCCGACGAAGGAATGACCGGGTGGGGGGAATCGAGTGAAACGGGGGAATGATGACGGCAGATGAGTTCAACGATCTGGGTATGGATGACTACGACGCCACCGGCGATGGGTTTGCCGGCGATGACGGAGATGATTCGCCCACCTGGGATCTGACCGGGATCTTTCAAGCCGATGACGAGGCTGTTCCGTTCGTTCTCCCTGAAGATGTTTCCGAGGATCGTCGCAAGGAAAATAGTGATCGGCGGCGCAGTCCGTTTGGCGACCGGCGGCAGGGCGATCGTCGTCGGGTGTCGCGCTCACCGCTGCAGAATGGAGCCCATTCCATTGACCCGATGAATATCTATCTCCGGGAAATGGGTAGCTTGACCCTGCTCAGCCACGACGAAGAACTCAAGCTCGCCCGGATGATGGAAGAGGGTAAGTTTCGTGTTCAGGCAGCGGTATTGTCCACGCAACTTGCCTATCCGGTGTTGCAGCAACTCAAGAAGGACCTGGAATCCGGCCGCAGCAAAATTTTTCAGTTGGTGCATGGAATACCCGATAGTGAGCCGGAAGTAATCAAGTCTGAGACGCGGTTGTTCCTCGATCGGCTCGGTGCGGTGCAGGAACTTGAGGAGCGGCGAGCGGCATTACTTACAACGTTGCGTGACAGCGGGTTTGACAAGGCGGGGTATGATGATCTTCGCCGACAGATCATTGCCACCGGTTCAACAGTTGCCGATCTTTTCAAGGATCGGTTGTTGTCTCTGGAATGTATCAATTCGGTAGCTACCGGCATCGAAGACTTAGCCAAGCGGTTTCGTCAGGTACTGGTCGAAGTGGTCAAGGATGCTGCGGTGACCGCAGCGTTGCCTGGTGATCCTTTGTTGATCAGGGCTATCGAGCAGCAGGTCAACTACCGGTTTATGGGAGAGGCGGGCCTTGACGGTGATGTACTGAAGAAGCTGGACGCCGAAATTACGACCGGCCGGGAAATTACCAAGTATGCAAAGGAGGCGCTCGTCCGGGCCAATCTCCGCTTGGTCATCTCCGTATCGAAGAAATTCGTCAATCGTGGGTTGCAGTTCTCCGATCTGATCCAGGAAGGCAATATCGGTCTGATGAAAGCTGTCGACAAGTTCGATTACCATCGCGGTTATAAGTTCAGTACCTATGCCACCTGGTGGATCAGACAGGCGATCACGCGCGGTATTGCCGATCAGGGGCGGACGATCCGCCTGCCCGTGCATATGATCGAGACGATCAATCGCCTGTTGCGGGTTTCCAAGGAATTTCTGCTCGAAGAGCATCGTGAGCCGACCCCTGAAGAAATGGCCAAGCAGCTCGGGACTGAAGTCAGCAAGGTGAAAACGGCGCTGAAGATCGCCAAAGACGCCATTTCGCTTGACACTCCGGTCGGTGACGACGGTGAGACGCTTTTGTCCGATTTTATCGAAGACAGCGAGCGGCCCGGTCCCGACGATATCTCAATGACCGCCAGCCTGCGCGAGTGCCTGAACCAGGTCATGTCGACCCTGACGCCGCGGGAGGCGAAAGTGCTGCGGATGCGTTATGGCATCGATGTTGAGTATGACCATACCCTGGAAGAGGTGGGGCGCTGTTTTGCGGTAACTCGTGAGCGGATCCGCCAAATCGAAGCACAAGCCATCCAGAAACTGAAACATCCCTCCAGAATTGAAGAGCTCCGCGTTTTCATGACGGAATAACCACGGTTATGACCGGTCGTTTCCCGTTGCGGCAAGAGGCACCATTATTGTCCGGCTGTTTCCAGGTTGTTCTGGCGGGAGGTCGGAATCGGATGATTTCCAGGAGATCGCAGCGATATGGAACAACTCCGGGAATGGTTGCGCCTGAGTATGGTCGACGGGCTCGGCCTGATCGGATTGTGGGCCCTCGTCGAGCATTTTGGTTCGCCGCAGGAGGCCCTGGCAGCGACGCCCGCTGAATGGCGGACAGGTGCCGGGCTGAAGGCTCCGCAGGTCGAGGCCCTGGCTGCCGCTGCGTGCCTCAGGCCAGCAGTCGATGCGGAGTTGCAGCGGATGGCGGCCCTGGGCGGCCGGATTCTCTGTTTTGCTGATGATGACTATCCGGCGCTGTTGCGAACAATGAGCAACCCGCCGCCGGTGCTCTATGTGCGTGGCACAACCGAAGCGCTGAAGCAGCCGGCAGTGGCGCTGATCGGTTCCCGATCGGCCACCAGTTATGGACGGCGCACGGCGCATCGATTGGCTCGCGATCTTGCCGAGCGCGGGATAACAGTCGTTTCCGGAATGGCGGCGGGCGTCGATGGTGAGGCCCATGCCGGAAGCCTTGACGGCAACGGGTACACGATTGGCGTTCTGGGTTGTGGACTCGATGTCGTCTATCCGCGAACTCATGCCGCACTCTATCGTCGTGTTGCTGCCAGTGGGCTGTTGATCAGTGAATATCCCCTCGGTACGAAGCCCGAACCGTTCAGATTCCCCGCTCGCAATCGTATTATCGCCGGATTGAGCCGCAGCGTGATCGTGGTTGAGGCAACCAGGAAATCGGGCACGATGATCACCGTCCAGCACGCCTTGGATGCCGGGCGAGATGTCTGTGCCGTTCCCGGCCAGGTCGACTCGGCCAAAAGTACCGGCAGTCACTGGCTGCTACAGCAAGGGGCACAGCTGGTCGTCTGCGCGGATGACATCGTCGCGCTCCTTGGTCTCGATCTGGGCGTTACGGTTCGGCAGAAGCCGATCGCCGCTCCAATCACCAAGGACCGCGAATCGTTGCTCGTATTGGGACGTATTGAGCCGTATCCGATGCTGCGAGACGAGTTGCTTCGGCTTTCCGGATTAAGTGCGCCGCGACTCAATGAAATCCTGCTGTTGCTGGAACTTGAAGGCGCGATCGAATTGTTGCCGGGTGATCGGTTGCGGCGTCTTGGGTAATGAGGGACCGGCAGGAGACAACCAGGGAGAACGTATGAACAAGATCATTATTGCACCATCTATTCTGTCGGCCGACTTTGCGGTGCTTGGCGACGAGATACGAGCAGTTGTAACGGCGGGTGCCGACATCGTCCATATCGATGTCATGGACGGTCATTTCGTGCCGAATATCACTATCGGCCCGCTGGTGGTTGAAGCAGCCAGGAGGATCACCGACGCTCCGCTTGATGTTCATCTGATGATCAGTGAGGCAGATCGTTATATCGACCGGTTCGCCGATGCGGGAGCTGACTGGATCACGGTCCATGTGGAGGCCTGCCCGCATCTGCAACGGACAGTCTCTCGTATCCGTGAACGGGGCAAAAAGGCCGGAGTCGTTCTGAACCCTGCGACACCGCTGAGCACTCTTGACTATATTCTTGAAGAGGTCGATCTGGTCATGGTCATGGCGGTCAATCCCGGTTTCGGCGGGCAATCCTTCATTGCTTCGACGCTGCAGAAAATTGAGCGTCTGAAAACCATGATCGATGACCGGGGGCTTTCGGTCGGCATCGAGGTCGACGGTGGTGTCGGGCCGGCCACCATCCGGCAGGTCGCCCGTGCCGGTGCCAATATTTTTGTCGCCGGTTCGGCCATCTACGGTGCCGCATCCTACGCGGCAGTTATCGCCGAATTGCGTACCGAAGCCGAGGCGGGGCGCCGGGAACGTGAAGGCAACGCTGAACAAAGGGGGGATCTCGTATGACGATTACCACTATCGACAGTCCGGCCTGGCGCAAACTCGTGGATCTGGCTGCCGATCCGTATGATTTGACGGCGCCTGAGGCCCTGGTCGCGGATGGACGAATCGCTGATTTCGTCTGCCGATCGGCCGGCCTGCGGCTCCTGTACGCATGCCAGCGTGTCGATGCTGCAGTGCTCGCAGCTTTTCAGGAGCTGGCTGATGAACGTGGTCTGGTGCAACGGTTTCGCGAGATGCGGGCCGGGGCAGTGATGAATCGAATCGACGGATGGCCGAGCGAGAACCGGCAGGTGTTACACACCGCGTGTCGGGATCTGTTTGCTACCAGCCCGGCTGAGCC
>CAZSOA010000222.1:0-5219 GCA_964608305.1 uncultured Desulfofustis sp. | reverse complement strand
GAATTCGAGCGGATTCGCAACAGCCGTACGCCGGAGCAGATCTGCGCGCAGAACAAGGATGTGGCCGAGGTCATGGAGGCGCTGGCAGACGGTTCGTTCTCCGGCGGGGATCGTAATCTGTTCAAGCCGCTCGTCGACAGTTTGATGAGCCCCCATGACCAGTACCTGTTGATCCGCGATTTCGAGGCCTATATCGATTGCCAGCATCGGGTTAACGAAACATTTCTCGACCAGCAGCGCTGGATGCGGATGGCGGTGCTGAACGTTGCCCGGATGGGCAAATTCTCCACCGACCGGACGATCAAACAATACGCCAACGAGATCTGGGGGATACCGGTCTGATACGGGGCGTGCAGTTTACGAGTTGAACCGCTTCGGATCAAAGCCGATAATCAGTGCGCCCCAGTGTTTACCGCCGATGATGATCGGCAGGGAGAGGTCGTTGATGATCTCGCCGGTATCGCGCATGTAGGTCTGCAACAGCATCGGTTTGGTATGGCTGCAGCGCCGTTTCTCGGTGTTGTTGCTGTTGAACATCCGCATGTGCCGGCTGTAGAGCAGGTCCTGCTGCGGGTCACCGCAGGGTGGCCGGGAAAATTCGGCATGGTGGGTCGGTGAATAGCCGTTGCGATCGACGGCGATGCTGTAGATGACGCCGTTCATCTCCTTGCGCAATGTATCGAACAGCGGCTGCAGGGCGCGGTGGAACGCGGTGGTGTAGGTCGTTTCAAATTTTTGCGGATTGGTGTTGGGGATCTTTTTGTAGGCGGTATCGAACAGGTTGGCGCCGGTTTTCTGGATGATCTCCAATTCCCGAAAGACCCGATCGCGCGCGTCTCTCGCCCAACCGATGAGTCGATCGAAGGTCCCCTCACCGGTCCTGAAGCTGGAGACCATCTCCAGCATCGACTCGGTCAGGTTGCTGAGTGTTTCGACCGAGCGTTCCGAACTCTGCATCGATTCGGCAATCTCGCCGCACAGGACGTCAATGCCGGCGATATTGTCGGAGACCTCGCTGTTGGTGGTCGACAATTCGGTCATGGCGGCGGCGACTTTTATCAACTGGTCGTTGACCTGTTCGAAATCATTGACGAGGTGATCAAAATTGGCAGTGGTTTTGCCGATCACCTTACTGGTTTCCGCGGTGTATCCGCCTATCTCGTTGGTGCCGCGTTCCGTTTTTTTAACGATGGCAATCATCGTCTGGATATTTTCGGCGATTTCCGTTGTTGCCGGTTTGACACGTTTTGCCAGTTCCCGCACCTCTTCGGCGACGACGGCGAAGCCCTTGCCGTGCTCGCCTGCCCGAGCCGCCTCGATGGTGGCGTTAAGTGATAACAGGTTGGTCTGTTCGGCGATATCGTTGATGGTTGAGACCACTTTGAGGATTGATGCCGAGCTTTGACCCAGTTCCTCGACGGTCTGCTGGAACAGATCGACGGCCTGGCTGATCTGCTTGATCTTGTCGGTCACCTCGAGTAATTCCGCGTATGAACCCCGAACCATCTTCAGGTTGGTGGCGGTATTATCGGAGACATACTGGACGCTTTTCGATACTTCGGCGATGGCGTTGCTCGACTCGACGCTGGCCGT
This sequence comes from uncultured Desulfofustis sp., assembly GCA_964608305.1. GTDB lineage: Bacteria > Desulfobacterota > Desulfobulbia > Desulfobulbales > Desulfocapsaceae > Desulfofustis. Next base: position 3,626 of record CAZSOA010000222.1, on the reverse strand, counting down.
TGAAACCTCGTGCGAAATTTCCTGCTGGCGGCCGGCCTTGCCGGAGGTGGATGAGACCAGACGGCTGACCTTGGTGGTATCGATCGCAATGCTGATGCCGATTTTGCGGATATCTTCGATAAGCGCACGGATGCCGGTCAGTATCGTGCCGTAGCGGTTGCGCAGATGTGAACCGGCCTCGGTTTCCAGGTGGTCGGTCGGTAGGTAGAGGCGGATTTCTTCGTCGTCATTGGTGTACAGGGCGTCGATGTCACGCTGAACACCGCGGTAGTCGTGGCGCAGTGCAGCAATGCAGGCCAGACCGATGAGAACTGCGGCAATAAAAACCACAACGGCCGGAACCAGGAGGAGCGACCGTGACCCCGGGATAAACACTGCGGCAGTCAGCAGCAGAGAACCGGCCAGGTGGCAGCCGAGCAGGAGCCAGGCGGTGGCGCCGCTTTTTGCCTGGAAGGAAGGAAAACATGCATGGATCGTTCGTGAGAGAAAAGAAGCGGCGCGCATGAAACATCTCCTTGGGTGCTGAAGCTGTTTACGGTGACTGATCGGGCAAACGCACTCTGTTGTTTCCGATCGGCCGCGGCGGTGGTTTCGATTGCGGCGGCAGCGTCGGAGAACACGGTATCATATCACATATGCGATACAATACCAGAAGATGCGGGAAGAATTTTCCGCTTAATCGGGACCGGGTAACGGTGTCTGCCGGGAACGGTCTCCCATCGGTTTGTGCCTCGAACTGCTGCGAAGGACAATGGCCGGATTGGTCATTGACGTGATTGATGCTGCAATGTAATACTGTCTATGAAGTGTCACTTATTTTCCGTAAATGAGCATATATCCGGATCGGGTGTTGGTCGGCAACAACGGCACACAACATGAAAAGGAGGTGAGATTCTCGCGTTGCCGGTATGTCCGGTGCTGCACCCGGAACACATCAACCGCCATGAAGAGGAGGAGAGGGATTATGAAGCATATTCTGGCCTGCACCGCCGTCTTGTTGTTTGCCGCTCCGTCGATCGCCCCGGCGGCGGAAATCGATCTTGGCGAGGGCAATCTGGCGTTTAAGGATACCGTTCATTATCGATCCTATCAGATGAACAAGGACGACTCGCAGATGACCGAATACGGCGGGTCGGTGCCCCATCGAAAGCATGACAACGTCAACCCGCTGCCGAAAGGTTACAAACACGCGCAACCGTATCTGAAAAACCTCTGGCTCGGCTATCCGTTCAGTTACCAGTACGACCGGGCCCGCGGTCATGTCTATGCAATAGATGACCTGTTCAAGATCGACCGGATCAACCGTTATAGCGAACAGGCCGGCCTGCCCGCCACCTGCCTGAGCTGTAAGACCAGCACCATCCCGGATCTGGTCGAGGCCAAGGGCGATGCCTTCTGGTCATCCGAGTTTCATCAGTACCGGCCGATGCACGACGGTGAGAAGCACTCCATCGGCTGCACCAATTGCCACGATGCTGAGACCATGGACCTGGTGATCACCAGCGTGCCGCTCGACGAAGCGCTCAAACGCCAGGGCAAGGACTGGCGCGAGGCGTCGTACCAGGAAATGCGTTCGCTCGTCTGCGCCCAATGCCATGTCGAGTATCATTTTGAGACCAAGGACCACGGCGTTGCCGCCAAGCCTCATCTGCCGTGGGATAAGGGCATGAACCCGGAGCAGATGTACGAGTATTACGGGGACGGCGACCCGGCGCGAGACGGTTTTCAAGGCCAGTTTGCCGATTGGACTCATGCCGTATCCAGGACGCCGATGATCAAGACCCAGCATCCCGAGTTTGAGATGTTCCATGACTCGGTCCACGGCTCCGGTGGCGTTGCCTGCGCCGACTGTCATATGCCGCAGATTGAACTGGACGGCGAGCGGATCAGTTCCCATCACTGGACGTCACCACTCAAGAGCGAGGAGATGATCGAAAACGCCTGTCTCGGCTGTCACAGCGACAAGGAAGCCGAGCATATGCGCGAACGGGTGGTCTACTACCAGGAAAAAGTCTGGCGGCAGCTCAATATCGCCCAGGAAAAATCGGTACGCGCCCATGAGGCGGTACGCCGGGCGATGGAGACCGAAGGCGTCAACGAGGTCGTGCTTGCCGAAGCCCGGGAGATGGTACGGAAAGGTGCCTGGTTCTGGGATTATGTGTCTGCCGAGAACAGCGCCGGTTTCCACAATCCGACCAAAGCCCTCGATACGCTTGCCTCATCACAGCAGTATAGCGACCGGGCCGTGCAACTGGCCATCCAAGCCTCCGGCTATAAAATAGCCGAAGCACTCGATCGGCCGATTGCCGAACTGGTGCCGCCGATCCTTGAGCACAGTCGGAAGCTGCAGCAGAGTCAGGAGCACCTCGACTCCCATGTCTGGCTCCGCTACCTGCCGAAACTCCCGGAAGCAGAGCTGGTCTGGGACGGTTATAAGCGCGTCCAATAAAAAAGAGGGACGTTGCTCACTTAATACAGTTAAGTGAGCAACGTCCCCTCGTTAGGTGAGGAGCGTCCCCGTTCTCGTCACACCACCTGGCGGCCTTTCTTATAGACTGCCTTGACTGAAGAGATGCCGGCATGGTAGGCGAGAATGGATGGTGACTGGCCGTCGAGCAGCAGAAAATCCGCCTGCTTGCCGACATCAAGGCTGCCGACCCGGTCGGCTAAGCCGAGCGCGTAAGCGCTGTTGAGGGTGGCGGCGGTCAGGGCCTCGGCAGGGGTCATATCCATCAGCATGACCGCCAGGCCGATGGCGAAAACCAGCGACTCGCAGAAGCTTGAGCCGGGATTGCAGTCGGTGGCCAGCGCCACCGGCAGGCCGGCATCGATCATCAGTCGCGCGTTGGCAAACGGCTTTTTCAGGCTGTAGGCGGTCACCGGCAGCAGAGTGGCGACGACGCCGGCGGTGGCCATGCGCTCCAGGTTGTCCGGATGGGCGGCGAGTAGATGGTCGGCGGACAATGCCCGTAACTCGGCGGCCAGCGCCGCTCCCCCAAGATCATGCACCTCGTCGGCGTGCAACTTCACCGCAAAGCCGAGTTCCCGGGCGGCCCGCAAGAGTCGCCGGCCCTGGTCGATGGTAAAGACCCCTTCTTCACAGAAGATATCGCAGGCATCGGCGAGTCCTTCTCGTTTGACTTCCGGCAGGACCGCTTCGATCAGCAGCGTGATAAAGTCGTCGGATCTGTCCCGATACGCTTCCGGGATGGCGTGCGCCCCGAGGAAGGTGGCGACGATATCCTGCGGCGAGCGGGTGGCCACCTGCCGGATGGCGCGCAGCATCTTCAACTCGTTGTCTCGATTCAAACCATAGCCGCTTTTGATTTCCAGCGTCGTCGTGCCATAGCGCAGGGCGGTCATGGCCCGCTCCAGAGTGGTTTCGGCGAGAGCCTCTTCGCTCGTTTGCGCAACGGCCCGCACCGAGGAGAGGATGCCGCCGCCCTGCTTGAGAATCTCAAGATACGGGGTGCCGGCCAGCCGCAGATCGAATTCAGCCTCCCGCGTGGCCGCGAAGCACATATGGGTGTGCGGGTCGACGAAGCCCGGAACGAGGCAAGAGCCGCCGCAGTCGATTGCTTCGTGCGGCACGTGTCCGCCAAGCGCGCGGGTTACCGTTTCGGCAG
>CAZSOA010000221.1:0-5281 GCA_964608305.1 uncultured Desulfofustis sp. | reverse complement strand
GCGGCTGTTCATCGTCGATGACCGGGAAGAGGGGTTGACCGGCCGTGGCGAGCTGGTTGTTAATGACGGCACTTTCGCGTTGTATGGGCGAGCACTGCAGATCAGTCGCGGCCGGATCATCTATGCCGACTCGGCGATTGACAACCCGGATCTCGATATCGTTGTCCAGAAAACGGTTCGAGCTGCCGCCTACGGGCAAGAAGGCCTGGTCGTCGGCGTCAAGGTCACCGGCAGCGCCCATGACTATCACCTGGAGCTTTTTTCTCAGCCGCGTCTGGCAGATAATGATATCGTCGCGTATCTATTGCTCGATAAACCGATCTCTTCGGGCGATGACGAGGGGCGGGGAATCGTCAATGAAGCGGTGCGGGCCATCGGTTTGTCGGCGGGCAGCGATATCCTCAGTGACCTGACCGGGTTTCTGCCCGTTGATGATCTGCATCTGGAAGGCGGCGCCGATGCCGCCGAGGCTTCGGTGGTGGTCGGGAAACGACTGACCGATGACTTGACCATCAGTTATGACTTCAATCTGTTCGAATATGCCGGCAGTTTTCGGGTCCGCTACGAATTCGGCCGCGGTTTTTCCGTGCAGAGCAGAAGTTCGGTGGAATCAAACGGGATCGAATTCATCTATTCATTTGAACGATAACAGCAACGGCGAGACACCGGTGTGGTGCCTATCGACCGGGTCCGACGGAGGAAAGCATGGGATTACAGCATGATATAGAGGCTCAATTGAGGGTCTCGTTGAAAAATCGGGATGTGGATCGAACCGCAGCCATCAGAGTGCTGATCGGCGAGTTTCAGCGCCAGCCGATCAAAGATCTGAGCGATGATCAGGTGGTTGCCGTCATCAAAAAGCTGATCAAGGCGGAATCGGAGTTGTTGGTCGCTTCGGGAAAAACCGGCTCACCGTTTATCGAAATTCTCGAGGGATATCTGCCGCGCCAGGCGGAAGAAGCGGAGATCAGGGCGTGGATCAAGGAGCATATCGATTTTTCCGCGTTTGCCAATAAAATGCAGGCGATGAAGCCGATCATGGCCCATTTCGGCAGCAGCGCCGATGGCGCGGTGGTCAAGCGGATTCTCCAGGAATTTTAGATGCAGCAGTGCTGTCCGGTGTCTCCGGCGCCGGCAGGGTGCCGCAATCGTGCGCCGATCGCTGTCATTTCGGCCAATGGGAGAAGGGACTCCGGGACAGGCAGGCGTTATGATAGCGAGCATCGCCGGTGACTTCCCGCCCCAGCCACTGCGGCCGGCTAAATTCCTGGTCCTCGTGGGTCAGTTCGATCTCGGCAAGCAGCAGGCCGCTGTTTTCTCCGGCGAATTCGTCGATCTCCCAGAGTGAGCCGGAGTCGTGCACCCGGTAGCGTATTTTTTCGATCATCGTCTCCTGACAGAATAGGTCAAGCATCTGGTCGGCGTCGTCGGGTGGAATTTCATATTCGAATTCCGGCCGGCACAGACCGCTTCCCGGGCCTTTTATCGTCAGGTAACCGTGCCTGCCGGCGCGCCGGACACGGACGGTTCGGCCATGCTCGGCAACAATGTACCCCTGCCGGTAGCTGGTGCCGACTGCCCCGTCGCGCCACTGGTCGCCGATCACCAGGAATTTTCTTTCAATCTCGATGCCCATGCGTTTCTCCGTTATCGTCCCGGGTTAGCTGTCAGCGTCGTCGCTCGGTGCCTTCGGTGTTGGCCGACCGCCGGGCCGGAATACGGTCCTTACTTCGGGCAGGTACTCCTTGAAGGCGCTGCCGAAGATTTCCCAGAGGGTGATGAACAGGGCGGCGATGATCGGGCCGATGATGATGCCGAGAATGCCGAACATGGTAATGCCGCCGAGGGTGCCGAACAGCACGAAAAGATCGTGCATTTCCGTGTCCTTGCCGACCAGCCGAGGCCTGAGCAGGTTGTCGAGGTTGCCGGCCACCGCGCCGCAGAGCACGAGCAGGATTACCGACCCGGACCAGTCACCGATCAGCAGCAGGATAACGAGCGCCGGCACCCAGACGAGTGCGGTGCCGAAGGCTGGAATGATCGACGCCACCGCCATCACCGTGCCCCAGAATACCGCGCCGTTGATACCCGCCAGGGCAAAAGCCAGTCCGCAGATCGATCCCTGCAGCAGACCGATGATCAGCGTTCCTTTGATCGTCGCCCGGGCCACCGAGGTGAAGCGGTGCAGCAGCACTTGTTCATCCTCGTCGCGAAGCGGCAGGAAATACATGATTTTTTCGAGCAGTACATCACCCATGAGCAAAAAATAGAACATCACATAGAGCATGATGATGGTGCCGAATACGGCACTGATCGTCAGGTTGGCTACCGATGACAAACCGTCGATCAAAAAGGCGCTGACCGTGCCGACGAGTTGCCCGGCCTTTTCCAGCAGCACGTCGCGATAGGGCAGCAACTGGTCGAGATACGGTATTTTTTCCAGGTACTGGTTGACAACGGTGGGCTCGTTCATCAGGGTCTGCACAAACGGAGTGACTGACTGGGCAACGTTGATCGCCTGGGCGACCACGACCCCGATCAGCACCGACAGGGGCGCCAGGACGAGCACTACCATGGCCGTCACGGTCAGGGCCGAGGCGATTCGGGGACGATCGCCGAGGCGATCGCTGAGCCAGTGATGGGTTGGGCTGAGCATTGCCGAAAACAGCCCGGCCATGAACAACGGCATCAGAAATTGGCGGATCATAGACAGGAAGACCGCCGAGATGATGATCACCAGGCCGAGCAGTACCAGTTTATTGACGCTATCGGGACGCATCGTATCTCCTCAGGTTGGGCGATGGGCGGCAGAGCGTCGCTCGAAACGATTGATCGCCGGATTTTTCCAGACATCGTCAATCTCAAATACCGTGCCGTTCATGACGATGGCAACTCCCGGCTGCAGGGTCTGCACGGCGACCAGGGCGCCGCCGATGTTGAACAGGGCATCGCTCGTCCGGAATAACCCCGGTTCAAGTGCACCGGTCAGGACAATGGTTTTTCCGGCGATCCCGGTCACGGCCTGACCGGTTTGAACCATGGTGTCGGTGCCATGGGTGATGAGAATACGGTTTTCGGCGGCCGCAACCACTGCAGAACGGATGGTCTGTCGATCATCATCGGTGAGGTCGAGGCTGTCTTTGCGCAGCAGGGGGACAATCCGGTACGGAATGGTCAGCTGCAGTTCCTGAAACACCCGTTCCACATGGGGCGGGCCGATTTCATAGCGGTTGCGGGCATCAAAATAGAGTTTATCGATGGTCCCCCCGGTTGTCAGAATGAGAATCGGCTTCATAGTCTTTACTCGGCCCAAGGAAAACCGCCTGGCTGGCGGGTGTGGTTGATCACCGTGCATCGCACGCCGGCTGCGAGCAGGCCGCAGTCCGTGTCGGTATGACCGATCAGTGCGGTGTCGATCGGCAAAAGAATTGTCTCTCTGTTTTATCCGTGTTTATATGGTTGCTTCAAGGAGAAAGTGTCGGACCCAAGGGGGGACCGGCGACGCAATGTCTGGGTCCCGGTTGTCGCGGACTGTTTACCATGAAGGAGAAAAGTGTATGAACGTTGTGGCATTTAACGGCAGCGCCCGGAAAAAAGGTAATACGACAATGTTGTTGGAAGCAGTGCTCGCACCGTTGCAGGAAGCGGGCGCGCAGACCGAATTGGTCGAGCTGGCCGGGACCAACCCGAAAGGCTGCAAGGCCTGTTATGTCTGTTTCAAGGAAAAAGACGGCACGTGCGCGATCAAAGACGATATCATCAATGAATGTATCGCCAAGATGATTGCGGCCGATGCGATTATCCTCGGTTCACCCACCTACTTTGCCGACGTGTCCAGTGAAATGAAGGCCTTGATCGACCGATGCGGCATGGTCAGTCGAGCCAACGGTGATCTGTATAAACGCAAGCTTGGCGCTGCCGTCGTTGCCGCCCGGCGTGCCGGCGCCATCCATGCTTTTGATTCGATGAACCACTTCTTTCTGATCGGCCAGATGATCGTCGTCGGCTCGAGCTATTGGAATATCGGGCACGGCCGGGAAAAGGGCGACGTAGCCGGGGATGACGAAGGCATGAAAACCATGCGGCAACTCGGTGAAAATCTGGCCTGGTTGCTGGAACGGTTGACCACACCGTAAACGGAAGATGGTGATGGCAGGGAAAAAGGGGTTGGGCACCGTTCTCATCGTTGACGACGAGCAGGTACACCGATATACGCTGCGGTCGCTGCTGTCAGAGTGGGGGTGGCGCTGCGTCGAAGCCGACGACGGTGACACGGCCGTCGCCGCCGTTGAGCAGCAGCCCTATGATGTTGTCTTGATGGATGTCCGGATGACCCGGATGAGCGGTCGGGAGGCGTTCGACCAGATACGCCGGATCAATCCGGCGCTGCCGGTGATCATCATGACCGCTTACAGTTCGGTGGAGGATGCGGTCAGCCTGATCAAAGAAGGTGCGCACGATTATCTGACCAAACCGTTGGACTTTGACCGGTTGCAGTTGGCCCTGAAACGGGCGGTTGACCATCGGCAGGTCGAGGAGCGCCGCCAGAGCGGCAGTTCTCGAGGAGCACTGGAGACGACAATTATCGGCGAATCCCGGCCGATGCGCGAATTGCTGGAAATGGTTTCCTATGTGGCGCCCACCGAGGCCACCGTGCTGATCACCGGTGAGTCCGGCACCGGCAAAGAACTGGTGGCCGAGACGTTGCATCGGAACAGCGAACGGCGTAACGGCCCGTTCATCAAGGTCAATTGTGCCGCACTGGCGGAGTCCCTGCTGGAATCCGAATTATTCGGTCACGAAAAAGGCGCCTTCACCGGCGCCGATCGTCGACGTGAGGGGCGATTTGTCCAGGCCGACGGCGGGACCCTGTTTCTCGATGAAATCGGTGAAACGACCCCGGCCATGCAGGTCAAACTGCTGCGGGCATTGCAGGAAGGCGAAGTGCAACGGGTCGGCGGCGAAGAGACGCTGTCGGTTCAGGTTCGGATTATCGCTGCCACGAACCGTGACCTTGAAGAGGAGGTACGCAACGGCGCTTTTCGTGAGGATCTGTTTTACCGTCTCAATGTGGTAACCATCGAAGTGCCCCCGCTGCGCCGGCGGCCGGATGATATTCCTCTGCTGGTCGATTATTTCGTCCGGCGTTTCGCCGAAAAAAACCGGCGCAATGTTCTGTCCGTGACGCCTTCCTGCATGGAGGTGCTCTGTTCCTATCCCTGGCCCGGTAATATCCGCGAGCTGGAAAACGGGATCGAGCGCGGCGTTATCCTGATGCGCG
>CAZSOA010000220.1:0-5296 GCA_964608305.1 uncultured Desulfofustis sp. | reverse complement strand
AGCAAATTCGTTCATTGGTCTTTTCCCTCGTTAGTCACTGCGCACATAACTGTCTACATCATTGGCGACGATAACACCATAGTTAATGGCGCCCAGCCACCCGGACATGATGATACCCACGGAACCGACATGGAATAATCCGGCGATCTCTTTGAAGATCGACCGGGACATATCGAGTCCCTCAAACTTTGTGCCGAACGAGGTACCCTTCGTGTGCAGGGTGTAGCGGTTGAACGTCAATGGCGTTGCCGCTTCCTTCCAGTCGAGTTTCGATTCGATATCAGGAACATACCGTGCCAGGTCACCAATGGTTCTGCTGATCAGATCATCCTTTGCCTGGCGGTATTGCTGTTCATCCAGGGTGGCCCAGTCGTCGTAACGGCTGTTCATTGATGCCACAACGGTATAACGGTCATGGCCAGGCCTGGTTTTCGGATAATAGACCGAGAACGTTTTTGAACGGGTGTGTCTATCAAGCAATTCCGCCGCATCGAACACCGGAGAACGGGAAAAGAAGATCAAATCACCGATCGGTTCAAGTGTCGTATCCGGACGAATACCGAGATAGACTTGGCAACTCGAGTTATTGACCCGGATCTTGTCCGCTTGCTCACGAAACGATTCGCTGAACTGGTCGATGCCGACCAGGTTGTAAATCGTATTGGTGATGCCACTATTGGATACCACGGCCGGGGCGGCGATAAAGCGGCCGGCGATTTCCACGCCTCTTGTTTTGCCGCGCTCGGTGACGATCCGCTCAACCTTGGTACCGGTCTTGATAGTCACCCCGTTTTTTTCGAGCTCCGCGCGCATCAAACCAATCAGATGGTCTGTCCCACCCTCGAAGGTGAAGACCCCGCGGTTCATGAAGTTGGAAAACACGATGCCGTAGGTGATCGCCGGGTCTTCAAGCGTCGAGCCGTTGGCGTAGGTGATCGGCTCCATCAAAAGACGGTGAACATCGGAGCGGTCAGGAAAGAACTCCTCAAACAACTCCCGGGTGGTCATGGTGCGGTCGTCGTAGAAGTTCATCGTATCGACCCGGCGGAAAAAGGCATCGATACGGACCGGATCGATTGCAAACCGGTTGGTGAGCAAGGCGGTGAAGTCGGCTTTGTCAAAGGTGGTGCGCAGGGAAAACTGGGGGTTGTCGAAGACAATATCCCGCAGTTGCACGATGGCATTCATGATTTCCCGGTTCCAGTACTTCTTGCAGGTCTTGACCATACCGTACGGAAAGCCATGCAACGAGACATCGAAAATATGTCCTTTCCGTTTAAACCAGGTGGCAAGCCCACCAAGCCGATGATGGTGTTCAAGCAGGAGCACGGCATGACCGGCACGGGCCAGCCGGTTGGCGGCAGTCAGCCCGCCGAGACCGGAGCCGATGACAATGACATCATAGCGATCGTTGATTGTTTGCTGAAAAGAGGGCATCGCGTATCGTTTTTACCGAGAAGTTTTATCTGCCAACAGCAGTTGTTGGTTGACAATCGTCACGCCGCTGAGCATGGAACCGACGATGCCGAGAAATCCTTGATCAGTACCGGCCAAGAAAAGATTGTTTAAGCCGATGAACCCGTTTTTCACCTTCTGCGGGCTGCCGTAAATGGCTCCTTGGTGCTTGCCGGTAAACCGCTCGATGGTCAGCGGCGTAAATGCATCGTAAAATCGCAGATGTTTAGTGAAGTAACGGATTTTCGTTTCGACCAGCCGGCGGCTCTCGGCAACGCAACGATCCTTGAGGTCCCGGTACGTCTGCGGATCGGCGGATGCGGTGCGCCAGAGATGATAGTTGGCCAGATGGGTGGACCGAACCTCTACGGTTTCGCCGGGACTCGTCAGATCTTTGAAGTTAAACGGCAGGCTGATCGCGCCGCTGCGGTAATCCACGGCCTCATGGGGCTGTTCGTAGGAGAATGTTTCGCCGTCATTAAAAAAAAGACAGGTTATATCCGTCGGCAAGAAGGCTCGTGCCGCCTGATCGACGACAAAAATCGATTCACTGAAGGCCAAGCGCGAGCTATCGGCAGGGGCCGGTGGCTCGCCGAGCAACCGCTTTGTTTCCGCGAGTCCGATCGTCGAGATCACCTGGTCGCAGGTAATGACCTCGCCGTTATCCAGGCACACCCCCTTGACCGTGTCACCGTCACGGATAACTCCCGTCACCGCCGTTTTCAGACGAAGGGTACCGCCGAATTCACGGTAACGGTCGACCAACAGGTCAAGGAAATCCTTGATCGATCCGGAAGGGCGGAACAAACCCTCCTGGAACAACGCGCGGAAAATGATGACGAATTGATTGAAATCGATATCGTTTGCTACACTGGACCCATAGTAACAGGTCGGGCACAGCACCATCTCGATCAACAGTGGGTCGTTGAGCCGCGAAGCCAGGAATTGCCGGGTTGACTGGAACGGTGTGATCCGAAATGGATCGACGGCCTCAAGGTCGGCGACAAGTCTCCGGAAGCCATCGATTTCCGACCCGAAACCGTCTCGTACGCTTTCTTCCAGTTCTTCGAAGTTGTTTGTAAATCGAAGAGTTTTCCCGGAAAAACGGACCTCTGAGCCGCATTGCTCATGAAAACCGATCTCTTCTCGTCGGATTTTCAGCTGCCGCAACAGTCGGTTGAGTGGCGCATGCTTTGCCGAGCGTTTCGCGAAGTTGGTCACCGCATGCAAGCCGGTCTCAATGAGCCGATTATGGCGGTAATAATACGAATTCAGCCCGCCGACGCGGGAGTGTCTTTCAAGGAGAAGAACGTTTTCTTTGAATCGTGCCAACCTGATGGCGGCGGCAAGTCCGGAAAGCCCGCCGCCGATTACGATAAAACGTGCATGCACGGATCAGACGTCTTTCAGTAACGGTTCGAGATAATCGGCACAACTGTTGAGAGTGGCGAGGCGCGGATAATCTTCTTCCGGAATCTGGAGCTTGTAGCGCTTGCGCAACTCCATGACGATATCAAGAAAGTCCATCGAGTCAAGCTCAAGCTGGTCTCGGAGCGGTTGTCCCGGATCGAGATTCTCAAAATCCGCCTCGTCATCAATGTCGGCAATTATTTCAATAATGAGATCAGTTATTTCAGTGCGTGTCATGAGTTTCTCCAACGACCCGAAGCGGGCCCCCTCTATCCATTCGTCAGCACAATGATTGGCTCTGGCTGAAGTTTATAAGCGCAAAATGATCAATATACCATATCCCAGGCGACTCTTTAATACTTTTTTTTCGAGCCGATTTCTTCCGTCATGCATCCGGGCAGGCCCGCACGATAACGGTCGAGTTGATTCCGAGCATGCCGAATGAATTGTTGAGAATAGTAGTTACCGAAGAACACTGCACTGGTCGATCGATAACGAGATTAGGGACAATACACTCCGGATCGAGATCGGAGACGTTGATCGTCGGATGAACAAGGTGGTCGGTAAAGGAAGGCAGATTCGCCGCCAGTTCGAGAACGCCGGCGGCGCCCATCGCATGCCCGATCATGCTTTTTGCATTGTTGACATAGGTCGAAGCGGTACCCTTAAAAACGGTACGGATCGCCTGACATTCCTCAGCGTCACCCTGTTTTGTTCCGGTTGCATGGGTGGAAATGATATCGATATCTGCAGGTTGCAGGCCTGCCTTAACCAGGGCTAATTGCATGCACTGGGCCTGGCGTTCGGCGAGCGGCAAAACGAAATCCTTGGCATCGGAGTTCATCGCGTAGCCGACGATTTCCCCGTACATGCGAGCCCCTCGTGCCCGGGCATGGGCCAACGTCTCGAGCACATAGATGCAAGCCCCTTCGGATACGACGATCCCGTTGCGGTTTTTGTCGAACGGCCGGCACGCCTGTCGGGGGTCGGCAGCTTCAGCGAGGGCTCCCTGGGCCTTGAAGCTGGCAAAAATCCCGAACGAGCCGGTTGATTCGGAAATCCCGCCGGCCAGCGCCATGTCCACTTCATTGAGCCGCAACATCTGTGCCCCCTGGATCAGCGAGGCATTGCCGGCGGCGCAGGCGGCACCGATGCTGTAATGGGGCCCGGTGATCCCGAGACTCACCGTTATCTCACCGGCCGGATTATTCAGCACCGTACGCGGATTATGATGATGGGTCCAGTACGACACGTCATAATTGTATCCCCTGAGGTGATAGACCTCATTTTCCGTTTCCACGTTGCCATGCTCGGTCAGGCCGATATAGACGCCGGTACGCGCTTTGTCGTACGGTGACTCGTGGTCCAGACCGGCATCAATGAGCGCTTCGTGGGCGCAATAGACACCGAGGCAACCGGCCCGGGTCCCTTTCTTGTTCTCTTTTTTCTTTCGATAACGGGTTTCCGGGATAGTGCAGATGCCGGCGGGGGCTCGCCCGAAATAGCGGAGATCGATCTCTTGAATTCCGCTGATGCCATTGAGCATATTTTCACGGAATTCTTTAATGTTATTAGCCAGGGGAGCGGCAAGACCGACTCCGGTGATAACGATTCGTTGATTGTCGGGCAGCATCGGTTTTTCACTTCAGGCAGTTGGAATGATTAGTGGCAGCAATGCACTACGCACGCTTTCAGGGACCTGCGGCATAGAAACACTGGCCGCACGATCCCGAACCAATGATGTCTAGGATACTTTCGTCAGAAATTCAAGGACAACATGGCGGCAATGGTCAAAAACAGCCGCACGATTCAGGTTTTCAGACAGGTGCGGTAAAGTGAGAAGCACCCTGGCTGGGCCGGTGCCCGTACTCCTTTGCAGTTTGCCATTCACTTGGTATGATGGGCTCGGTTTTGTCATTCTTGTTCCGGGAGGACACCATGAAGAAAATTGTTGTGAAAAATCCCATTGTCGAACTCGACGGTGACGAAATGACCAGAATCATCTGGTCGTTTATTAAAGAACGGTTGATTTGCCCCTATCTGGACATCGCATTGGACTATTACGATCTCTCCATTGAGAACCGTGACCGGACTGACGACCACATAACCATTACTGCTGCCGAGGCCATCAAAAAACATGGAGTTGGGGTGAAATGTGCGACGATCACGCCTGATGAGGAGCGGGTCAAAGAATTCAACCTCAAACGCATGTGGCGTTCCCCGAACGGAACGATCAGAAACATTCTCGGCGGCACCGTTTTTCGACAACCGATCATCTGTGCAAACATTCCTCGGCTGGTGCCCGGCTGGAAAAAGCCGATCGTCATTGGCCGGCATGCATTTGGCGATCAATACCGAGCCAACGATTTCGTGGTGCCTGGCCCCGGTTCTCTGACAATGACATTTACACCGGCTGACGGATCATCGCCGG
>CAZSOA010000219.1:0-5353 GCA_964608305.1 uncultured Desulfofustis sp. | reverse complement strand
GGTCGGGCTGGTTGTGGCGCTGGTGGTAGGAGATCAACTGGCTGAACCAGTGGGGTTTTGGCTCCGGCTCGCGGTCGATGAAATCCAGGGCGCGGCTGCGGTAGTAGCCGGCTTCCTCGATCTCGCCCATCTCTTCCTTGTAGTGGCCGAAGCGAATCCATGGCTCGACGGCGGCCGGCAGGACCTCGGTCACCTCGTCGCGGCTGAATCGATGGGTTTCTAAAAGCGGGATCATCGTTGCGGCCAGCGCCGCGTCTCTGATAAACCAATGCTGCAGCAACCCTGCCGCCTGCGGCCGCTGGCCGGTGATCAGCAGCCACTCTACCCAACTGAGTACAAGCCGGTTTTTTACCAGGGCCCGACGGTAGCCCTCTGCCATCAACTCGGTCGCCTGCTCCAGCTGCTCGGGCGGCAGCATCAACCCGACGCGCTGCAGGTAGACGCCTTCCATCGGCTGCAACAACGCAGCCCGGCGATAATGCGCCAGCGCCGCAGCACGCCCGTCCCGCAGCACGGCCAGATTCCCGCGATAAAACGGGTAGTACCCCTCAAGCGGATCCCAGCGCCTAGCATCGCCGACGCCGGCGACAACGCGATCCATGATCGCCGCATCGAGATGGCTGCTGATATAGACGGATTTCACCGCGTTGAACCGATGCCCGGCATAGAGGACGCCGAATTGAACAACGCCGGCAACACCGAAAAACAGGATCACACCCCCGCAAAGGACCCGCAAACCGCCGCGACCGGCAGGCGCCAGCAGGGAGCGGGTGTCACCGTAGCCGTAGCGCGTATGTAGCACGGCCACCGACAACCCGCAGAGAAAAAAGAAATAGAGCCCGATGGCGCCGTTCTGCAGGTTGAAGTCGACCACGCTGTGCATCAACAGGGCGCCCATCGAGGTCAACGCACCAATACCGACCAGCACCGCGTAGCTGTCCCGCCTCCTGCGCACCATCCGCCAGCTGTGGCGGACGACCGCGCCGATAAACCAGGCCGCCGCCACGAAACCGATGATGCCGCCAACCGCCAGCAACTCCAGGTAGTCGTTATGGGCGTGCTCAAATATCCGGTCGGTGACGATCGTCTTATAGAGGGGATAGACATCGACAAAGGTGCCGAACCCGGCCCCAAGAACCGGGTAGTCCTTGATCAGTGCAACGGTGTCGGCATAGAGCGTGGTCCGGCCGTCGCGGATCGTCCAGTCGGCCCCCAGCCCTTTGTCGAACTCAGCGAAAATTGGCTGCCAGCCAAACCAGCTCACCGCCAGCAAAACCAGGCAAAACCCGACCCAGACATTCATCGCGCCGATACGCCGCTGGACAACGCCTTTCAGCGCAGCAAACAGCAGCATCGACAAAAGAATCGTGATAATGCCGCCACGACACAAACTGACGAAAACGGAGAAGCCGAGCAGGACAAAAGCGAACCCATACAGCAGGTGACGGTTGCTGCGCGGCATCGAGAAAAACGAAACGAATCGCTCCCTCCAGCCCGCGTCGGCTTCGATGCGCGGCCGGTAAAAGAGGAACAACGCCAGTGCCAACGGGCAGATGGCCTCGATAAAGGCGGCATACTGGTTGATGTTGATCCACGGCCCGCCCGGGTTGCCGCCCGGCGCCGGCCGAAACCAGTAGATCTGCCCCGATGCGGTGAACTGTTGCAGGATCGCCAGCAGGGCAATGCCGCTGCCCAGGGCAACCACCCAGGCCAGCGCCAGCTTCACCCGCTTGCCGCTCCGCAGCAGCTGCACGGCCAGGATATACAACAGGGCTCCGGCACCCCAGCGCAGAAACTCCTGCACAGTCGCCTTGGGATGAACCGAGATCGGAAACCAGCCGGCGCCGCCGCCAAGCTCGGCAACCGGCCGATACGCCTCCCAGCTGTTCGGGGAAACCATCTGCAGCAGCGCCACCGGCAGCGGCACGAGCTGCACCAGCGGCACGATCAGCAACAGCAGCAGCGGCAGCAGCCCCGGCACCCGCAGCAGCGGTTTATCGAAGCGCAGCAGATCGAGAAGGCACAAGACAAGCGCCGCGGCAACGGTGAGCTGGGCGATGGTCTTCGACCAATGCTCAACCGTGCCGAAGGCAAGCGGGGCAAAGGCAAGGACAAAAAGAAACAGGACGAAGGCGGAGCGCCCCGTCACCGAGGACGTCGTTACAGCGGAATCAGAGCCTGCCGGTTCACGCCTGCTGCTTGTCACTGGCGTAATCGCTGGAATAGCCGTAGTAATACCCTTTGCTCTCGCTCATCTTCAATCCGTTGAGCACGAACCCAAGCAAGGGGCCCCGCACGTCGGCGAGCTTCTTCAAACCGCCGTTGAGCATTTCATAGGTGGTCTGACCGAACCGGACCACGACAATGGTGCCATCGACGATGCGGCTCAGCGCGAGGCTGTCGGTCACCGTCTGCACCGGCGGCGAGTCGAGCAGCACGAAATCATAGCGTTCCCGCACCATGGCGATCAACTCTTCCATTTTCTTCGAGCTGAGCAGCTCGGCGGGATTGGGCGGCTTCGGCCCGGCGACGACCAGCGAAACCTGTTCGCCCGGGATCGTGCCGGCAACCACCTTCGGAATATTGCCGGACAGGTAGCTGGACAGCCCGTTGTCAACCTTCAGGCCAAACAACGTGTGCATCCGCGGCCGCCGCAGGTCGCAGTCGATGACCATCACCTTCTTGCCCCCCTGAGCGAGGATCCGCGCCAGATTGATGGTGGTGATGGTTTTCCCTTCACTCGGGCTCATGCTGGTAATCAGAATAACCCGGGGCGGCTTTTCCGCGGACGACAACAACAGATTCGAGCGAACCAGCCGGTAGCTCTCGGCAAGTGGCGACAGCGGCTGGCGAACGATGGCGGACTCGATGCGGTCCTCCTGCTTGCCCAATTGCTGAACCGATCCGAGCACCGTCAGGCCGTAGCGCCGCTCCAGTTCGGTCTCCGATTTTACGCTGTTATCAAGATACTCAACCAGAAACGCCAGGCCGATACCGCCAAACAGCCCCAGCACCAACCCCAGCAGCAAACCTCGTTTTTTGTTGGGTTTGGCCGGCGCCAACGGCAGCTCGGCCTCCTTGACCACCCAGATATTGACGCTCTGGGACTGCTCGGTCACCCCCTCTTTTTTGATGCTTGTCTGGAGCGTATCGTAGAGCACCCGACTGCTGTCGACTTCCCGCTTGAGAATCGAGTATTGAATGTACTTCTCGTTGAGATCGAGGAGTTCGCCCTTGGTTCCATCGATCAGCTCCTGCAGGTCTCGCGCCCGGGAATCCGCGAGCTGAAAGGCGTTTTCGGTGGAAGAGACGATGCGCTGCACTTCGAATTGCCGCTCTTTCTGGAGGGTGTCAATCTCTTCCTGGGCCTTGATCATCGTCGGGTGCTTCGGGCCGAATTTCTTCGAGAGTTCAGTGATATTCTGCCGAGCCTTGTACATGCGCTCGCGCAGCCCCTTCAACACCGCGCTTTCCGCAAACACCGGAATGTTTTCCAGCTTGTTGACGTCCCCCCCGGCCTCTCTGATCTGCTCGAGCAACGATTCCAGCTCCTTGCGTTGCGCTTCCGCCTTGGACATCTGCGAGCTGAATTCCGTCAACTTCTGCGGCGACACGGAGAGCTGATTCTCAACGGTCACCAGATCGTTGTCGCGCATATACTGCTGCAAGGCCCGCTCGGCGCGCTCCAGTTTCTCGCGCTCTTCCTCGGCTTTTGCGCTCATCCACTGCAGGGAGTAGCTCGACGAGGCGAGCTTTATCTCTAAAATCTCGTCGATATATGCCTTGACCACCGCGTTGGCGACCATCTGCGCCACCGCCGGATTGTTATGATTGTAGCTGATGGCAACGATCTTCGTATTGGGAACCGGGGTAACCTGCAGACCACCGCTGACCATCCGGGCAAACCGCTCTTCCTCGGACAACGGCTGGGCATCGGGAATCCCCCCGGCAAGCTCCGTCAAAGCATCCGCCGTTGCCGTTTCCGCGCTGGTAAAAAAGCCTTTGACGCCGGAGAGCCAACCGCGCACCGTCGCCCGGAGCGAAGCAAACGCGGACGGCTCGCTGTCCTCATTGTCCGGCGCAAATAACGAGCGGTACCTGCCGGTCAGATCGAGCCGATCGACAACACGCCGACCGACGTTGGCACTTTTGATCAATGCCGCCTGGGTGTCGAGGAACTCCGGCTCATAGCGATAATAGTCCTGGTCGAGCCCACGCGTTCCGTAATTCCGTTCGATCAAGGCCTGCGTCGTGGCGGAATAGATCGGCACGGCGGTGAAGATCTTCACCGCTGTTGCCACCATGACCACCGCCAGCACCGCAATGACGATACCGATGCGCTTGCGAATCACCCGCAGGTAATCACGCAGATGAATACTATCCTCTTCCTCGATCTCGTTCTGTTCGCGCAGGTAATCGCTCATTGGCAAACCAGTTAGAAGAAACTCTCCGGTACGACGATCACATCGTTATGCATGACCACGGTGGTTTCGAGCGGCACCCGTTCCAGCATCACCTTCTCGCCGTCAATAAACCGAACGATGCTGACCCGCGACTTCGAGGCCTTGCCGGTAAAACCGTTGGCCAGCGCAATCATCTGCAGGACCGTGGTATTGTCACCGCAGGCGTACGACCCCGGCTTGGAGACCTCGCCGGTCACATAGCACATGCCGGCCTTGGCGATCACCACGGTATCCCCGTCGAGGATCTGCGCGTTCTGCGACAGGTCGCCGCCTTCAATCAACGATACCAGGTTGATCGGAATCACCGAATCGGCGCCGCCTTCCTGACGCTTGATGGTTGCCGTTTCCCCGGCATCACGTTCCAACCCGCCGACTTTGGAGATCAACTCGAGAAAGCTGATCGGCCCGCTCAGCTCAATTAATCCGGGACTGCGAACCTGCCCGAGCACCACCACCTTCTTGCTGCGAAACTCCTGGATAAAGACATTGACCTGCGGATTGACGAGGTAGCCGTCGGCAAGCAGCACCGTGATCTTCTCGGTAATCTGCGGAACGGTCAGCGCATCCACCTCGACCTGGCCGAGCAGCGGCATGACGATGCTGCCGTTGCTGCTCACCCGCACCCGGGTCTTCAGATCATCGTGATCGTAGACGGTTATGTCCAGCACATCGCCCGGCCCGACCAGATAGTCGGCGCCAAAAGAAAGTCCTGCCGCCGGCAGGACCAGCAGCAGGACCATAAACCATCGTAGTATCATCATCATGTCGTGCAACGAACGAACTTGGCAGCCCGACCGTGATACCTCACAATGCCAGGTTGATATTGAAGAGAATCGTATTCGACGTATAGTCGAACAGATCGTCGGATGAATCACGGGTATCGAAC
Organism: uncultured Desulfofustis sp.; assembly: GCA_964608305.1. GTDB lineage: Bacteria > Desulfobacterota > Desulfobulbia > Desulfobulbales > Desulfocapsaceae > Desulfofustis. The sequence goes on along the minus strand of CAZSOA010000219.1, from coordinate 4 downwards.
ATAT
>CAZSOA010000218.1:0-5357 GCA_964608305.1 uncultured Desulfofustis sp. | reverse complement strand
ACGAGGAGCGCGGGCTTTGAGACTGTTTTGCGGTAGGTCGTCGTTCCCTCCACCATTTATTTAGAGCAATATCTGTTAGTTAGTGAAATTACGAGGCATCAAATGGTGTCCCGGATGTGTCCCGTCTTTTGAGTTGGGAATAAGCCGGTATCAGTTTGATACCGGCTTATCTTTTTCAATGATATTGGTCTGCTGGGGAGGAGGGCAAAAGAGGGGGTGATTGACTATATCAACTGCAATTGATGGACGGTCTTAAAGAGTTTCAAACTTCTCTATCAGAACGCTTCCTTCTGGAAATTTTGCTATTATCTCCAGATCTCCACCCATTGCCTTTATATATTTCCGAAGTGTGGAAATATACATATCCGTCTGACCTTCCATCTTTGAAACAGAAGCCTGTTTGATCTTCATGGAACGTGCCAGCTGTTCCTGGGTAAATTGCCGCGCTTGACGAAGTTCTGCAAGCGGCATGGTCTTGATAAGATCTTCTACCCGCTTGTCTATCTTTGCCTTCCGCTCTTCGGACAATTTGCTTCTGAGTAAGTTGAATGATTTAGCCATGATTTTCCAGCTCCTTCAGGTGATCAGCAAAAAGCTTATCTGCGATAGGAATAATCGTTTTGTACCAATTCTTCTTTCCTGTCTTATTGCCGCCTATGAGCAAGATTGCTGCTCTGCGTGGGTCGAATGCATATAACGTTCGGTAAGGTTGGCCGTTATGCTGGGTTCGAAGTTCCTTCATGTTTGGAAAGCTGGATCCTTTTACCGTGTCTGAATAAGGCCTCGGCAGGTTCGGACCCAATTTTTCCAGCAGGCCAACGGTGACGGCTATCGAATCTTGTTCATCCGGATCCAGCGTGTTCCACCAGTTCTCAAATTCGTCAGTATATTCAATTTCCCATTTCATAAGTAAAATAGCCACTAGGCTATATAGCTGTCAAGCTATTATTTTGCTTCCCGATAGATTGCCTAGTAATTCAGATAGTTGATGGTGATCAGTTTTTTCGGTAAGAAACGATCTTTTGGGGCTGCGTTGATTTCTCAACTCCCTGAAACGATGATGTCAGGCTGTACACCTGTATCGCGTCCTGGCTGTTTCTTTGGAAATACCGTTCAAAAGCCTTGTTGGTGCTGTGCATCGTTCCGACTTTGATCTGTTCCGGACTGAGGATGTCTTTTAGGGCCGTGGCCGAGCTGTGACGAGTGCCGCCGTAAAGATCGACGCCTTCGATGCCGAGGTTGCTGCAGGCTATTTTCCACCATTTATAAAGGTACTTCTCGCCGAAAGGGGTGCCGGGACGGGTGCCGCTGGTTCTTTTGTGATGTCGAAAGAACGGGAGTTCCGGCAGGCCGATCGGTAGGCTGTTGATCAGATCACGGTCTTCGTCGAGCATGGGAACGATTTTCTCGTGGCCCTCTTTGGCATGTTTGATAATGAAGCAGCCCAGGCGGGTGTTCAGATCCTGTTCCTGGACCTTCAGCAGTTCCCCTGGGCGGATTGAGATATAGGTGCAGAGCCATTTAATGCCTAGCCAGATCCTGGGGTTTTTGTCGTATGAGATCCGTTTTACTTCGTTCAAAATGGCGGTTTGGGTTTCTTTGTCGATGATTTTTCGATAGCCCAGGTTGAATTTTACCGTGGGGAAGTCGGGGAATTGCTGAGTGGTGATGATTCTTCGATGCAGCAGCCAGTTCCAGAAGGAATGGAGGCATGAACGGATATTTGATTTGGTCTTGTTGCTGACTTTTTGTTTGTGAAGAAAGTCTTCCAGTTCGGCAAAGCCGATTTCCTTGACGTTCTTCGGGCCCCATTCGTGAATTGCTGCAATGATGAAGCGTTCGAGGTTGGCGTAGGATGAAGGTTTGACTTCTTCCTTTTTAATGGTCAGCCATTTTTCGGCCAGGTTTTCAAAGCCGAGCGGGTTGCTGGATTCGTAGTCTCTGGGGTCGAAGGTGCCGCGATCGACTTCATAGCGCAGACCGGTAAGGAATCGTTCTGCTTTTTCAAAGCTGGTGAATCGGCGTCTGACCTGGCGGCCGAAGCGGACAACAAATTCGTTGTTTGCCCGTCGGTCTGGGTGGGAAGGACAGATCAGGCCGCGAGCTTTATCGATGTATTTAAAGCTTTGGCCGCATTCGGGGCATTTCTCATACGAATATATTCCACCACGCATGCATAGTTCACTATGCGAAATGGAATATGAAGTCAACAAAATATCCTCTGGTCTGTTGGCCTACTGGATGGTAGTTGCTTTGCCCTGGGAGATGAACCCGTTCATGCTGTCGTGATCGGTCGGGCCGTGAACCTCGCCGTAGCCATATGGCCAGACCTCGTTGATCTTCTGTCTCATCTTCTCCTGCAACTCGGAGCGGCCGGTCTTCGGGTTGATCTCATGGGATTTGATCCGACACCAGGTGTCGACCTCACCCATCAGGTACATGGTGATCTTCTCGATGTCGTCTGGTTTGCAGCCGTCGATCGCAGCAAGGTTCAGGGCGCAGCCGACCATCATGTCAACCAGCAGGTATTTGTCTTTCTGGGGAAGCGGTTTGCGCCTGATCGCCGGCGTCGAGCCGCCCCAGGTGACGGTTTGGATCAGCTGCCAGAACTCATGGAGTTTGATGCGGTCCTGGTGGCGGTTCTTGCGATCGATCGGGTGTTGTGACAGTCTCGCCCAGTCCCTGGTGCAGTAGTTCCACAGGCTGTCGCATTTGTTATGGAGGTCTTCAAGGGTTCTGATCTGGAATTGTTTGAGGACGTTTTTTCTGAGCTGAAATTCAACCCGGGTAACGTGTGTTTCGTTGTACTGCTCTTTGCCCCAGACCGAGGCGAACAGTGATTGTTTCGTGCCGTTGCGCTTGATCTCAAGCACTTTGTCATAGATTCTCAGGATGATATCACCTTCGCCGATCCGGATGCCGGTTTCTATCTCCTGGTCGTTTTCGTCGAGGTAGCGCAAGGTGCCTTCGGTTTGCGACAGGGTGACACCGGAGAGGCGGTTGACGTCCGAGAAGGTATGCAGGCGGTTGGCGCGGGCAACCCAGCGGTTACGGTGTTGAATCGGCAGGTCGTTCACGTCGATGCCGATGCAGTCGGCGCAGAGGTGGATCTCGGAGATGCTGTTTTTGATGATCTTGCCGTCCCAGAGCTTGAGCAGCTTGGTGATGTAGTGGACCACCTGGCCGTAGCCGGGGCTCCAGCAGGATGAAGAACCGATGTCGACCCAGACGTTGGGGGTCTGCAGCCAGTTTTTCCGGGTGGAAATGAAGATATCGACGTCGGCCCGGGAGATATGGAAGGTGTAGCCGCCTTTTCGGCCGTTGCTGTGGCAGTTGTAATCGTAGTTGCGATCCGGACCAAGTCTGATCGGGATCTCGGATCTGAGTTCCTGGGCTTCGGCTTTCGCATCGGTCAAGATATCAAAAAACCGTTCGGATTCGAATTGGACGTAGAGCCCGAACTTCAGGCGATCGAAGCCGGTGGAGAGTTGAACCCCCCTTGTTAATCCGGCGTGGGGCTGGTTGCGTCCGGGGCGGTTGCTGGCGGTGGTCGGCGGGGTTGTCACGATGTCGTACCTGTTGGCTGGGGTTCAGAGGATGATAGTGATGGCCGCCTGCGGCGGATTGAAAACCATGGCGCGGGGCGGCCATAGAACCGTGTGCGCTGCGCGCAGGGCACCGGCGCAAGCCTACGGGCTATTGTGGGGAGCCCTTCCAGTCTTGCGCCGTTAAGATCAAGCAACGCTTCGCTATGCGCGAAGCTACCAGCGGCTTGATGGTTGGAAAAGCGGCCGTATCGCTGATCGCGATACTTTGTCTGGCGCTGCGCGAGCACAACAGCGACCTGGTCGGGGTGATAGGTGGCGGCCGGTCGGGTGCCGGTTGCCGTGGTAGCGCGGGGCTTGTGTGCTGGTGAGAGCAGATTTGCAGATGACATGCCGGAATGTGGTTGTGGTTATGATTTCTTTTCGATGACGTTGACCCGCAGCGAGACGATCAGATGCCGCTGTTCGCGTTGGTCGGCGTCGTAGGTAAACAGCGGGCCGATCAGCGGCAGGGCGCTGAGCAGCGGGATCTTATCGGTTGCCGTGCCCTTCTCCTCGCTGCGCAGGCCGCCTAAGAAAATGGTGTCGCCGTCGGCAACGAGCACCGTGGAGCTGATTTCCTTCTTGTCGAAGATGATATCAACCGCCTGGTTGCCGATCGCCGAATCGCCGGTGACGTTGGAGACGACCTGGTCGACGGTCAGGTAGATAAAATCGCCGTCCGGCTCGATGTAGGGTTGCACCCGAAAGGTGATGCCGACGTCCTGGCGCTCGATCGACGTGCCGGTCTCGCGGCCGTCGTTGTGGTCGTAGTTGGCCCGGGACAGATACGGAACGTTCTGGCCGACGTGGATCCGGGCGCTCTGGCCGTTGAGCACGGTGAGCACCGGCGATGATAAGATCTCGCCCTGGGCGGTACCGTCCTTGGCGGCAAAGCTCAGGCCGAGGATGTCGTTGAAGTAGTCGAGCAGCAGGCCGGTGTTGCGGGTGATCAGGCTCGAGACGATCTGGTCGTTGATCGCGCCGAAGAACGAACCGTTTTCATAGCTGAGCCGGACGCCGAGTTCTTTAAACTCGCGGTCGGTGAGATAGGCGATGATCGCTTCCACCTTGACCTGCAGGCCGGTGCCGTCGATCCGGGTCAGGGTGACTTTGGCCTTGTCGACCTGATCGGCGGGACCGGAGAGCAGCAGCCGGTTGTCGGCAACGGTTCTGATTTCAAGCTGGTTGTAGAGGCCGGTGAGGATCTCGCGGGCCTGGTCGACGTTGGTGGTATGGATAAAGGCCAGCTGATCGACCCAGCCTTGTTGCGGTTGGTCAACGGCGCTCAGTGCCAGCCGGGCGACGGATCGTTGGTGCGCGGATCCCCTGACGACAATCGCACTGTTCCAATGGTCGGGGAAGAAGCTGTGTTGTTCGATGATCTTCAGATCCTCAAGGGCCTTGATCCCGGTGCGCACCGAGATGTGTTTTAAGCGGATGGTTTCCAGGTCGGTGTCAAGCGGGCGGTCGATCCGGGTGAGCAGCTGCGCGAAGTCTGATACCAGGCCGGAAGAGCCGGAGAAGACGACGGCACGGTTGTCCGGGTGAGCGCCGACCAGGAGTTTTTCACCGTAGAGCACTTCGGCGGTGTCGCGGACCGATTCGGGGCTGATGTTAGTGAGCAGGTAGACGCCGGTGGACGTCTCGGCGCCGCCCTGGGTGATAGTGGCGTCCTGTTTGATCAGGTAGAACGGGTTCGGGCCGTCCACCTGCTGGCAGGTAAGGCCCAAAGCGGCAATGACGGTGGTGAAGGCGTCGATGATGTCTGCC
>CAZSOA010000217.1:0-5405 GCA_964608305.1 uncultured Desulfofustis sp. | reverse complement strand
GCTTCTTCGCGTCCTGGAAGAGCGAACCTTTGAACGACTCGGTTCAACCAGCTCGGTGACCGTCGACGTCCGGATCATTGCCGCCACCAACAAGAACCTGGAGCAACAGGTTAAGACAGGAACGTTTCGCGAAGACCTCTACTACCGGCTCAATGTCATTCCCGTCAGGTTGCCGCCGCTTCGGGATAGAACCGAAGATATACCGCTGCTGGTCGCCTCCTTTACCAAGCGGTTTAACGATCTGCTGGGCACCGATGTCCGTTTCAGCCCCGAAACAATGGAAGTGCTCAAGAAACACTCCTTTCCCGGTAACGTCAGAGAATTGATCAATATTGTCGAACGATGTGTAGCGCTGGCAAACGATGATCTCATCAGACCTGCCGACCTGCCGGCACACCTGGCCAAGCATTACCATGACAAAGCGCCGCTTGCGCCGCTCCAGGCGGTGGTTGCCGCAGCCGAAAAAAAGCATATCACCCAGATCGTCAGACTGACCGGCGGCAATCGTTCAAAAGCTGCCGAAATTCTCGGCATCAGCCGCAAGACGCTTTGGGAAAAAATCACCACCCATCAACTGGACATTTAGATCCGAGCACCGCTCCTGCAAGACAGGGAAAACGGCTCAACGTTACCTTTTCGTAACATTCCCGACCCCGCCATTCTTCACCAATGCCGCTCTGGACATGGTGTTGAGCGTTTTATCAGGCCGACCTGCTATCCTGCGGTGATCGACACGCTCTCTGCTCGGTGTATCTAGCTGATATTAATAATCTTAATACTCAACGCCAACAGGCGATGCTACGATGTAGTAACATCAGCGGCCGTTCTAGGCATGGTACGAAACATGCAAAGACAACCGCAAAACAGAGCAACGGGAAGGCAGCGTCACCACCGCCCCGTCATCGTCTCCGGACTCGCTTTCTTCAGGCAAAAGCGCACAAGATCGAAAATTCAATCAACGGGAGGGGGAACGGCACCAGGCGCCAGTATCGTCGAAAGAACTGTTCAACGGATCTGAGTGGTTGTCTTAGCAGCGAAATTTTTAAAGGAGGAATCTTTCATGTCACACTCCACGGTCTCTGTTCAGCGAACAAACATCTCGCCACTCTGGCTGTTTGTATCGCTGGCACTTGCTTCCCTCGTCCTCTACGGCGGAACGCTGACGCTGATTCACGGCGAAGCCGGTCACGGAACCTCCGCAGAAGTTCCCTGGGGCATTCTTATCTCCGCCTATGTCTTTTTCGCGGTTGCCTGCACCGGGCTCTGCCTGGTCACGTCGCTCGGACATGTCTTCGGCCTGGAAAAATATCAGGTTCTGGTCAAGCGCACCCATGTCCTGTCCAACATCTGCCTGCTCGTCGGTTTTATCATGATCGGTTTGGAACTCGGTCACCCCTTCAGGATGTTCTGGGTGGTCCTCTCGCCGAACTTCGCGTCACCCATCTGGTGGATGGGAACGCTGTATTCGATCTACCTAGTTATCTTGTTTGTCGAATTTTACTACCTGATCAAAAATGACCATAAAGGTGCCGCCGTTACCGGTCTTGGTGCGGTAATCGTCGGCGTGGCAGCCAGCTCGACCCTGGGCGCAGTTTTCGGCAACATGGATGCTCGCCCTTTCTGGTATGGGCCGTACCTGCCGATCTACCTGATTCTGACGGCGATGGTATCCGGTACCGCACTGGTCATCATCATCATGCATGTCGGCTACAAAGGCAGCCCCAATTTCACTGTAAAGGTCAAAACCGCACTGGTCGGCGTCTCCCAGTTCTTCGGGGTCTTCCTGGCAGCGCTGATCTTCTATACCTGGTGGCGTGTCTCGTCGGCCTATTTCAGCAATGTCCCGGAAGTCGTCGAGGCCGTCAGATTGCTGATCTCCGGATCGTTTGCCTTTAAATTCTGGTTTTTCGAAGTCCTGCTCGGAATGTTCATCCCCTTCTTCATCATCGTTTTCACCAGGGGGAAAAATTTTCAGGCCAGCCTTGTTGCCGCCATCACCGCACTGGTCGGGCTGTTTTTCATGCGCTACAGCATGGTCATTACCGGCCAATTGATCCCCAATGCGGAAAATCTCCCCGGATTCAGTGTCTATGCCAAGGAAGTCGCCAGCTATTCCCCGACCTTTGTGGAAATGTCCATCGTCATCGGCGGTATCGGCCTGGTTGCTTTTCTTTACCTGCTTGCGGAACGGGTTTTCCAGTTGGACGATGAATAACGGACCTGATAGCGAACCATTTCTCATGAATATATTCTTGATGAGGCATCGATGAAACTCAATAGAAGAACATTTCTTGCGGTGAGCGCTGCCACCGCAGCCACCGCGACGCTGACCGATTACGTCCCGGTTATGGCATCGTTGGGCGAAGGTACCCGAGAACAAGGGGAAACGGGAGTTTGGAAATCAACCGTCTGTCAGGGATGCACCTCCTGGTGCCCGATGCAGGCGTATGTGGTTGAAAACCGGGTCGTTAAGGTGCGCGGCAATCCCCATTGCAAAGCCACCCTCGGCAAGATCTGTCCGAGACCGCACCTCGGCCTGCAGCAGATGTACGATCCGGACCGGGTCAAAACACCGCTCAAGCGCACCAATCCGACCAAAGGTCGCGGGGTCGATCCGAAATTCGTGCCGATCTCCTGGGATGAAGCCACCGAGATCATCGCCGATAAGATTCTTGAACTGCACGCCAACGAAGAGGCCCACAAGTTCGCGCTGCTGCGCGGCCGCTATACGGCGCTCAACGGAATTCTCTACGGCAGCGTACCGAAACTGCTTGGTTCGCCGAACAACATTTCCCACTCTTCAATCTGTGCGGAAGCAGAAAAATTCGGCTCCTTCTATACGGAAGGATACTGGAATTACAACGATTTTGATCTGGAACACACCCACTATCTGCTGAGTTTCGGGGTCGATCCGCTGTCCATGAACCGTCAGGTTCCCCGCTTCATTAACGTCTGGGGTCGACTGCTTGATCAAGGCAGAATTGCCGTCGTCGATCCACGCCTGTCCTCCACTGCCGCCAAGGCTGATGAGTGGCTGCCGGTTATCCCCGGCGAAGACGGTGCGATTGCGGTGGCTATTGCCCATCTGATCCTGACCGAGGGGCTCTGGTACAAACCGTTTGTCGGCGACTTCATCGATGGCGAGAACCGTTTCAAACTCGGTGAACGAGTTCCCGAATATCTCTTCGAGGAGAAGCATACCCATGGCCTCGTCAAGTGGTGGAACCTGGAATTGTTTGACAAGACACCGGAATGGGCGGCTGAGATAGCCGGTGTGCCTGCCGAACAGATCGTCCGGGTGGCTCGAAACCTTGCCGCCGCCGCGCCGCACGCCATTGCCTGGGTATCCGCCGGGGCGACCATGAATCCACGCGGCTCCTACATCTCTTTAGCTGTTCATGCGCTGAACGGTCTGCTCGGCTCGGTCGATAATGTCGGCGGCGTCATGCAGCATGTCAGCGCGCCGACCGGGAAATTCCCGGATATCGAACCGTTTATGACAGAGGCCACAACCAAACATTCCAAGTATCCGAAAATCGACCAGCGCGGAACCCTGCTGCTCCCGGCCCTGACCAATGGCCGATCCGGCGGCGGCGTCGTCACGAACCGGGTGGCCGATGCCATATTGGACGAAGATCCCTACGACATCAAAGTGATGATCGGCTACTGGTGTAATTTCGTGTTCTCCGCAGGCGAGACAAAACGCTGGGAACGGGCGCTGGAAAAGGTCCCCTTCTTTGCGCATCTGACGACCCATCCCGCCGAGATGTCGATCTACGCCGATCTCGTCCTGCCGGCAACCATGCACATGTTTGAGCGGAACTCACCGGTGGCCAGCAAACAGAATCTGCACGGCTATCTGGCCTTCCAGCAGCGCTGCGTTGATTCCCCGTTCGACGTGAAGTCTGATGAAACCGAATTCGTCTGGCTGCTCGGTGAAAAGCTGGCTGCCAAAGGGTTTCCCAATGTCATTGACTGGTGCAAATCATTTGTCGACCCGGTTACCGGTGAGCACCCCACCAACGGTCGCGAATTCGAGGATATCGCCACCCGGATCTATACCTATCCGGTCTGGTCCGGTGAAAATGTCAGCAAAGGCGATGAGATCACCTCCTGGGAGGAGTTCACCACGAAAGGCGTCTGGAACACTAATCGCCATCCCTACAGGAAGCGATGGGATGAATTCAAAACCGAGACAAAAAAGTTCGAGTTGTACAGCGAGACGTTGAAAAAAGCACTGGAGGGCCATGCCGAAAAGCACAACACCACGGTGGATGAGGTTCTCCGGCTGACCAATTATACCGCACAGGGAGAACTCGCTTTTGTCCCGCATTACGAACCGGCCTTTCGCCACGGCGATCCTCAGGAGTACCCGCTCATCTTCACCGAGGCTCGTTCCCGCTTCAACCGGGAAGGACGATCCGCCAACACCACCTGGGCCCACGAAATGCGCGACGCCGATCCGGGCGACGTGCGCGGTGCGGATGTTACCAAGATTAACCCGGCTACGGCAAAGCAGTACGGCATCAAAGACGGCGATCGGATCAAACTCATCTCTCCGGTCGGCGAAATCGAGTCGGTTGCCAAACTCTGGGAAGGGGTCAGGCCGGGTCTGGTCAACAAGACCTTCGGCCAGGGGCATTGGGCGTACGGTTCGGTAGCCTCTCAGGAATTCAACAAAACACCCCGTGGTGCCAACAATAACGACATCCTACCTGCTGACTATGATCGACTGACCGGTTCGACGACCCGGCACGGCGGCGTTGTGCGGGTTAAAGTAGTCAAGATCTGACAGGAGGCCAGACATGCCAAACTATGCAATGGTCATCGATTTACATAAGTGTGTGGGATGTTGCGCCTGCGATATCGCCTGCAAAAGCGAGAACAATGTCCAGGAAGGCTTTTTCTGGGCCGACCACACGGTACGGACCACCGGCGAATATCCCAATGTTCGCCACGTACACATTCCGACACTGTGCAATCACTGCGAGAACCCACCCTGCGTCACCGTCTGTCCGACCAAGGCGATGCACAAAGATCCGGAAACGGGGATTGTCAAGCATGATGCACGAAAGTGTATCGGCTGCAAAACCTGTACCCTGGCCGATCCGTATAAAGTTATTTCCTACAATAAAAAGAAATCGCATCTGCGTTGGGAACAACGAACAGCGGTCATCGAAGGCGGTACCTACTCCCCAGCCGAACTGGCACAGAAGACGAACGCACCACTGCCTTACTACAACCCGGAACGGGCCAAGACCTATCAAGGGGTTCGGGAACGCGGCGTCGTCGAAAAATGCAACTTCTGCGATCACCGGGTCAAAGACGGTCTGCTCCCCCACTGCGTGGTCGCCTGCCCGGCAGATGCCCGGATCTTCGGCGACTTGAACGACCCGGAAAGTAAT
>CAZSOA010000216.1:0-5448 GCA_964608305.1 uncultured Desulfofustis sp. | reverse complement strand
GCGCCGACGTGGCGTCCGGCGACCTGGTGCTGGTCAATGACCTGGCCGGGATCGCCCTGGGCGACAGCGACGACGGTGACTCCGGGATGCTGGCCGTGGAGGAGGTCTGGGCCAGGCCGGTGCTGCCGCTGGAGTCCATCACCCAGGGATCGCGCATCTACCATACCGACGGGCACGGGTTCGTCTCCACCGGGGTGGGCGCTGCAGCGACCTGGGTCGCGGATACCGCCTACGACGTAGGCGATTACATGGTGCCAACCACGCCCAACGATCATTACTACCTGTGCGTGCTGGCCGGGACATCGGCTACTCCGACCGAGCCGACCTGGGACGAGACCGGCGATGTTACCGAGGACGGCACCGCGGTATGGCTCGATATGGGCAAGATCCAGGACATCGGCCTGGCGTTCGCGCCGGTGACCGGTGTCGAGGCAGAGATCTGGCAGGCGGACACCGCCTACACCGCCGGCGATCTGGTGGTGCCGGTTGAGCCCAACGGCCATTACTACAAGGCCCTGGACGCCGACACCTCGGATGACAGCGATGAACCGGAGTGGCCCACCGACGGGACCACCATCGCCGACGGCGACGGTGACCTGATCTGGCAGGACATGGGCGTGATCGGCCCGGCCCAGGTGCTGCTCAACGGCTAATGGCGACTGCGCGCGAGCACATGGCCGCCGACATCGCCGCCGTGCTGGCTGATACCGGCGAGGCGGCCGAGCTGGTATTCTACAACGGAATGGGCGTTAATGCCATTGTCGCCGTTGATGATACCGCTGCAGTGGAGACCAGGTCGAAAAAAATGGCTGATACAGCACGGATACATGTGCTCGTCGAGGATATCCCAGATCCGCAGTATCGGGATGAGGTGATCATTGCCGGCCGGACATGGAATGTTGTCAGGGTGCAGTTTACGACACCGTATCTGCATTGCCTGCAACTGGAAACGAACAGGAGGCGTACGCCGTGAACGGCGAGGTGCGGTTCACTGTGCGCAATTTGCGACAGTTTCGCGATGAGTTGCGCAAGGCGGACTCGGACCGGATCAAAGCAGCGGAGACTGCTGTCAAGGTTGAGGGCTATCGGCTGATGATTGAGTTGCGCAAGGAACTGCGGGCTGGCAAGGCGGGCAACACGACGCTGGCGCCGCTGCGCTACATCACCGCGTCCAGGAGGTCAGCCTCATCGAAGCCGCTGGCTTCCCTGGCGCGGGCCGTTCGTTATGCGACGATCGGCAAGGGCGCGACGTTGAAGGCCATGTTTGGTTTTTTGGCAATCAAATCTTCCTGGTCATGGATTCGGATCGCCGAGCGCCAGCAGGAGGGGTTCACAACGTCGGCGGATGCCCTCTCGGCCGGCGAATCGGCAACGGTGCGCCAGTCGTTTGTTCGACGAGGGGCAAAACTCAGCAGGCGATCGAGTCTGCGCCGGTATTTCTTCCTGCGCAAAACGACCCGGCAACTGACGACCCCGGCGCGCAACATTATTGAGCCGTTCTGGGTCGCGCATCAGCGGGAGGCAGAGCGCAACATCATCAACAACTTCCGGCGCAAGATGGCCGGAGAGCGGATATGAACGAATATTCAATCATCACGGCCATGCGCGATGCAATCAACGGAAATGCCGCCGTGGCGGCGTGGTGCGCTGCGCAGTACAGCCGGGGACCATACCTGTACATCGGTGTCGACCCGGCCGGCCCGCCGCCGCAGGAGCACTACCCGCTGGTTGCCTTCTACCCGATGAGCCGGGCAACCGGCAGCATCATGGACGAAGCATCGACCGTGATCATGATCGAGATGGGCATCGCCGACGACTCGGTCGTTGAGCAGGACGACGGCGACGACAACCTGATAGAGTACAGCGGGATCGCCGACGTGATCGCCTTCCGCCGGCTGGTGCTGGATGCGCTGCGGACGGCCGATTTAGACGGCGGGTTCATTGCCTCGGTCGAGGCAGACTACGACCCGGTTCTGGAGTTCCCGCTGTTCACCATCCTCAACGCGGTGACCGTACGACGGCCGTACGCGTTCCGCGAGGACCGGATCATATAGCGCCGGCCCGGCGCGGGAGGAGGACATGGCATACACACCGAGGGATTTCCCGGGACTGATCAGGGAAAATATCCGGCTGGGCCGCGAGATCCAGCGGTTGCGCGAGGAGCTGGAAAGGCTGAAAGCCGGCCTGGTGGATCAGCGCCCGGAAATGCGCCGCTCCGTCCGCGGACAGGCTGACGGGGTAGACGAGGACCACGCCGGTTCACTGCCGGCTGACGATTAACGGCCGCAGGGCCACGGACAAGGAGTGAATTATGGCAGTCAATTACCAACAGGCCGTCGATGCGGCAATTGTGCTTGATTACAAAGGCGCTAACCAAGCGGTGGTCAAAGGCCTGAACCGGCTCAAGCCAATGGGCATGAGCCGCCAGATAGTGACGGTAGAGGAGTTCCGGCAGGAATTCGCCCGGCAGTTTGCTGGCGGCGGCAACTATTCGCCGATCACGTTCGGCGGGTCATTCGTCACCGGCGACACCGACGGTCAGGACGCCCTCAAAGCAGCGCTCTACAACAAAACAAGGTTCAATGGGGCGGAGATGCTGATATTCCTCAACAACGACGATTTCATCACTACTGATGACGCCAATGACGAGGACTCCGGCATGCAGGTTTCCCAGTTCGAGGTCGGTGAAGCGGACAAAAACGGCGTGTATCCGGTAACCGGGCAGATTATTCCCAATGGCCGGCTGGCAACTTACACCGCGCACCTGGCCGAGGGCGCGGTACCGACCCTGGCATTCGTCAAGGGCACGCCGGACACTATCACTGATTCGGCGTCCGGTTTTGTTACCGCTGGATTCCAGGCTGGGATGAGCCTGCTGATCATCGGTTCAACAAGCAACGATGCCATCCATGCGGTTATCGACCAGGTCGCCGCCGGCACTCTGACCCTGTCAACGGACGATGAGCTTACCTCCGAGCCGGGCATCAAGGATATGGAACTGCACGGCGGCAAAATCTGATTTTCCGCCGCTGATTGTCAATTTATCAGGCCGGCCGACAACGACCGGCCTGTTTGCAAGGAGAGCACATGCCGAGAGCTGAGAGGAAGCTGACCGTATGGTTCGACTGGCCTGATGATCCGTACGGCGCGCGAATCGAGGTGGAACACCTGGACAGGCAGGCCGTTGCAGAGATAGCCGCCAGGGTCTACGAGACCCGCAATATCTATAACCGCGAGACCGGCCAGATGGAGGTCGAGCAGCGTTACAACTCGATCCTTGACCGGCAGCTGACCGCCGAGCGGGCCGTCAGGTCCTGGGAGGGGTTTGTCGGACCGGATGGCCGGCAGATGGAGTGCACCAGGGAAAATAAGCATTACTGGGCCTGTGATCGGGATTTCATGACCACGCTCAATGAATTCAGGGCCATCGTCGCGGAAAAGGCGATGGAAGAGGAGGACCGGAAAACAAAAAACTGATGGACTTTGCCGTCTGGCTGGCCGGCGCCGGACGGCAAAGTTGTCGTGACTGCCGGGATGCGTATGAGCGTGCATCCAGGCCGTCCCGATGGGACAGGATGCCGCCGGCCCGCCGTGACCCGCCGTGCACCACTTGCCGGCCGGCGATAAGAGACGGCGCCGAGATCGTGGCCCTGACCCTGTCGCGGGTGCAGTCCCAATGGATACTGGACGGCCTGGGCCGCCCGCTGGCCCTGCGCTACGAAGCCGTTGCCGCTGCAGCCGCCGCCGCCGGGATGACCGGTGCAGCAGCGATGGACATAATTGACGAGGTAATGCGGCTGGGTGGGGTAATGGCCTCCTGCCACAAAGAGCGCATCGAGGAGACAAGGAATGCCGCAGTTGAAAGTTGACCTGGTTGTTGATGACAAAGGATCGATAGTCATCGATGGTTTTGGCAACAGGATCGACAAAATAAGCATGTCTGGACAGACGGCCATGCGGCAGCTCGGCATTGGCATTGCCGCGGCAGGAGCTGCCGCCGCGGCGGGACTGTACACCATGACTCGGGTCATGTCAGAGGCTGTCGATCTCGCCAACGTCCAGGAGCAGGCCGAGGCAAAGCTCGAGGCAGTTCTTGTCTCGACCGGTAACGCCGCCGGCTTCAACACCGACCAGCTCAAAGAGATGGCCGCGGCATTCCAGGCCACCACCACCACCGGCGACGAAGTCATTCTCAACGGCATGGCGATCCTTGCCACGTTCAAGGAAGTGAAAGGTGATGCGTTTGAGGGAGCGACCCAGGCCGCCCTGGACATGTCCGCAGTCATGGGCCAGGACCTGAACAGCTCTATCGTCCAGATCGGCAAGGCGCTCAATGACCCGATCAAAGGATTGACGGCCCTGACCCGGGTCGGCGTATCATTCACCGAGCAGCAGAAAGAGCAGATCAGGGCACTCCAGGAATCAGGCGATATCATGGGGGCCCAGAAGATCATTCTGCAGGAGCTGCAGTCGGAGTTCGGCGGCGCGGCAGCCGCCATGGCCGAAACATTCGGCGGAAAGGTGAAGCAGCTCAAGAACACATTCAGCGATTTCAAGGAAGAAATCGGCTTCACCATCACCAAGACCGATGCGTTTAAGGTCGTTCTGGATGAAGCGAACATCATGCTGCGGAACATGACGGTCTGGGTTAATGAACACCGTGAAGATATTGCCGAAATGTTCACGCATGCGCTCGACGCAGCGCGAAATTTCGGAGTTTTTCTCGAAGGGCTCGCCATCACGATGAAGAAGGATATCGGGTTGATCGAGGAGACGGCGAGAGAGCGCAGATCGGCGCGCATAACTCAGTTACAGAAAGAGATTATCCTGCACACTGAGATTATGCACAATTCAAGGGTTACGGCTGAGAACAGGCTGAAGCATGCCGAACTCCTGATGGCGGCAGAGGAAGAATATTCGCGCTTGATGAAGGAATCAAAGGACAGGACCGAGGAAGCCGGCAAGGCCGGCGAGGCGGCGTTCCTGAAAACCGGTGCCGCTGCGGAAACGGCCGGCGACCAGATTAAGAAGCTGACCGATAAGGAGCTGAAGGCTTTTTCCGACGCAGCCAAAGGCATCACCGACAACTGGGAGCTGATGTACCGCCAGCGGCATGACATCCAGTCCCGCGCCCTGGATGCAGAGATTTGGGCCGAGGAGCAGGCCCTGGCCGCGATGGGCCAGGCTGTAGACGATTTCTACGGTGATATCTACGATCGGGCCGAGGAACATACGAGCGACGTCGTCAAGCTCCAGGAGGACATGGTCAACGACCTGGGCCGGATTTTCGACGACTATATCAATGACGTCCTCACCGGCGAGATCGACTCCATTGAGGAGCTGTTCGAGGGACTGTTCGACTCGATACTGAATATGTTTTCCCGCCTGCTGTCGCAGATTGCCGCCAATTCGTTGATTGACGCAATATTCGGCGCCGGCGCGTCCGGT
>CAZSOA010000215.1:0-5463 GCA_964608305.1 uncultured Desulfofustis sp. | reverse complement strand
GTGGTCACCGGTGCTACCAGAGGGATTGGTCGGGCCGTCACGAAAGCGCTGCTGCAGCAGGGCACCGAGGTATACGGCATCTACAGCAGTGATATGGCCGCCGCCGAGCGGTTGGCCGATGAATGCCAGGACACGAGCGAACGCTTGCACCTGGTTCAATGCAATATCGCCGATCATACAGCAGTCCGGGAACTTTTTGCACGAGTCGAAGAACAGTCCGAAACGATCGACATTCTCGTTAACAACGCCGGCATCCGCAGAGATCAACTGACGGCGCTGATGGACATCGATACCTGGCAGACTGTTATCGATGTCGATCTGACCGGCACCTTCAATATGTGCAAGTTTGCGGTGCCGTTGATGCTCAAGCAGAAGTACGGACGCATTATCAGCGTCACCTCCCCCGCTTCCTACCTCGGTTTTCCCGGCCAAGGCAATTATGCGGCCGCCAAGGCCGGGCAGATCGGCCTGACCAGGACCCTCGCCAAGGAGGTGGCGCGCAAGAAGATCACCGTCAATTGTGTTTCTCCCGGGTTTATCGATACCGATTTTATCGGCGATCTGTCGGATGAGCAGCGAGCAGCCTATCGCAAGATGGTACCGATGCGCCGGTTCGGCACGCCGGACGAGGTTGCCGAAACCATCCTGTTCCTTGCGTCTCCCCGAGCGTCCTATATCACCGGTGCCGTTGTTGAAATTACCGGAGGCCTCTAAGATGGACAGCGTCATTTCCACACTGATTCCCCATCGCCCGCCGTTTCTCTGGGTCGATAAAATCATCGCCACGACGATGAACTCGATCACCGCAGAGAAGACCATCCCGGAAAACCTCGATGTCTTCAACGGCCACTACCCCGGACGACCGCTGTTGCCAGGCGTGCTGCTCTGCGAAGCGATTTTCCAGACCGGGGCCTTGCTGATAGCCACGATCATGGAAGCGGCCGACCAAGCTCAGGAGCAGAAGATCCCGGTCCTTACGAGGATCACCATGGCCAAATTCAAACGGCAGGTGCTGCCCGGCGAGACGGTTCGGATGACCGTCGACCTGGTGGAAACCGTCGCATCGGTCTGCTTTTTCAGAGGAACCGCCCGGGTCAATGGGAAAGTAGCCGCCAAAACCGAATTTTCCTGCGCCCTCGTCGCCCCGTGACGATTTTTTACTGACGGGAGCTAACCACTTGCCATATCGTCCTTTTTTTGCTCAACGAGCAGTTGACGTTTTGCCGAAAAAAGGTAATACTCATGCCGGTTTGTCCACGCTCGACGAGGCATGTAGCCCACCTTGTCCGAAGAAACTCCCCGATTCCCCGATGCAGAAAGGATAGGATACTGTGCAGCTTTCCATTACCCAGATGATCTTGCATGCCGGACCGGTTGGCCAGTTGGTCATGGTTTTGCTGTTGTTTTTTTCCGTTGTTTCCTGGTCGATTATTTTCATGAAGGCCCGCTTATTCCGCAATGTCCGGCTTGACAGTGAAGATTTCCTCGAGACCTTCTGGTCATCGAGCAACCTGAACGAGGCCGGCAAGGCTGCCGATGAATACGCCTACAGTCCGGAGGCGGCGGTTTTCAAGGCCGGACTGGCCGAGTTGAAGAAGATCAACAAGATCAGAAGCCGTGGAGAGGAAAGCGGCAAGGAAACGCTCGACATGCAGATGGCCACCATGGATAATCTGAAACGGGCGTTGCGCAAGGCCGAGAACGAACAGGTGGCAAAACTTGGCAACCTGCTGCCGTTTCTTGCCACCACCGGCAGCGCCACCCCGTTTATCGGCCTGTTCGGCACGGTCTGGGGGATCATGGTGTCCTTCCACGACATCGGCCAACGCGGTTCGGCCTCACTGGCGGTCGTTGCTCCCGGTATTTCTGAGGCCCTGGTTGCGACTGCCGCCGGATTGGCCGCAGCGATCCCGGCAGTCATTTTTTTTAATTACTACTCCAATAAGTTGCTTGCAGTCCATGCGACCATGGAGAGTTTTTCCACCGATTTTCTCAACCTGGTTGAACGCGACCTGCTCAGTCGGGTGTAGCACAGGAACGCAATCATGGGAATGATGTTGCCGGGAAACGGCCGAAAACAACTGATGGCTGACATAAACGTCACGCCGTTGGTTGATGTCATGCTGGTACTGCTTATCATTTTCATGATAACCGCTCCGATGATGACCCAGGGGCTCGACGTCGATCTGCCCGAAACAACCGCTCGGTCACTGCGCCAGGACGAGAACCCGATTGTGGTTACCATCGACAAAGAAGGCAGTATCAGCATCGATGAAAACCCGGTTACCCAGAAAGTGCTCGTTCAACAACTCGCCGATCTCGATGCTGATTTGAAAGAAAAACCAATCTATCTACGAGCGGATAAAGCGGTTGCTTACGGGGTTGTCGTATCGGTGATGGCCGATATCAAGAAGGCCGGATTCGAGAAACTCGGCATGGTCACCCAGCCCGCACCGGACGAAGAATGATACGATCGTGGCAAAGCAGTACAGCGTAACATATGACGGATACGATCAATGGTTGATCCCGCTCAATCTGGCGGTAGGATTCCATCTGCTCATCGCGTTCAGCATCATCTTCCTGCCGGGTATGTTTAAATCGAAGCCGAAATTCGAGGATATCTATACCGTCAATCTGATTAACCTCGCCGACCAGCTTCCCGAACAGAGCGCCCCGGCGCCCGCGCCGCCGCCGAGCCCGCCGCCCGCCGAGACGGTCGGCGAGCAGCCGCCGGAAACAGCCGCCGTCAATATCGACCCGCAGCCGGCCCCCCCGCCGCAGCCGGTCGCCAACCCCGTCTCGCTCAAACCGCTTAAACAAAAGGTCAAAAAAGTGGTGCAGCCCGAACCGGACCGTACCCTCGCCCGGCAACGGGAAGCCGAACGGTTGCGCCGGCAGCAACTGGCCGAAGCGCTCCAGGCCGAACAGCGCGCAGCAGAACAGGCGCGGCTGGCCGCCGAGGAAGCGGCCCGCCAACAGCGCCTGCTGGAACAGCAATTGGCGCAGATTCAGCGGCAGGCGCAAACCACGCCGTCACCATCGGCAGCGCGCAGCGGCTCCAGTTCCTCCGCCAGTGCCTTATCGGTGTTGGAGCGGCAATACTACACTGCCATTGTCAACCGGATCAGCCAATTCTGGTCCTTGCCGGAGTTTCGTCAATTTGATCCGTCAACCCAGGCCGTTGTCGTCATTACCATCTCGCAGAATGGTACGATCACCCGGCAGCTGTTTGAACGACAATCGAACGACCCGACATTTGATCAATTTGTCAGAAAAGCGCTGCAGGACGCGAACCCTCTGCCGCCGATACCGCCCGCCCTGAGAAAAAGCAGTTTTGAAATCGGATTACGTTTCAGCCCTTCAAGTATCAACTAATCAACCAATGACTCGCCCATGACCAGACACTTGACGACACTGACCCTTCTGTTCTTCTGCCTCTTTCTTATTCCGGCAACCGGCTCCGCCGAACGCGTCTATCTTGACATCAGCGCCCCTGATGCCCGGAAGATTGTCTTTGCCGTGCCGTGGTTTCAGAACAACAGCACCGCCGCCAGTGAACAGGCGTATGGCCGCAATCTCTCGGCAACACTTGGCCAGGCGCTCGCTTTTCATGGCATCATCGAGATTGCCCCAACCTCCGGCGCCACCGGCCGGACCATCGAAGAATGGCGGCGGCTCGGTGCCGATTATGCCGCTCTTGGCCGCTACACCATATCGGGTGATCAAATAAACATAGAGATGCGGCTGTTCGATGCGTCAAGCAATGATATGCTCATGGGCAAGTCATATAACGGCCCGACCTCGCACACCGATGAGATGCTGTTCAAGTTCACCGACGCGGTCATCAAGGAGTTGACCGGCAAAGAGGGTATAGCGACAACCCAGATTGCGTTTGTCTCTCAGCCACCGAACAAACGTGAACGGGAGGTCTATATCACCGATATTCTCGGCCGCAAACTCCGCCAGGTCACCAGACACCAGAGCCTGATCGTTTCGCCGCGCTTTTCTCCCGATGGCGTCTATCTAGCCTATACCTCGTACCATACCGGCAACCAGAACCTTTATGTGACCGATTTACGACAGGACCAAACGACCCGTGCGCTGTCTCGCCGATCCGGTATGAATCTGGCGCCGGCCTGGGCACCTGACGGCAATTCACTCGTGCTGACCTTGTCACACAACGGCAATCCCGATCTCTATCTGATCAACCGCCGAGGTGAAATCCTTAAGCAATTGACCGCCAATGTCGGCATCAACGTTTCACCGGTATTTTCACCGGATGGACGCTATCTTGCTTTTGTCTCCGATCGCAGCAAGAAACCGCACATCTACCTGATGGAACTGGCCACCGGCAATACCCAGCGCATCACCTACGAAGGATCGGAAAATGTTGAGCCATCCTGGTCGCCCACGGAGAACCTGATCGTCTATACCAGTCTGCGCGGCGGGCTGTATCAGATCTGTACCGTCAATCCTTTTCA
The DNA here is from genome assembly GCA_964608305.1 of uncultured Desulfofustis sp. Lineage (GTDB taxonomy): Bacteria > Desulfobacterota > Desulfobulbia > Desulfobulbales > Desulfocapsaceae > Desulfofustis. Next base: position 982 of record CAZSOA010000215.1, on the reverse strand, counting down.
GGACAGGACGGAAACCCAGGTAACCAGGGACCAGACCCATAACGAATCACCGTCATGGTCGCCGGACGGCAACCAGATCATCTTTGCAAAAAGAGATGGCGCCGGTCATAAAATCTATGGAATAATGAAAAACGGTTCGTTTCAGCGGATGCTTTTCTCCGTACCCGGCAGCCAGTCTTATCCGCGTTGGCAGATCAAACCGTATTGAACCTCTGAAAAAGACGTGCATCGATCATGAAAAAGCTTTCCCTGACCGTCCTCTGTGCTTTTCTCGTTTCTCCACTCCTTATGCAATGCGCCTCCCAGGATGATCTGGGCAAGGTGCATTACCAGCTGCGGATGCTCAATAAAAAAGTATCCGACCTGGAGTCAACGACCATCGACGATCTGCAGAAGCGACAGGCCCTTGCCGCCAGTCAGATCGATCGACTGCAGCAGGACTTGCTGGAGTTAAGAAGCGGCCTCGAAGAAACCGGCCACCTCAATCGGCGTCTCAACGAGCAGAGCAAGGAACTGGAAACCGCGTTCCGGACATACACGCGTCAGGAAGAAGAAAAACGGCTCTCCGAAATCCAGCGGCTCGAACAGGAAATCGCGCAAAAGGACGAAAAACTGGCGCAGATTGCCAACCAGATACAAGCCCAGCAAGAAAACCTGCAGGCCATTCAGCAAGCTCGCGTCGAAGAAGCGCGCCGGAAAGCGGAAGCAGCCGCCCAGGCTGCCGACGAAGCCCGTCGCCGAGCAGCGGCGGCGAGCAGTGCCTCTGCCGCTCCTGCCGGTGGCGCCATTGCGACCATCCGCGCCGACAAGGAGAAAAGGGTGCTCAACGCCACCACGGTCTCCGCTGCTGCCGCCGCCGCTGCATCGACAAGCGCGCCGGCTCCTACGACCACAACCCCGGCTCCTGCCGCAGCTGCTCCCCCCGTTGTGTCTACCCCGCCGGCCGCACCGGCTCCGCCGTCATCGGGTGATGCGGCACGTG
>CAZSOA010000214.1:0-5508 GCA_964608305.1 uncultured Desulfofustis sp. | reverse complement strand
GCAGGTACGCAACAACCTGAAAACCGGCAAGGGCGCCGCGGAGTTCTCCTGGGTAACCCCACCCCTGATCGGGCCACTCCGCCTTTACCTGCAGATGTTCAGCGGGTATGGGGAGAGCATGATCGATTACAACTGGTATCAGAACACCGTCGGCCTCGGCTTCACCCTCAACGATCTCTATTAACAGCGGCGGGCGCCACGCAGTGAGGCAGTCACTGCCGCCGTCAGCCAAGGCCGGCCGCCCGTCGCCAACCCCCGCAATGTATCACAACCACCTGAATTACCATTGGGAATCTTGAAATTTCCGATTGTCTCCGACGGCTTGTTAGGATAGAATCATTCCCAACGGACTATTAACTCCGGCAGCACGTTGCCGGTTTCGTACGTTGCCCGCAACCAACAGGAGGAACATCATGAAGATGGCGAGACGATTGCTCGTTTGCGCTCTGGTGTGTTTTCTGGCCGCCGGAGTATTGCTGGTCGACCGGGTCCGCGCTGCCGATGACAAGGTTGCTTTTTACGCCAACATCACCGCGATTGAACCGATCATGGAGGCGTTTACCAAGGCAACCGGGATCAAGGGCGAGTACACCCGGATCTCCACCGCCAAATTCCTGTCGACCGTCTTTACCGAGTTCGAGGCCGGCAAGCTGATGGCGGACGTTGTCCAGGCCCCGCTGCCGGTCCTGGAAATGCTCAAGGAAAAAGGGGTTATCTCCGACTACGTGTCGCCGCAGGCCGCCGACTATCCGGACTGGGCGAACCGGGGCGGCGTACAACTCTTCGGCATCGAATACGTCGGTCTGATCTATAACAAGGAACTGGTCAAACCTGAGGAGGTGCCGAAACGTTACCAGGACCTCGCCGACCCGATCTGGAAGGATCGGATCGTCATGGCCAACCCGGCCAGTCATGCCACGACCATCTGCTGGCTGGTTGGGCTCAAAGAGAACGTCTTTTCCTCCGAGGAGGAATGGCGTGCATTCCTCAAGGGACTGGCCGCCAACAACCCGATGCTCGTCGCATCATTCGGCCCGACACCGGCACCCATTGAAAGCGGTGAAAAACATATCGGCATCTCGCTGCCCAACTATATCCTACCCAAAGCACCGGCGCCGCTGGACTGGGCCCGGGTCGAAGATCAACCGCTGATGGGAACGCCGCGCGCGATGGGCATCTCCAGCAAAGCCCCGCACCCGGAAGCGGCAAGAGCCTTCATGGATTACTGGCTTTCCAATGAAGCCATGACAATCCTGGCCAACGATGTCGGCGAATACGTCCTCGCTCCCGGCGTTTTTCCGCCGATCGACGGTATGGACCAGGCTCGGGTCATTCCGATCAGAGAGTTATCCGACGATGAAATTGCCCGCTGGGGCGAGGAATTCAAAACGATTTTCGCGCTTCGCTGAGATCGCCCACCTCATGGAAATCCGGATCAACGGCCTTCGGAAGCACTACGCTTCCGAAGGCAAAATCATCAAGGCGCTCGACGACGTCGATCTGATCATTCCGGCCAACCAGATCTACACCCTGCTCGGGCCCTCCGGCTGCGGCAAGACCACGCTGCTGCGCAGCATTGTCGGGCTTGAGACGCCGGATGCCGGAGAGATCCGAATCGGCGACGAATTAGTCTATTCATCACAGAAAAGGATCAATATCGCCACCGAAAAACGCGGCCTCGGCATGGTCTTTCAAACCTATGCGATCTGGCCGCACATGAACGTCTTTGACAACGTCGCCTACCCGCTTCAGAACCGCACATTACCCAAAGATGAGATCCGGCGGCGGGTCGCCGAGACGCTCTCCTTTGTCCAACTGGACGGCTTTGAAAACCGGCCGGCAACGAAATTGTCCGGCGGTCAACAACAACGGGTCGCGCTGGCTCGAGCCCTGGTGGCGCAACCAAACGTGATCCTGTTCGATGAGCCGCTCAGCAACCTCGACGCGAAGCTGCGCGAAGAAACCCGCAAGGAACTCAAAACGTTTCTCTACAAACTGGAAATCACCGCCGTCTACGTCACCCATGACCGGGTTGAAGCACTCGCGCTCTCAGACACGATTGCCGTCATGCGCGCCGGCACTATCATCGAAACCGGTTCCCCGAAAAAAATCTACTTCGATGCTGAAAGCGAGTTCGTCGCGGATTTTATCGGCCGTGCCAACCTGGTCAAGGCCACCGTTCGCGAACAGATGCCGGAGGCAACCGTCGTCGATTCGGGAATCGGCCGGCTGGTCTGTCGCAAGGCGGATTTTGAGACGGGTGCCACCGTGACCCTCTGCCTGCGCCCGGAATTCATCATGCTTGCCAAGGGGGACCAGGACACAGGAACCAACGTCGTGCACGGCGCCATCGCGTCGATGGTCTTTATCGGCGATGCTTTCGAGGGTGAAATAACGGTCGGCGATCACCGGCTGCTGGCGCGGATGGAGCCGGAAACACAACTGACCGAGGGCGACCGGGTCGGTTTTCACGTAAAACCGGAGCACTGTCTGCTCGTCGCCCGGTAACGAACGATGCCCGGAAAACACGGCAAACTGACCCTGCTGCTGATCGTTATCGTCGGATTCCTGACGGTCTGTCCGGTGGTCATGCTCGTTTTCGGCAGTCTGTCGACCGGCCTGACCGCCTCCGGGGAGTTCACGCTGGCAAAATACGCCGCCGCCTACTCCGACCCGGCACTGCTGGAAGTCCTCTGGAATACCTTCGTGTTCGTGGTCGGATCGGCAATGACCGCCACCACACTCGCCCTGTTTCTCGCTTATCTGAATATCCGCACCGATATTCCCGGCAAATTCATGTTCGGGATCATCTCGATTATCCCGATGATGATCCCGCACATTCTGTTTTCGGTCAGTTGGGTGTTGCTTCTCAACCCGTCCAACGGCATCCTGAATCTGATCCTGCAACAGGTATTCTTTCTCGACAAGTCCCCGTTCAACATCTACTCCCTGCCGGGCATGATCCTCGTCGAGGGTTTGCTCGATCTGCCGATCGCCTATCTGATCATCGCACCGGCAATGGCCTCATTTGATGCCTCGCTGGAAGAGTCATCACGAGTCTGCGGCGCCTCGACCGGACGAACCATTTTCCGAATCACCCTGCCGGTGCTGCGCCCGGCCATTCTCGCCGCCTTCATTCTCTGCGTCATCCGGGGCCTCGCCTCTTTTGCCGTACCATCGGTTATCGGCATGCCGGGCCGCATCTACGTGCTTGCCACCCACCTCTACCAGATGGTTTCCACCGGTTTTGCCGCCGATTACGGCAAGGCCGCCGCGGTCGGGATGAGCGTGCTGGTCGCCTCGATCGTGCTCATCTATCTCTATCGCTATCTGACCGCCGCCGGCGATAAGTATGTCACCATCGCCGGGCGCGGCTACAAACCGACCATCATCAGACTGCAGCGCTCAAAAATCCCCCTGTTCATCATCCTCGGTCTGCTCTCGTTCGTTCTGATCATCCTGCCGGTAGTGGTACTCGTCTACACCTCACTGATTCCGTACTCAATGGTGCCGAGTGCCAAGGCATTTTCGATGATGACCCTGAAACACTGGATCGACGTGCTCAATGACCCGATCTCACTGCTTTCTTTGAAAAACAGCCTGTTCCTCGGGGTGTTCGGGGCGACTATCGGCGTTGTCCTGTCGATCTTCGTTGCCTACGTGATCGTCAAGGTCCGTACGCGAGGCGCCGGCGCACTTGAGTCGCTCAGTTTCCTCTCTTTTTCGTTCCCCGGGATCGTTATCGGGGTCGGATTCATGTGGTTTTTCGTCCGGACGCCCCTTTATGCGACGATCTGGGCCTTGCTTATCGGGTATATCGCCACCTATCTGCCCTATGGGGTGCGCCCGCTCTCGAGCGCGTTTGTCCAGATCCACAACCACCTCGAAGAATCGTCGCTGGTCGCCGGCGCCTCCTATCTGACCACGCTGCGCCGCATCGTCATCCCGCTGCTGGTGCCGGGAATCGTCTCCGGCTGGGTGTTGATGGCGACCATGTTCGTGCGCGAGCTGTCGCTGTCGGTAGTGTTGTCCCGCCCGGGAACCGAGGTCCTGGCCGTACAGATTCTGCGCTTTTCCGAGGACGGACTCTGGGGCCGATTATCGGCCCTGGGGATTATCATGATCGGGATATCGACCCTGCTCGTGGTGGCCGTGACCTTTATCGGCAATCGCTTCCGCCCGGCGGATACCTGATTCTCAGCACACCACCGGGGCCTGCCCGGGCAGAACTACCGGTCAACGAACAGCGGTACATGGCAGAACCGCATGACATCGAACAGCCCGCGATCGGTCAGCTTCAATTCGGGAATCACCGGCAGGGCCAGAAACGATAAGGTCATGAACGGATCGCCGGGAACGGCTCCGATCGCTTGTGCCGCCCGGTTCAATGCATCGATGCACTGACGCACCTCAGCCAGCCCACGATCGGCCATCAACCCGGCCAGCGGCAGTTCCAGCGCCGCGCTGACCCGACCGTCGACAACGACCACCTGACCGCCGCCGGAAGCGATGACGGCATTGATGGCGGCCCTGATATCGGCATCAGCGACGCCGACCGCGATGATATTGTGGGAATCGTGGGCCACCGTTGAGGCCAGCGCGCCCCGTTTGAGGCCAAAGCCGTTGACCATGGCCTTACCGATATTGCCGCCGGCATGGTGTCGCTCCACGACCACCAGCTTGAGCAGATCCCGCTCGGGATCACTGATCACCTCACCATTACGTCGGGTAAACGTCGCGACCCCGGCTCGGGTGACGATCTGGTCCGGCACCAGTTCAATGACACGTCCGATCGCCCCATCAGCGTTGATCGTCAGATCAATTTCCCCGCCTTTCACGTTCATCGTCGACGGACAAGGCGTCGTCTTCGGGGCAGCGATATCGGCGCACATCCGCCCGGCCTCGGCGACAAGCAGCCCGGCACTGTAGACCTGATGCGGGACAAACGATTCAAGATCGGGGAACACCAGAAGATCGGCACGCCGTCCCGGGGCGATGGCCCCGAGCTGTAACAGGCCGAAATAGCGGGCCGGGTGGATGGTTGCCATCCGGATCGCGGCCATTGCGTCGATGCCGGCACACACCGCCTGCCGCACGAGAAAATTGATATGCCCCTCGCTGCAGATATCACCCGGGTGACGGTCGTCGGTGCACCACATCAGAAACGGTTCGGTGGGCGGGGTGATGATCGGCAGCAGAGCCGCGAGGTTTTTCGCACCGGTCCCTTCGCGGATCATGATATGCATGCCCATGGCAAGTTTTTCACGGGCCTCATCGGCAGCGATACACTCGTGATCGCTGCCGATGCCGGCGGATACATAGCCGGCCAGCTGTTTCCCGCTCACTCCCGGGGCATGGCCGTCTACCATCTTGCGGTGCTGATGGGCGGCCGCGATCTTACTCATGACATCGGGCAGGCAGGCCAACACACCGGGAAAATTCATCATCTCTCCCAAGGCGACAATTCGCTCGTGTGCACACAGCGAGCCAAGCGCCGCGGCATCAAGC
>CAZSOA010000213.1:0-5561 GCA_964608305.1 uncultured Desulfofustis sp. | reverse complement strand
AACTGGCGGCGGCACTGGAAGTCGACCTGGACATCCTGCTTGAGCGGCAACCGGAACCGCCTGCCGATGCAGCTGCTGAAAGCGCACGCCCCCCGGAACAGTTTCCTGGTGATGACCCCACACCGATGCCGGCGGATCTGAACCGCCCGGCGGATGCCGGAAACGCACTCCCTCTACCGATTCGACCGGTACTGCTGGCCGGGGCTGTGATAGCGGTATCAGTGCTGGCAATAATCATTTTCATGGTTTTCCGCGACACGCAGCCGGCCGTAACCGAGTTCACCATTCGCCGGGTGGTCCCGGAGCATTTCGTCGCCGGCCAACCATTTCCGGTTTTCCTGCATATCAATGCCGCGACTGAGCAACCGACCTCCGTCATCGTCCAGGAAGTACTGCCCGCAGAAACACAGCTGGTCGCCTCCGAACCGCCGATTTCCGGGCAGGATCGCAGGGCCAACGCCGTCAAATGGTTGAGGAAAATCAACGGTCCAACAATGTTTGCCTATACCGTCAGCAGCAAATCTTCATTGCAGGGAACCATAATTTTTGACGGTCACCTGAAACTGGCAGGCACCGACATTCCGGAGATGACAATCGACGGCGACCGGCAGACGACAACAGGCAGCCACCACTGGGCCGACAGCAATCGCGACAATCGGATCAGCGACGAAGAGATCCTTGTCGTCTACGATCTGATTGGCTCCGATCCGCAGATCGGCATCGATATGGATCTGATTGAAACCATCTGGCTCGGCGACGGTTACCTCTGGCACCCCGGGCAACAAAGATTTACCGTCCTTGAATAAGCATTCGAAGATTATGCACCCAGACACGAGAGCCACCGTTATGAAAACCTCCCGACAATTCGTGCTTGCCACCTCAGGTGCCATCTGTCTGCTCCTGGTCATGCTCCAGGGAAGCAATGCCTCTGCGAGTAACGTCTCCGCCCGATTGGTACAAACCCAGGCCAACAGCGCCGTCGTCGAAATCGCGCTTTCCGGCCCGGCCCCATCCAATCTGATCGTCGACGTCTACCTGCCCCGAAATACACCCGTTGTCGGCACCAACCCGGCCCCTGCCAAAATCGACGGGAAAAAGGGCAATATCAGATGGCTGATCAAAGATACCCAGCCGGGTACGATCTCCGTTCACTTCACCACCGGCCGACCGTTTTCACGTGCCGACAGCTCTGCCGTCATCCGCTACCGGTTGCCGGGATCAGGCACGATGGTTGAGGTTCCCGCAGCACAATAAGTAACTCCCTGCGCTGCAGCTCGCCGCGCCGTCCACCCTCCCGAATCCGTCTCATCTCTTGTTCTGAAGCACCGGTATTTCCACGAAATCCACGGCCATGCCACCCCGATATGGGGCGATGTCGGGTTCGACATCGCCCCATATCCGCTATCTTTGCCCCATCAAAAAGCTTACAAAGAAGGCAAAGCAGCACCCACACCAACCAACTACAGATAACGGAGGACGATCATGAAAAAAATGATTCTTGCAGCAACTATCGCACTGGTGTCGCTTATCGGTGCCGTCGGCGCCCAGGCGGACCACAGCCGCGGCATTAACGGATTGATCATCGGGGCCGGCAGCGGCGCCATCGCCGGCCAGGCGATCGGCCGAAATACCGAAGCGACCCTGATCGGCACCGCCGTCGGCGGCCTGCTCGGCTATATCGTCGGCAATGAAATCGATAAAGGCAGGGGCTACGCCTATCAGCCGGTGTATCATCGACAACCGCAACCGGTCTATCATCGACAACCGCAGCCGGTGGTGCATCACTATGCACCGAAATACAAGAAAAAAGGGCCGCATCATCGCCCGGTGGTACAGCACAGAGTCGTCGAACACCACCATTACCACCCGGTCGTCAGCCATCGACCGGCACCGCAGCCTGAGTGCCGCCAGGCGGAAATTCTCGGGACGGTGAACGGGAAGGCCCGGAAGCTGTACGGTACCGTCTGCCGTACCGCCAACGGTTGGGAACTGGTGTCTGATCCGTACGGCAGCGGTGCTGTCGGCTCAGGCCAGCCCACTATCCATAACCAGTATTACGTCGATCAACGCTTCTAACGCCTCTGACGAGAAGAAAATCATCCGAATTCGGCTCGGTCGGTGCTGTCGGAGGCTGCATCGTGAAGGCCCGGCTGAGCGCAGCACCCTAGACATATGTGATAAAAAGGATCTTTAAACAAAAAACGGGAGACGTTCCATCATGGAGCGTTTCCCGTTTTTGCTGCGCTTCACACAAAAAAAAGGCCGCGCCCTTGATTCAGGGTGCGGCCTCGTTACTCGTCGGTTGCAGAAACTACCAACTCCGCTCGACACCCGAGCAGTCGTCCTCAGATCTCGCGTGCCCAGGTGGGGATATGGTTGAGAATATACTTTTGCACGGTTTCCTTCCGCTCGCCTGCCGGAACCTCTCCGACCGCGGCCATGACTTCGTCGAAATCAAACCAGCAGACTTCCCGGTCATCATAATTGTAGACCGTCAGGATCCGTCGATTTTCCTGTTCGATATCCTCTTCTTCCTGAATAGCGGCAACGATTTTCAATGCCTCTTCATAGGGCAGAAATTCCATGGCATCTTCAGACATTACTCACCTCCCGAAACCAGGCGCGACAGTACTTCCTCATAGGCCTAGGCGCGTTGCATAAACCGCCACCACGGAACCGACACACGCCTTGCTCATGCAGACTTGACCACCACTCCTGAGCGAATGCAGCGAGTACACACCCGCGTGCGGCGGACACCACCGGTTGCGGTTACCATGCGGACCCGCTTCAAGTTCGGCAGCCAGCGGCGCCGTGTCTTATTATTGGCATGGGAAACGTTGTTCCCGGTAACCGGTCCTTTGCCGCAAATTTCACATACTCTGGCCATGATCTATCTCCTTATATCGTGAGCCGTCACCCCTTCCATCGTTATCGGCCAAGGGGGGCGGACCGTTCAAAAAATAACGCCAGCGAAAAAAGCCGAAAAGAGACTGTTTACTTCGTTTCCCTGACTTTTTCAAGATTTTTATGCCGTATTGCCATTCTTCCGCCTCGCCTTACTATAATAGGGGGGCGCATCGTAACAAACCTCCTGCTGACCGACCACCATGCATAACCGCCATGGCTGCGAAGCGTGGAAACCAATCCGGACCTGCCCCGGCCGGCCGGTCAGTGCCGGCGGAGGCTGCATCGTGAAAGCCCGGCAGAGCGCAGCAAACAAGCCCGGAGGGTTGCGGAGCGCAGCCGAAAAGGCCGCAGCGCGGCAGCCGGAGTCGGTGCCGACCGGCCACAACCTGGAAATGTTTTCATACAAAATCAAACAATTGCACATAAACACACCAGATGAGCAGACCCACCACCCCTCTTCCCGAACAACCGATCATTCGTCCACCCAGCGAATGGCGCAGCACCCTGATCCGTATCACCAGGGGCTGCAACTGGAATCGTTGCCGCTTCTGCGGCATCTATCCGCATTTCGGAGAACCGCATTACTCAAAGCGAACCGAGGATGAGATCAGTGCCGACATCGCCGCCCTGCACCGGCGGCGGCCAAACGCCGAGGAATTTTTTCTTGGCGATGCCGATCCGTTAAGCGCCGGAGCCGAACTCGTCGGAAACATACTCGACCTGCTCTACCGGACGTTTCCGGTCAAGAAGGTCACCAGCTACGCGCGCGTCTCAACGCTGAAAAAACTCGGTTTGCCGGTTATCGGCAACCTTGCCGCCCGCGGTTTAACCAGGATCCATCTCGGCCTGGAGTCGGGTGATCCGGAAGTATTACGCTTCCAACGAAAGGGGCAGTCCCCGGAAATGGTTGCCGACGTCTCCTCCTGGCTGCGACAAGCCGGAATCGAGCAATCGTTTTATGTGCTGCTCGGTCTCGGCGGGGCCACCCACTGGCGGCAACACATCACCGCAACGGCTGCATTACTCAACAAACTGCAGCCGGAATTTGTCAGAATCCGCCGACTGTGGCTCTATGAACCGGATCCGGCCGGCGGGCAACCCGGTTGCCCGCTGCTCACCCAGGTGGCCGACGGCTCCTTTGTCCCGCAGAGTGCCGAAGGCACCGTCGAAGAACTGGCGCTGCTGCTCGATCTGCTCCAGCCCGGGCCAACCTGGCTGACCTGCGACCACGCCAACAACGTCGTACAGGTTCACGGGTCTTTGGCCTCTGATCTCAACGAGATGCGCAACGAAGTCAGAGAATTCCTCGCTCTGCCGGACCGGCGCCGGTCAGCCGCCTATCAGGAGCACCAATCGCGCATCTGAACATCGTCGATTTCTCGCCCCGGGAATTTAAGAATTTGCTTTCCAATTAACGGCAAAACTGGTTTAGTGCGTGTTCATATCTGCTGGCCGAAACCGGTCATATGTCGTACGATGCGCAGACCTCATCCCGACACCACGACGACACCTTTTCGTTAACCGTTACGACTTCTCGATCAATGCAATCACAAAACGCACTCTGGCAGTTTTTCGCCTCGGTCAAGCTGGCCCTGGTTACGATTTCACTGCTTGCACTCACATCGATCATCGGCACCATCATCCCCCAGAAAAAGCCCGACGAATTCTACTTCAACGAGTACGGGGCGGAACTGGCACGATTGTTTCTGGTTCTTGATATCCCCGACATGTACCGATCGTGGTGGTTTGTCTCGTTGCTCTCTCTGCTTTGTTTCAACCTGATCATCTGCAGTATCGATCGGTTTCCCGGGGCGTGGAAACAGATTACCGCCGACGGCCTGAACCGGCCGGAAGACCGGCTCGCAAACATGCCGAATCGCAGCAGCTGGCAGGAGTCGACCGCACCGGCAGACACCGGCAGCCGGCTGGCGAGCATCATGACTGCCGCCGGCTGGAAGACATCCTCGAAAAATACGGAAAGCGGCATCCTGCTGTTTGCCCAGAAAGGCGCCTGGACGAGAACCGGCGCCTACCTGGTCCATATTTCGATCCTGATTATCTTTCTTGGCGGCGTGATCGGCTCGGTCGGCGGTTTCAAGGGGAGTATGGTTATTCCGGAAACGCTGGAACGTGACCGAATCGCCCTGTTCGGCAGTAACAGTTTCAAAGATCTCGGGTTTACCGTGCGCTGTAACAGTTTCGATGTGGATTTCTACGAAAACGGCACGCCGAAGGATTATGTCTCCAGTCTGACCGTCATCGAAGACGGTGCCGAGGTCTTGACCACGGAGATCCGGGTGAATCACCCGCTCAAATACAAGGGGATCACCTTCTACCAATCCAGCTATCAAGGATTTCAGGATTTCCTGGTGTTTTTGGAGAACACGGCGACCGGTACCCGCGAATCGTTTATCGTGCCGTTTCAGCGACAGGAGCGCTGGTCCGACGAAGAACTCAGCTTCGGCGTGATCAATGCCCGCTCCCGCGGCCATTCCATCGTCGGTATCAAGGTCTGGGTCAGCGACGGCACCTCCGAGCCGTTCAGCGAATGGCTGGAAAAAGGAGAGGTAGTGCCGGTACAACTCGGCGACCGGAGCTACCGGATCGAAGCAAAGCAGCTTTTTGCAACCGGCCTCCAAGTTGCAAAGGACCCC